>CANCET010000063.1 GCA_947375105.1 Sphingomonadaceae bacterium
CCGGGATGGACCGTCGCCCGCGGAGGAAATGCAGCAAGGGTCCCCAGCCTCGCAAGGCTTGAGCGGGCTCCTGCTTAAATGGTGCGTGACAACAGGTTCATAGGGAGCCGCGGGTGAATTACGATCAGGTTTTCGATTCCGCGATCGAGCGTCTGCATACCGAAGGCCGATACCGCGTCTTTATCGACATTCTGCGCAACAAGGGCGCCTATCCCAATGCGCGCTGCTTTGCCGGGCATAACGGTCCCAAGCCGATCACCGTGTGGTGCTCGAACGATTACCTTGCGATGGGCCAGCACCCCAAGGTGATCGGCGCGATGGAAGAAGCGCTGCACGACGTTGGCGCGGGTTCTGGCGGAACTCGCAATATCGGCGGCAACACGCACTATCATGTCGACCTCGAGGCCGAACTGGCCGATCTGCACGGCAAGGACGGCGCGCTGCTGTTTACCAGCGGCTATGTCTCGAACGACGCGACGCTCTCCACGCTGGCCAAGATCCTGCCCGGCTGCGTGATCTTTTCGGACGAGCTGAACCACGCCAGCATGATCGCGGGCATCCGCAATTCGGGTGCCGAGAAAAAGGTGTTCCGCCACAACGACGTGGCGCATCTGGAAGAACTGCTGGCCGAGACCGATCCCGCGCTGCCCAAGCTGATCGCGTTCGAGAGCGTCTATTCGATGGACGGCGACATCGCTCCGATCCACGCGATCTGCGACCTGGCGGAGAAGTACAACGCCCTCACCTACATCGACGAGGTACACGCGGTTGGCATGTACGGCGCGCGCGGCGGCGGTATTTCGGAGCGGGACGAGGCCGCGCACCGGATCGACATCATCGAGGGTACGCTGGGCAAGGCGTTCGGCGTGATGGGCGGTTATGTCGCATCGGACGCGCGAATTATCGACGTGATCCGCAGCTACGCGCCGGGCTTCATCTTCACCACCTCGCTCTCGCCTGTGCTCGCCGCGGGTGTGCTGGCGGCCGTGCGCCACCTCAAGTCCTCAAGCGTCGAGCGTGAAGGTCAGCAGGCCGCTGCGGCCTATTTGAAGAAGTCCTTTGCCGATGCGGGACTGCCGGTCATGCCATCGACCACGCATATCGTGCCGCTCATGGTCGGCGATCCGATCCGCGCCAAGAAGGTCAGCGATATCCTGCTCGCCGAGTACGGCGTCTATGTGCAGCCGATCAACTATCCCACCGTGCCGCGCGGCACCGAACGGCTGCGTTTCACGCCCGGCCCGGCGCATACCGAAGCAATGATGGCCGAACTGACCGATGCGCTGGTGGAAATCTGGCAGCGGCTCGAACTGGATATGCGCAAGGCTGCCTGAGCTTCGCGAGAAGAGATCCGGCATTCCAGTTTTGCACTTAAGACCGGATGGTAGCAGAGTTTTTTCACTGCAACGAAGTATTGCTGTGTGAGGGAGACCTGCCATGTTGCAGGCGCGCATCACTCACATAAGTTAGTACACTTTTGAAAGTTCTCTGGCTTGCCAGTGCTCTGCATTGGGGTCAGTTTTCGATCTTCTGCAGGGGGAAACCATGTTGCTCAATCGTTCACCGCGCGCAGCGCTTCACCTCGCTGTATCGGCCATCGCCCTCACAACCGCTCTGCCCGGCGCAGCGCAGGCGCAGGCGCAAGCCGCGCAGCAGCCAGACCCGGCGGCAGTAGACGCCGTGGGTGATCCGGTCGCCATCGTGGTCACCGGCACCCGCATCCTCCGGCCGGAAATCGAACTGCCGAACCCGGTAACCTCCATCTCGGCAAAGATCATCGAGCGTTCGGGCAAGACGGACGTCACGTCCCTGCTGATCAATAGCCCGGCGCTGGTTGGCTCGCTGACCAATGGCTCAAACGCAGGCTCGAACTCCCAGAACTATGGCGATCCGTCTGGTGCCGGAAATGTCGGGACCAGCGTGCTGAACCTGCGGAACCTCGGCTCGCAGCGCACTCTGGTGCTCGTGGACGGCCGCCGCCACGTCAACGCCTACTCGGGCCAGAATTCCGTCGACATCAACACCATCCCAGTCGACCTGATCGAAGGCGTCGATATCCTGACCGGCGGCGTCTCCGCGATCTATGGTGCGGACGGCGTGACGGGCGTCGTGAACTTCCGTCTCAAGCGCAATTTCGAGGGCCTGACGGCACGTGTCCAGTCCGGCGTTTCATCGCGCGGGGATAGCGCCAACCAGTTCGTCTCGGTCACGGCCGGACACAATTTTGCCGAAAGCCGCGGCAACTTCACGCTGGCCTATGAATACAACAAGTCGGACAGGCTGAACCAGAAGGATCGAGGCTACCTCGGCGATCCGCGCCAAAACCTGCAATTGCTCCGCAATCTCGACAATCCCACGCAGCCCGATGGCAGCAACAATCTCAGCCAGCCCTACGACAAGATCTATTCGAACGTGAGCTGGGCAGACAGCGCACCCAACGGCGCCGTCGATATCGGTGTTTTCAACCCAGAGACAAACGCCACCGAATTCCAGTACGTGCCCAATTTTGACGGCGACGGTCATCCCTATGACCGTGGCACGCTGCTTCCGGGCACAGGCGGCAGGGCCATCAACAGCACCTCAAATACGCCCACTGCGGGCTATTTCGGCGATATCGAGCCGCAGATCGAGCGGCACAATGTCAACGCCCTCTTCAGCTACGAATTTTCGCCGGCCGCGAAGTTCTTTGCCGAGGGCAAGTATGTGCGGATCAACGCCTTCACTGTGGTCCAGCCTTCGTTCGATTTCTACACGTTCCTCACGCCGGACAACTATTACCTCAAGAACCGCTTTGGTACGGCAGCGCCGATCGGCGCGCTGGTCAACCGCGACAATTTCGATCTCGGCGTCAACACCTCGAGGGCCAAGCGCGAGACCTACCGCGGCGTGCTGGGCATGCGCGGGACATTGAGCGAGGGTGAGCATAGCGGCAACCTGAACTACGAGGTTTCCTATGTTTACGGGCGCTCCTCGTCAGTCGTCACGTCGGGCAACACGCGCCTGACCGATCGCTACTATGCGGCTGTCGATGCGGTTCTCGATCCGGCAACGGGGCAGCCGACTTGCAGAATCAACCTGCCTGGCGAGACGGTCATCGACCCGAACAACTATGCGGGCGTGGCAACGATTACCGGCGCCCCGGTCTCCGGAAAGCCGCTCAGCTTCAAGCCGGGCGAGTGCCAACCGCTGAACCTGCTCGGCTATGGCCAAAGCTCGGAAGCAGGCCGCAAGTTCGCCTTTGTCGATGATGTGACCCGTGCCTACAGCGAGCAGCACGTCGTCAGTGGATCGATCTCTGGCGATCTGGGCTTCCTGTTCACGCTGCCCGGCGGGCCGGTCAAATTCGCCCTCGGCGCCGAGTATCGCAAGGAAAAGACGCATTCGACCCCGTCTGCTTATGCGCAGGGCGGCTTCTTTGACGGCGGCAACCAGACGGCGCCCAGTGGCGGCCAGTTCGACGTCAAGGAAGTCTACGGCGAGTTGAGCGTCCCCCTGCTCCAGCACGTGCCCTTTGCGGAGGATCTCTCGTTTGGCGGCGCGGTGCGCTATTCGAACTACTCGACCATCGGATCGACCACGACCTGGAAAATCGATGGCGCCTATTCGCCTGTTCGCGACATCACGTTCCGCGGCACGATTTCCAGCGCCGTGCGCGCCCCCAACATCACGGAGCTCTACAACCCGCTGCAAGGCGTCCAGACCTTCCTGAGCGACCCGTGTGACCCGACGAACCTGCCAGAGGGCACGCAGTATCGGCAGGCGAACTGTGTTGCGGCCCTGACGGCGGTGGGCCTCACACCCGCACAGATCGCAGCTTTCAGCCCGGCGACCGATCCGAAGCAGAGCACCAGCCAACCCGGGCTTTCTGGCGGCAATCCCAACTTGCAGGCTGAAACCGCAAGAAGCTGGACGGCGGGCATCGTGTTGCGGCCCAGCTTCCTGCGCGGCTTCACGTTCACGGCTGACTGGTATGACATCAAGCTGAAGAACGCGATCAACACGCCTGATGTGAATGAAGTTTTCAAGCTCTGCGTCGATCAGCCCAATTTGCAGAACGTGTTCTGCAACAGCTTCACGCGCTCGGCGAAGACGGGCTTCATCAACTCCTACACCACGCAGACCCTCAATGTGGCCGCATTCACGACCTCGGGACTAGAAGTCAGCGCAGCCTACCGGCTTACCATGTCGCCCAAGCTGGGCCTTCTGGATTTCAGGCTCTCGGGTGGATACCTGAACGACCTGACGTTCCTGGCGACCGTTGGCGGAACGCCCGAGCAGCAGCGCAATCGGACCTATCGCCCGAAATACAGCGGCAATGCGCAGGTCACCTGGTTCCACGGCCCGGTGACCGTGAACTATGGCCTGTCATGGCAAGGAAAAACCGAGCGTTACACGCAGATCGAGCAGAAAGCTCATCCGAATTATGATCCGCGGTACATCATGTACAAGGCGCGCTGGGAGCATGATATCCAGCTCAGCGTCGATGCCAGCGATCGCTTCACGATTTATGGCGGCATCAACAACTTCACGGACCAGCAGCCCGATATTGCTGCCGGGTTCGCTTATCCGGTGAGCGCCGTCGGACGCTATTTCTATATCGGCGCGAAGATCAAGCTGGCCGACATCTTCTAGGGCAGGCCCCATATTCCAGTGTTGCCGTGCATGGCCATCTTGCAGATGAGCGTGCACGGCACCCGGCTGGGCCCGTCAGCATGCCAACCAGCGGGAATGAGACTGCCGTACCGCTGAGGCCGAATGGATGCGGCAAAATGAAAGGCCCCGCGATCGCTCGCGGGGCCTTTCTTTTGCGACCCGGGTTGAGCCCGGTGCTGTTATCTCAGCGCAGCGAGACGACGTTGTCCGTCACACGCGGATCGCGGCGGTCTCCGCGGTACTGGCTAGCCATCGGTTCGTCCGAGACTTCATAGACATCGGTTGCGCCAAAGCCGTTGAACGCGGTCTTCATCGCCGCACCATAGGCCCCGAGCATGCCGATCTCGATGAAATCGCCAACTTTGATATCCGTCGGCAGCGCGAAGGGCCCTTCCATCCGGTCCATATCGTCACAGGTCGGACCCCAGAAGCTGAAGCCTTCAAGTTCAGTGTCGCCGTCCTCGTTCGCCGCACTCTCGCGCAGCAGGCGGACGGGGAAGCGCCAGCCCACGTGCGCGGCGTCGAACAGCGCACCGTAGGCACCGTCGTTGATATAGAGCTCGGTCCCGCGGCGCCGTTCGACGCGCACGATCATCGAGTTGTATTCCGCGCAAAGTGCACGGCCCGGTTCGCACCACAGTTCTGCCGAATACGAGACCGGCAGCGATTCATAGGTGCGGTCGATTACGCCGAAGTAATCCTCGAGCGGCGGAGGCTCCATGCCCGGGTAGATCGAGGGGAAGCCGCCGCCGACATCGATGATGTCAACCGTGACCGACGCATCGACGATCGCCGCGCGGACCCGCTCGAGCGCCTGCACATACGCGTGCGGGCTCATCGACTGGCTGCCCACGTGGAAGCAGATGCCGAGCGAATCGGCGACCTGGCGGGTGGCCTGCAAAAGCTCTGCCGCGCCCGTAAGATCGCAGCCGAACTTCGAGGCGAGGCTGAGCTCCGAATACTCCGACGAGACACGCAGGCGCACGCACAGCGTCAGATCCTCGGGGAGGACGCCGTTGTTTGCAAGCGTGGTCGCTTCGCGGACCTTCTCCAGCTCCTCGACCGAATCCAGGCTGAAAACGCGCACGCCGTGGTCCCGATAGGCCTCGGTAATCGCGCTGGGTGTCTTGACCGGATGCATGAAGCACAGCGTCGCATCAGGAAGCGCCGCGCGCGCCATGCGCACTTCCGCGATCGATGCTACGTCATAGTGCGTGATCCCCGCATCCCACAGCACGCGGAGCAGCTCCGGCGAGGGATTGGCCTTGACCGCATAGAGCGAACGCCCCGGAAACTTCTCGACGAAGAAACGGGCAGCGCGCGCCGCAGCGTGCGGACGATTCAGAATGGCGGGTTGGTCAGGCGCGAAAGCGCCAGCTACAGCCAATGCGTCAGGATGGATGTGCAACTCAAGGGACCCCCAAACGGATAATTGCGACAAAGCTGCCTTGCGGTTTGGAAGTCCCCATGGGGCAGCGGAAGCGGGTAATAGCCCCCCTCCCCTGAACATCAAGTGAAAAAAAGGGCACTTCATGCTGATGTCACATAGGTGAAACAATTTTGACCGGGGTGGCGGAAATCCTCAGGAATTCAGGGTGTCTGCAAGGGCCCGCCAAGCTGGCAGCGAGTGCGGGTCGTTCGCCCCGTTCGCCGCAGTGGGATGCGAGGCGAATCGGGCGATAACCATTTCGGCTACCGGGTCGATCCACAGGGTCTGCCCATGAATCCCGCGCGCGCTGAAGCAGCCGTGGTTGTCATGCGAATGCCACCACTGGCTGCCGTAGCTCCAGCCGCCAAGCAGCGGGTAGGCACTCTTGTGGAAGCGCTCCGGATCACCGCCCTGCTGGATGCGGCGAACGTCGCCTTCTGGAACCACGCCAAGTCCGCCGAGCCGCAGCGCCTCGCCGAAGCGGGCAAGATCTTCAAGCCGCAGATTCAAGCCGCCGCCGGCAAACGCTGCGCCGGCTTCGTCGACGATGAGGTCCGCATCGCCAAGCATGCCGAGCGGCTGCCACAGGCGTTCGGAAAGAACCTCGGCGAAAGGCTTGCCGGCGGCGCGGGTGATGATCCAGGCGAGCACATCGGTGTTCGGCGTGCGGTAGACAAATTGTTCGCCGTGCGTGCCTGCGCCGGGGACGGTGGTGAGGTAATCCCACAGGTTGTGCGGACCGGTGTAGCTGGCAGGGCGCGGCGTGAGGCCGAGCGCGGCGCTGTAGGCTCCGATGCCCGAGTTGGGATTGCCGTATTCCTCGGAGAAATCGAGGGCAGTGGTCATGTGCAGGACCTGTCCGATTGTCGCGCTGCCAAAGCCGCTGGAGGCGAGTTCGGGGATCACGCTGGCGACAGTCGCTGAAAGGTCGATGCGCCCTTCGCCGACCAGCATCTGCACCAGTGTGCCGACAAAGCTCTTGGTGACCGAGAACGCGATATGGCGGGTTTCGGGCCCGGTCACGCCGAACCAGCGTTCGAACACGACTGCACCCTTGTGGAGAACAAGAATGCCGTCGGTGAATGCGGAGAGCAGCGATGCCTCGAATGTGGTTTCGCGGTCGGCGCCAAGCGGGAAGAAGGGCACGCGGCCGAGATCATCGCGCAGCGCACGGGGGAACGGCGCGCCTACTCCGCTCGCGGCGACGCGAACGGTCGGGCAGAAGCTGCGCATGTTCGAATAGGACCAACGGATCATCGGAAAGCGCATGTGGTCCGCGCGGGCGCCGAGAATGCGCTTTTCGGGCGGCGGCGGTGCGCCGACCATCCAGCCCATCGTCACCGGGTCGCTGGTCACGCCATCAAGCTGCACGTCCGCCATTCAAACTCTCCGCCTCGTTTTATCGTGGCAGAGACGATGCCTCAGGAAAGGCGGGCGCGGAAGTCCTCCCACGAAAAACGCTTCACGCATTCGAGCGCATCGGTCTCGCTGTCCCACAGCCAGATCGAAGGGAGCGGGACGCCGTTGAAGGTCGTGGTCTTGACCATCGAGTAGTGCGCCTGATCGAGGAAGGCGAAGCGCGTGCTGGGCTCGGCAAGTCCCGGCTTGCGGTAGTCGCCGATGACGTCACCTGCGAGGCACGAGGGGCCGCCGAGCCGAACCGGGGCGTCGCCTTCCCCGTCTTCGTATTCGTCGATGGGCAGTTCGCCGAGCATGGCAGGGCGATAGGGCGCCTCGATCACATCGGGCATATGGCAGGTGGCGGAAATGTCCGTGATGCCGAGCTGCATCCCGTTGCAGTGCGTATCAAGCACCGTGCCGACGAGAATGCCTGTGTCGAGCGCAACCGCCTCGCCCGGTTCGAGGTAGATCTCACAGCCGGTCTCCTCGCGCACCGACTTCAGAAACGCGATGAGGTCCTCGCGCTGGTAATCGGCGCGGGTGATGTGGTGTCCGCCGCCGAAGTTGAGCCACGTGAGCTGGCCGAAATAGGGCGCGATATGCGGCTTGAGGGCGGCCCAGGTGCGTTCCAGCGGCTCGAAATCCTGCTCGCACAGGGTGTGGAAGTGGAGACCGGAAACGCCTTCCAGATGCTCGGGCCGCAGCTGGTCCACCGGAAAACCAAGGCGTGAATGCGGCGCGCATGGATCATAACGCGGCACTTCACCTTCGGCATGCAAAGGGTTGATTCGCAATCCGATATCGAACGGCTCGCCCGCTGCCCGCGCCGCCGCGATCAGATCGGCAAAGCGCGCATGCTGGCCCGGCGTGTTGAAGATCACGTGGTCGGAGTGCTGGAGGATTTCGGGCAAGTCCTCCGCCTTGTAGGCAGCGCAGTATGTCGCGATTTCCCCGGCATAGTGATCGGCGGCAAGCCGCGCTTCCCACAGGCCCGATGTGCAGACGCCGTCGAGGTATTCGCCGATCAGCGGCGCGACCCGCCACATCGAGAACGCCTTGAGCGCGGCGAGGACCTTGATCCCTGCCCGATCACGCACATCGGCGAGAATGTTCAGGTTCTGCCTGAGCCGCGCGGCATCGACCACGAAGGCCGGGCTATCAACGCGGTTCAGGTCGAAGTGGGCGAATGCCCCGGGATCGCCGGCTCTGGTTTCCATCAATGCTCTCCTGATCCTCACCCGCAGGGCGAGGATGGACTCAGAACGTCAGCGGCCCCTCAAGCTCCTTCACCTGCCAGGGCAGGCCGTGCTTGTTCAGCATGTCCATGTAGGGATCAGGATCGAACTGTTCGATGTTGAACACGCCCGCGCCGCCCCAGGTGCCGGTGATCAGCATCGCCGCGCCGATCATCGCAGGGACGCCGGTGGTGTAGCTGATCGCCTGATTGCCGGTTTCGGCAAAGGCCTCTTCGTGATCGCAGATGTTGTAGATGTAGAAGGTCTTCTCGCGCCCGTCCTTGAGGCCGGTGGCGATATCACCGATGTTGGTCTTGCCTTTGGTGAGCGCGCCAAGGCTCGCGGGTTCGGGCAGCACGGCCTTGAGGAACTGGAGGGGCACGATTTCCTTGCCCTCGTACATCACCGGATCGATCCGCGTCATGCCCACGTTCTGCAGCACGGTGAGGTGCGTGATATAGGCATCGCCGAAGGTCATCCAGAAGCGGATGCGCTCGATCTCGGGCAAGTGGTGTGCGAGGCTTTCGAGCTCCTCGTGGTACATCAGGTACATGTTCTTGGGGCCGACCGCCTCGAAATCGAAGGTCTGGCGAATGGTCAGCGCCGGGGTTTCGACCCACGCACCGTTTTCCCAGCGGCGTGCCGGAGCGGTGATTTCGCGGATATTGATTTCCGGATTGAAGTTGGTGGCAAACGGCTGGCCGTGATCGCCGCCGTTGCAATCGAGGATGTCGAGGTACCGGATGGAGTCCAGCTTGTGCTTCTTGAGCCAGGTGGCGAAGACCGAAGTCACGCCCGGATCGAAGCCCGAACCGAGCAGCGCGGTGAGGCCGGCGGCCTTGAAGCGTTCCTGATAGGCCCACTGCCACTTGTATTCGAATTTGGCCTCATCGATCGGCTCGTAGTTCGCGGTGTCCATGTAGTTGACCCCGGCGGCGAGGCACGCCTCCATGATGTTGAGGTCCTGATAGGGCAGCGCGAGGTTCACCACGAGCGCGGGCTTGAGCGCGTTCAGCAGCGCCGTGGTGGCGGTGACGTCATCCGCATCGAGCTGGTAGGTCGCGACATCGCGGCCGGTGCGCTCCTTGACCGAGGCGGCAATCGCCTCGCATTTGGGCAGCGTGCGACTGGCGAGCGCCACTTCGCTGAAGATATCGGGGTTCATCGCCATCTTGTGAACGGCAACCGAGCCGACGCCGCCTGCGCCGATAACAAGGACTTTGGCCATCAGGAAACTCCAGAACCAGTCAGCGCGCGCGACCGCGCTGGCGCTTCGAAAGCAGCGCCTTTAGGGTATGGGCATGACAAACCCAAGTCCCCAATTGGCCCCTGCCCCTCAGGTCCGTGAACCCACCCGCGAAGGCGTGCTGCGCGCAGCCGTCAAGGTCGCCGCGCTTTTGCCGCAAACGCCGCTGCTGCCACTGGAATTGCCCGATGGCGGCAGCATTTGGTGCAAGGCTGAATGCTTGCAGCCGATGGGCGCATTCAAGATCCGCGGCGCCTGGCACCGCATGACCGACCTGACCGATGCGGAACGAGCGCGCGGTGTGGTCGCGGTGTCCAGCGGCAACCATGCGCAAGGTGTGGCCTGGGCTGCGCGCCGACTGGGCATTGCGGCAACCATCGTCATGCCGTCAGACGCGCCGCAGGTGAAGCTGTCCGAAACGCGGCGGCTCGGTGCCGAAGTCGTGCTCTACGAGCGCCTTACCCAATCGCGCGATGCCATCGCGGCGCAGCTTTGCGCGGAAAAGGGCGCAGTGCTCGTCCATGCCTATGGCGATCCGTGGGTGATCGAGGGTCAGGGCAGCACCGGGATCGAGCTGGCCTCGCAGATGGCATGCTTCGCCGGTGGCCCGCCGACGCGCATCGTGACGCCGTGCGGCGGCGGTGGCCTTGCCGCGGGCCTCGCGCTGGCCTGCCCGGACGCCCAGATCGTGCCGGTCGAGCCCGAAGGCTGGGATGACGTCACGCGCAGTCTGGCGGGCGGTGCGATTGTCGGCGTTGGTGCCAATCCGCCGCCCACCGCCTGCGACGCGCTGCAAACGATGGCGACCTTTCCGATCAACTTTGCGGTCATGACGTCACATGGCATGCAAGGCGTGCCCGTCAGCGAAGCCGAAGTGCGCGCAGCGCAGGTCCATGCCTTCGCCAAGCTGCACCTCGTGATCGAGCCCGGCGGCGCGGCGGCGCTTGCTGCGGTGCTGGCCGGAAAGGTTCCGGCAGACGAGCGAACCGCGGTGATCCTGTCGGGCGGGAATGTCGATCCGGCAGCCTTCGCGCGGGTTATCGCTGCGGGATAACCCGTTGCAATTGACAATTGATTCCGTGCTGTTCACCTTGGTGTCAATAACAAGCGGGGGAGCATGCGATGATTGGAATGGAAATCCTGAAGCCGGTGGTGGTTCTGGCCGCCTGGACCATGGTGATGTGGGTGTGGATGTATGCCACGCGCATCCCGGCAATCTCCGCGCTGCCCAAATCGGATGATCCGAACGCCGATGTGGGCTGGACCGGGGCTATGCTGGAAGGTTTGCTCAAGCCCGGCATCCAATGGAAAGCCCACAACTACAATCACCTGCACGAAGCACCTACGGTGTTCTATGCAGTGGCGCTGGTCCTGGCGCTGGTCGGACAGGGAGACGGCGTCAACCTGATGATCGCATGGGCCTATGTGGCACTGCGTGTCGTCCACTCGATCTTCCAGTCGACGGTCAACAAGGTCGCGCCGCGCTTTGCGTTGTTCGCGCTTTCAAGCGTGGCGCTCATGGCGCTCGTGCTGCACGCCGCAATGGCAGTCTTCAGCCTCTGACGAACAGGCTCGCCAGCTCGACGTGGGTGGACCAGCGGAACTGTCCCACCGGCACGAGCCCGGCGAGCTTGTAACCACCCTCGATCAAAGCCGCGGCATCCTTTGCCCAGCTGGCAGGATTGCAACTGATGTAGACGATACGCGGCACCGCTGATGTGGCGAGTTGCAAGACCTGCTCACGCGCCCCGGCGCGGGGCGGATCGAGGAGGACGGCGGCAAACCGGTCGAGTTCCTCTTTTTGCAACGGGTTGCGGAAAAGGTCGCGGTGCAGCGAATGCACTGGTCGCCCGCGCATGCGAGCTGCCGCCTGACAGGCCAGATGCGCATCGCGTGCTGCTTCGACCGCCAGCACCTTGGTGCCCGGCCCGGCCAGCCCGAAGGCAAACGTTCCGAGACCGGAGAAGAGATCGGCGACCGTGGCTGCGCCTGCCAGCCAGCCCTGTGCCGCTGCGATCAGGGCCGCTTCGCCATCGCGCGTTGCTTGCAGGAACGCTCCGGGCGGCAGGCCGACCGGCACGCCGCCGAGCGTCACGGTAACGGGATCGGGCTCCCAAACGGTCTCCGGACCGTCACCCTGATCAAGGGTCATCCGGGCAAGGTGCTGTGCCTGCGCGAAATCCAGCAGCGCCTCGGTCTGCGCTAGGCCCTCCATCGTCAGCCCGGCGAGATCGAGCGTCACGCCCTGATCGGCGAGCGTGAGGCCGATATCTGCGGCGAGGCTGCGCGCGCCCCGCGCTTGGAGCAGGGTCCGCAAGGGCTGGATCAGCGCAGCCAGTTCGGGGGCGAGGACCGGACATTCCTTCAGGTCCACGATCTTGTGCGAACCGGCCTCGCGAAAGCCCAGCACGACACGCTTGCCGATGGCCTGCGCATGAAGAGTGGCGCGGCGGCGCGTGCCCGGAGGCGAGAGGTGCGGCGGCGAGACGTCGCCCGGATCGAGCCCCTGCCCCCGCGCGGCGCCCTCGACCCGGCCAGCGACGTATGCGGCCAATGCCGCCTCTGAGAGATGCTGGAGCTGACAGCCACCGCAAGCGGGGAAATGGCGGCAGGCGGCCGCGGCGTGATCGGGTCCGGGGGTCAGCGTGCCGTCCGCCTCGAGCACGTCCCCGGGCGCGGCGAGCGCGGCATACTGGCCGTCGGCGGTCTGGCCTTCGCCCTTGGCGGCGATGCGAATGATGAGGCCGGGGTTGGTCATGCGAGAGCGGCCCTTAGGGCATGTCCGGTCATGGCGGCAAGGTCCCCCGCGGTGAAAGCCGGGCCACACCGCCGCGCCGCTTCGCCGTGGAGCCACAAGCCTTCCTCCGCGGCAAGCAGCCCATCGCCCAGAACGGCAAGTCGGCTGGCAATGATCCCAGCCAGAACGTCGCCGCTGCCAGCCACCGAAAGCCACGCCGAGGCGCGCGGGCTCACCGTCACGGCGCCGCCCGGCGCAGCCACCAAACTGTCCGGGCCTTTGAACACCACGATTGCCCGTGCTGCTTCGGCAAGGGCCACTGCCCGGGCGCTGCGCGTGCCAGTGGCAGACAGGCCAAAGGCGGCTTCGAGCGCGGCCATTTCGCCTTCATGCGGGGTCAGCACGCGCGGGGCCTTGCCGGGGCTGTCCGGGCGGAGAAGCATCAGCGCGTCTGCGTCGATCACCAGCGGACGGCCTGCGGCGAGCGCGGCGGCAAGGCGCGTGGCGGCGTTCTCGTCGCGGCCAAGCCCGGGACCGACGAGAATCGCGGCAATCCGCTTGTCAGCCAGCGCGGCAAGGTCAGCATTATCGCAGACCAGCGCAGGCGGCACGCCTTCTGGACGCACTGAGGAAAGCAGCTTGACGTAACCGGCCCCGGCACGCTGCGCGGCTTCTGCGGCGAGCAGCGCCGCGCCCGGCATGGCGCCTGCAACCACCCCAAGCAGACCGCGGCGGTACTTGTGGGCATCGGCAGCGGGCGCCTTGATCTCGGGCTTGGCCAGCGCCCGCGCTGCGCCCGGCACTGCCGTCACGCCGATATCGACAAGGCGGAGTGCGCCCATCAGCGGGGCGGAGGGCATCGCGAAATGCGCGTGCTTCCATGCACCCAGCGCGACCGTGAGATCGAAGGTGGGGAGCCCCGGATTGAGGACCGCGCCGCTGTCCGCTTCGACCCCACTCGGCAGATCAGCAGCGATCCGTAAAGGGTGCAGTTCAGCCTGGCTGATGAGGAGCGAGAACAGGTCGTCAGACATGGGCCGCGATAAGCCGCTGCCAAACAGGCAATCGAGCAACACGCCGCCGCGCGGGCGTATGCCGGGGGCGTGGACTTCGCCTGCAAACAATGCGCGCGCCGCGATGGCTTCCATCGTTGCCGGCTGACGCGCGGCAATCACGGTAACGGAGACGCCCTGATCCATCAGGTACCGCGCCGCAACGTAACCATCGCCGCCGTTGTTGCCGGGGCCGCAGAGCACGGTGACCGGCCTGCCCGCCCCGAGCCGCCGGGCCCATTCGCCGAGAGCGCGGCCGGCCGTTTCCATCAGCGCCTGAGCCGGGGTGCCGCCCGCGATGAGCGCGGCTTCGGCAGCGCGCATCGCAGCGACATCGAGGACCTGCCGGAAGTTAGCCGGCATCCTTTGGCCCGCTGCGGCGCACGATGCCGGAAAGATCGCGCACCGCACCGCGCGCGGCGCTGGTGGTCATTGCGGCATAGGCCTGCAGCGCGAGGCTGACCTTGCGCGGGCGCGCCTTGACCGGCTCCCAACCGCGCGCCTCAACCACCTTGCGGCGCTCGGCCAGCGTGGCGTCATCGACCATCAGGTTGATCGAGCGCGCGGGAATGTCGATCTCGATGCGGTCTCCGTTCTCGACAAGACCGATCATGCCGCCTTCCGCCGCCTCCGGCGAGCAGTGGCCGATCGAGAGGCCTGAGGTGCCCCCCGAAAAGCGTCCATCGGTAACGAGCGCGCAGGCTGCGCCGAGGCCCTTCGATTTGAGGTAGCTCGTCGGATAGAGCATTTCCTGCATGCCCGGTCCGCCGCGCGGGCCTTCGTAGCGGATCACGACGACGTCGCCCGCCTCGACCTGACCGGTGAGGATGGCCGTGACGGCAGCGTCCTGGCTTTCATAGACCTTGGCCGGTCCGCTGAACTTGAGGATTTTCTCGTCGACCCCGGCGGTCTTCACGATGCAGCCATCCGCCGCCAGATTGCCGAACAGCACGGCGAGGCCGCCATCCTGGCTGAACGCGTGCTCCGCCGAACGGATAACCCCGGTCTCGCGATCGAGATCAAGCTCCTTCCAGCGGCGCGACTGGCTGAAGGCGACCTGCGTCGGCACGCCGCCGGGCGCGGCCTTGAAGAACTCCTGCACGGCCGGGTCATTGCTGCGGGAAATGTCCCACTTGTTGATGGCATCGGCCATGGTCGGGCTGTGGACGGTCGGCAGATCGGTGTGGAGCAGCCCTGCCCGCTCCAGTTGCCCGAGGATCGCCATGATCCCACCGGCGCGGTGGACGTCCTCCATGTGGACATCAGACTTGGCGGGCGCGACTTTCGACAGGCACGGCACGCGGCGCGAAAGCCGGTCGATATCGGCCATCGTAAAATCGACGCCCGCTTCATGTGCGGCGGCCAGCAGGTGGAGCACGGTGTTGGTCGATCCGCCCATCGCGATATCGAGGCTCATCGCATTCTCGAAGGCCTTGAAGCTGGCCACTTCGCGCGGAAGCACGCTGGAATCGTCCTGCTCGTAATAGCGACGGCACAGCGCCACGGCGACACGGCCGGCCTCACGGAACAGGCGCTCGCGGTCGGCGTGGGTCGCCAGCACCGAGCCATTGCCGGGAAGCGAGAGGCCGAGCGCTTCGGTGAGGCAGTTCATCGAGTTGGCGGTGAACATGCCCGAACACGAGCCGCAGGTCGGGCACGCGGAGCGCTCGATCGCCGTGACTTCCTCGTCGGTGTATTTCTCGTCCGCCGCAGCGACCATGGCGTCAACGAGATCGAGCGCGACTTCCTTGCCGTTCAGCACGACCTTGCCTGCCTCCATCGGCCCGCCCGAGACGAACACTGCTGGCACGTTGATGCGCATCGCAGCCATCAGCATGCCGGGGGTGATCTTGTCGCAGTTGGAGATGCAGACCATCGCGTCGGCGCAGTGCGCATTGACCATGTACTCCACGCTGTCGGCGATGAGATCGCGGCTCGGCAGCGAATAGAGCATTCCGTCGTGGCCCATGGCGATGCCATCATCGACCGCGATCGTGTTGAATTCCTTGGCAACTCCGCCTGCCGCCTCGATCTCCCGCGCCACCAGCTGGCCAAGGTCCTTGAGGTGGACATGGCCCGGCACGAACTGGGTGAAGCTGTTGACCACCGCGATGATCGGCTTGCCGAAATCGCTGTCCTTCATGCCGGTCGCGCGCCACAGGCCGCGCGCGCCAGCCATGTTGCGGCCGTGGGTGGTGGTTCTGGAACGATAGACGGGCATTGGCACTCTCTTTCGAAAAACGGGACTCGTCCGCGAGCGGTCGTCCAGCGCACCTACCGCAACCGCGCAAAACCGTCGAAAGTTATCTCGGCAACCATCCGCCTGCGCCGCTCAGCCGCCGAGCGCGATGGCCACCTGATTGGCGATGCGCGCAAGCCGCTCGGCCCAGACCGCGTGGTTTGCGGGATCGGCGATCTGGTCCTGCCGCACTTCGATGCCGAGATAAGGGCGACCCTCGCCTTCAGCGTGGCGGTTCATCGTGGCGTTGAGCAGGCGGCCAGAATAAGGCTCCTGATCCCCCACCACGAGACCTTCGGCTTCGAGCAGGGGGATGGCGAGGCGCGCGGCGCGGTCGTCATCGTTGTAGAGCACGCCGACATGCCACGGACGCGCCTGCGCTGGAGCACTGGCCAACTGCGGCGTGAAGCTGTGGAGCGAGAGGATCAGCGCCGGGGGGGCACTATCCAACACATCGGCAAGCGCCACGTGATAAGGCCGGTAGAACCGCGCAAGCCGGGCTTCGTGGCCGGCGCCATCCAGCGCGTTGCCGGGAATGGCATGGCCGTCGCTGGCGATGGGGCATACCGTCGGGCCATGTTCGTCGCGGTTGAAATCGCACACGAGGCGGCTGACATTGCCGAGAAACGCCGCGACACCGGGGCGCTGCGCCATATGCGCGGCAACGCCCGCTACGCCGATATC
>CANCET010000064.1 GCA_947375105.1 Sphingomonadaceae bacterium
GTCGAGTGGCTTTGCTTGCGCTCAAGCACTTTAATCCGCAGAGCTTTTCTTCTTCTTGCGTGAGCGGATATTCAGTAGCTCTACCGACAGCGAGAATGCCATATGGCCTCCAGCGCCTTGCGGCATTCGGCCTCGGCGCGGCGGAAGCCTTCAAAGAGGGTTTCGGTGTCCGCCACCTCGAAGTTCCATTTCGACATCTGCTTCTCGTTTTCGAGGAAGACCTCGCCGTAGCTGACGCCGTGATTGTTGAAGCGGAGATCGTAGACGTTGTCGACGCCCTGGATGTACATCGCGAGACGCTCGAGCCCGTAGGTCAGTTCGCCCGCGACGGGCTTGCAATCGAAGCCGCCCATCTGCTGGAAATAGGTGAACTGCGAGACTTCCATGCCGTCGCACCACACTTCCCAACCCAGCCCCCATGCGCCGAGCGTAGGCGATTCCCAGTCGTCCTCCACAAACCGGATATCGTGGAGCAGCGGATCGATGCCGATGGCCGCGAGGCTGCCGAGATAGAGCGCCTGAAAGTCCGGCGGGCTCGGCTTCATGATCACCTGATACTGGTAATAGTGCTGCAGCCGGTTGGGGTTTTCGCCGTAGCGGCCGTCGGTCGGCCGGCGGCTCGGCTGGACATAGGCGGCATTCCACGGCTGCGGGCCAAGCGAGCGCAAGGTCGTGGCGGGGTGAAACGTGCCCGCGCCCATGCGCATGTCATACGGCTGGAGGATCAGGCAGCCGTGCGCGCCCCAATAGGCGTGGAGCGCGAGGATCATGTCCTGCACGCTCAAAGGCTCTGCTTCGGGCGGCGAAGCTGCGGTGTTAGCGGCGCTGTTAGCGGTCTCTGGCATGGCCCGGGCGCTTTGGCCGATTGGCTGCGGCAAATCAACCGGCGGGCGGGGCCGAAATGCTCCTTCTTGCGTCCGCTACGGGCTTGGTCCATCCCGGCAGCCGCAATGCAACGCCCGTCTTCCCCCTTTCCCCGCCTCGCGCAGCTGCTGGCAGCCTTCCTGCTGATCGCGCTTGCCGCGTGCGGTGCGGCCAAGCCTCCTCCGGCGGAGCCCGCCAAGGTCGCGCTCTGGGCGATCTCGGACAGTACCGGCGTGCATGGCTGGCTGCTCGGCACGGTCCATTCGCTCCCGCGCGGCACCCAGTGGCGCCGACCGGCGATTGATGGCGCGCTTGGCGGGGCGGACCGGCTGGTGCTGGAGATTGGCGAGCCGCTCAATCCGGATGTGGCGGGCCAGGCGCTTGGCCGCCTTGCCTTTACCCCCGGCCTGCCACCGCCAAGCGAGCGCGTGGGCCCGCGCTTTCGCGGCGATCTTGCGAAAGTCTACAAGGATCTCACGCTCGACGACACGCGGTTCAAGGATCAGGAAAGCTGGGCGGTCGCACTGCAAATTGCGGCGATTGGCGGGCTGAAGCAGGGCATGGAGCCCGACAGCGGCGTGGAACCCGAACTGCGCCGCGTGATCGGCGCAAAGCCGGTGGCCGGGCTGGAAACCATCGACAGCCAGTTCGGCATTTTCGATGCGCTGCCGCCGCGCGCGCAGACGGTGCTGCTGGAGCAAGTGGCGCACGAGGCGGCGGACAGCCGCGATGATGACAAGGACATGCTCGCGCTGTGGCTGCGCGGCGATGAACTGGGCATCGCGCGCGAGGCGCAGACTGGCTTCCTAGCTGATCCCGAACTGCGCGCGGCGCTGCTCACCCGCCGCAATCTGGCCTGGGCGGACCAGATCAACGCTCTGCTCAAGGCAGGCGCGAAGCCGTTCATCGCGGTGGGCGCGGCGCACGTGGCGGGCGTGGACGGCCTGCCGCGCTTGCTCGAGGCGCGCGGGTGGCAAGTGAAGCGGGTGTACTGACGCGGCCCGATACCCCGCTTCCCCTTGCTTTTTCTGCCGCAGACGCTAAGGGCCGCCGCTTCCCCGTGCATGGTCATCCCTGGAGGCGTGGCGGCGGAAATCGGTTCAACATATTACGTGAAGGTACAGGTACATGAGCGAAACGCTGCATCTGCCGGCCGAGACACGCGAACGGGCTGGCAAGGGAGCCTCCCGTGCGCTGCGTCGCGAAGGCCGCACACCCGCCGTCATCTATGGTGGCAATCAGGATCCCATCGCGATCCACGTCGAAGAAAAGGAACTGCGCCGCCAGCTTGGCACCGGCCACTTCTTCAACTCGATCGTCGAGCTCACTGTCGGCGGCGAAACCGTTCGCACGCTGCCCAAGGACGTCGCCTTCCACCCGGTTTCGGAGCGCCCGCTCCACGCCGATTTCCTGCGCGTTTCGGCCCATGCCACGGTCGAAGTCTCGGTTCCGGTGATCTTCGTGAACGAAGCCAAGTCGCCCGGCCTCAAGAAGGGCGGCGTGCTCAACATCGTTCGCCACGAGCTTGATCTGGTCTGCGATGCCGACGCGATCCCCGACGATGTCGCGGTCGACGTCAGCGGCGCCGATATCGGCGATTCGATCCACATCAGCAGCGTCGCGCTGCCGGCCGGCTCGCGTTCCGCGATTACCGACCGCGACTTCACGATCGCCACGATCGTCGCCCCGTCCGCGCTGAAGAGCGCCGAGGGCGACAACGAAGCAGCTTCGGCCTGATCGCCGACTGAAGGTTAGGCGCCGGCCCTCCCCCGCGTGCGGGAGCGGCCGGCCCCAGCCTTCCCCCTCTAGCCAGTCTTCCACGTCCGGCGTTTGAACGAGGAGAGCGCGCGATGCAGCTCTGGGTCGGCCTCGGCAATCCCGGACCCCAATATGCCCTCCACCGGCACAATGTCGGCTTCATGGCGCTCGATACGATCGCCGAGGTGCATGGCTTCGGCCCCGTCCAGAAGAAGTTTCAGGGCTGGGCGCAGGATGGCAGGATCGGATCCGAACGGATCATCCTCCTCAAACCCGCTACCTTCATGAACGAAAGCGGCCGCGCGGTGAGCGAGGCGTTGCGCTTCTACAAACTCGGGCCGGACGCGCTGACGGTGTTCCATGACGAACTCGATCTCGCACCCTTCAAGGTCAAGGTGAAGCAGGGCGGCGGCCATGCCGGGCACAACGGTTTGCGCTCCATCGACCAGCATATCGGACCCGATTTTCGCCGCGTGCGGCTCGGTATCGGGCATCCCGGGCACAAGGACCGCGTGACCGGCTATGTCCTCGGTAATTTCGCCAAGGCCGAGCAGGATGATCTCGTCGAAATGCTCGGCGCGGTATCGGCGGAAGCTGGCTGGCTGGCCTCCGGCGACAGCGTGCGCTTCATGAATGATGTGGCGCTGCGCCAGAACTGACGCGTTTCAGCGTCGGCCTGGCTTACAGTCACGTAACGTCCAAACAGCCGTTAACCACCAAAATCGGCAGGAATGCGCGTTTGGCATCAAGTTTGCTTTGCCTGAGTTTAACCACGGCATTCAGGCAAGGGGAACAACCATGAAACGCATTCTGCTGACTTCCGCCGCCCTTCTGGGCTCGGCAATGATCTCCACACCAGCTTCGGCCTGGTTCAGCCACACGCACTATTGCAACTGCGGTCACACGGCCGGCGCCAACATGTGCGGCAGCTCGAGCTCGAGCTCGACCACCACGGGCGGCACCACCACCTCTGGCGGCACCACCACTTCTTCGACCACGGGCGGAACGACGACCGGCGGCACCACCACGACTTCCACTTCGTCGAGCACCGGCGGCACGACGACGTCGACGACGGGCGGCACCACCACGACGTCGGGTGGTTCTACTTCCACCACTTCGGGCGGTTCGACTTCGGGCGGTTCCTCGACTACGGGCGGCACTGAAGTTCCCGAGCCGGGCATGCTCGGCATGATGGGCCTCGGCTTCGTCGGCCTCGCTCTGGCGCGCCGTCGCCGCCGCTCAACCTGAGATAGATCCCCTGCCCCACCCCTCCTTCTTCACGGGCCGCAACGCGCGGTCCTGAAGGAGGAGCCGGGTCAGCCAGCAGCAGCGATCGCCCGCGCCAGATCCGCGCGGAACAGGCGGTTGGCAGGATCCATCCGGCTGGCCTCTTGCATCAGCCGCACCATCGATTCCCGGTCCCGGCCAGTTTCGAGCCGCACCAGCCCTGCTGTATGCAGCATGTCGGCATTACGCGGCGCGAGTTCGAGCGCGCGGTCCGCAAAGCGCAGCCCCGCATCGGCATCGCCCGATCGCGCCGCTGCTGCTGCCATGCGGCGCAGCACTTCCGCATCACCGTCATATCCCGGGATCTGGCCATAGGCCGCAAGCGCCGCTTTCCAGTCCTGCCGGATCATTGCTGCCTGTGCAGCGCCAGCAAGCTGCTCGTTCAGCTTGAGCTGCGGTGACTGGAGCCGCGCCATCAGCGGTCCTGCAGCCGGATCATTGGCCGCCTTCGCCGCACGCGCCGCCAGATCAAGTTCGCGCTGCCCCGCCAGCACGCTGTCCGACAGCGGGCGCACCGTGCGCAGCGCGCCGGGCGCATCGCCGACCGCCAGCTGGGCTTCGGCCAGCATCATGCGGGCATAGGGGTTCTGCGGCGAAAGCAGCAGCGCCTGCGCAAAGATCGCGCGCGCTTGTTCGGGGTGCCCCAGCCGCAACAGCGCCTCGGCATACGTCATCCCGTTCGCCGAGCGCGGATCAAGCGTCGACTCCTGGCCGACCAGTGCCTTGCGCACGGTCTCCCAATCGCCCTTTTCCGATGCAAGCTGCACGGTAAGATCGACAACTTCGTGATGCGTGGGTGAAATTTTCGCCGCGCGCGCCACGAGCGCAATCGCCGCATCGATCTGACCTTGCATGTCGGCCAGACTGGCCAGCGCAGTCAGCGGCTCGACACGGGCAGGAAAGGCATCTGCTGCGGCACTGAAACTGCGCTTGGCATCGTCCAGCTTGCCAGTGGCCGCAGCGAGCGCGCCTGCGACCATCAAGGTATCAAGCCGCCGCGGTCCCAACTGGCGCAGCATTTCCAGTGCCGCGCTGGCACCGGAGTAGTCCTGCGAGGCAATCAGGAAGGTGGCATAATCGTGCACCAGCGCATAGCTGCGGCCGTTTGCGGCCATGCCGCGGCGCAGTGCTTCCAGGGCGGCGGCGGAATCGTCCTGTGCCGCGTGCGCTGCGGCGCGCAGGCGCCATGCCTCCGCATCGCCGTCCGTTCCGAGCAGCGTCAATGCGGCATCCGGCTGGCCGCGCAGGATCGCCGCCTCGGCCTTCAGCCGTGCAGTCTCTGCCGTATGGACACCGGCGTCTTCGAGCCGGCTGAGCGCGGACTGCGCGCCATCGCCATCGCCAAGCCTTAACTGGGCGCGCACAAGCAGGAGCAGCAATGCGCGGTTGCTGCCATCGGCATCAAGCGCGGCGAGCGCGTTGGTCCGTGCGGCCGCATAATCCTCTGCCGCGAACGCCTGCTTCGCTGCGGCAAACTGCGCCGCTGGATCGGCGTGCGAACAGCCGGCGACGAGCAGCGCGGCGATGATGAGAGCGCGTTTCATGACCATTCGAGCATAGGCGCGGAGCCCTGAAATTTCGGTGAAGAGGAGGCCCGCCCATGCGCCAAAGACGTCGGCCCGGTTTACACCCGCGCCAGCATTAATCATCCGAACCGGCTGTATTCTGCCACTGACATTAAGTTTGCTCCTTTTCGGACAGACCACAATTTAACCAATCAGGGGCACGGTCATGACCAAGTTCGCCGCGTTTGCATCGCTTGCCATCGTCGCTTCGCTGTCTGCCTCTTCCCCCGCGCTTGCCGATTCGATGCTGTTCAATTCCAGCGACGTCGGCAAGACGGTCACGCTCGACTACAATGGCTATTCGGGCAGCGGCGGCGCCGCCATCGACGGCCTGACCGGCTCGACCACGTTCACGCTGACGGGCGTTGCCGGCAACGACTATTCGTTCGATTACTCGGTCCGCAACACCACTTCTGCACCGGTGTCCGACTCGCGCATTTCGAGCTTCGCATTCAACACCGATCCAACGATTTCCGGCGCGGCGTCGACCGGGGCCTATAGCTACACCACGCTGAACTCGAACTATCCCAACGGAATCGGCACCGTAGACGTGTGCTTCAAGGATGCCACGACCGGCTCTTGCGCGGGCGGTGGCAGCGGTGGCCTCACCGCTGGGCAATCGGGCACGGGCACCTTCGTCCTCAGCTTCGCCTCGCCGGTTTCGGCGCTGACGCTGAGCGATTTCTTCGTGCGCTACCAGTCGATCGTGGGCGTTTCGGGGATCACTTCGGCGAGCGGTGCCGGCACCATCAGCAGCGGCGGCACCAGCGGTGGCAGCACCAGCACTTCGACCGGCGGCACGTCGGTTCCCGAGCCGGGCATGCTCGGCCTGTTCGGCGCCGGAATCATCGGCCTCGCACTGGCGCGCCGTCGTCGTCAGCCCTCGCGGATGACGCTCGCCGCTGCCTGATCCGCTCAGTCCATCTCAAACAAAAAGGGGCTCCGACCACCCGGTCGGGGCCCATTTTGTTGCGATCAACCGCGCTGCGCCGAGGCAAGGTGCGCGCGGATTGCCGCGTCTTGCGGGGCCTTCTGCGCGGCGCGGCGCAAGAGATCGAGCGCGCGGCCATTGTTGCCGCCAGCCTCGTGCAGCAGCCACCCCAGCGTATCCATGACCGAGGGGTCCTCGGGCGCGACCGCGATCGCGCGCTGCGCGAAGGCCAGCGCCTTGTCCTTGTTGCCGACCTGCGACTGCGCCCACGCCATATTGTTGAGCACCAGCGCGCTGCGCCCATCGGTCAGCGCGAGGATCTGCTCATAGGCACGGATCGCGTTGCCCCAGTTGCTCGCTTTCATCGCCGCGTCTGCCGCACCCAGCGCCTGCCCGAGCGATTGCGGTGTCGGATAGCGGGCTCGCGCCGCGAAGAATGCGGCGTTCGGATCACCGGCCGCTTCGGCCGCCTTGGCCAGCAGCCGCAAGTCCTCGACGCTGGCGGTCTTGCTGCTGGCAAAGGGCAGCAGCGTCTTCACCGCACCTGCGGGATCATTGCCCGCAATCTGCGCCTTGGCCAGTTCACGCCGCAGCAGCACGCTTTCGGGGTGGCGGCTCAGCAACGGGGCAAGCCGCGCGCGCGCCTGTTCGGGCTGGCCAATCTGGGTGAGCGCTTGCGCATAAAGCACATTGGCATCGTCGCGGTCCTTGAGCTTGTCCTCGTTGGCCTGAAGGATGTCGCGCACTGCGCCCCAATCCCCCTTGGCCGAGGCCAGCCGCGCCTTCAGATAGGCAATCGTGCCGTCGCTGCTCGTGCCCTGAAAGCCCGCGAGCAGCGTGCCGAGTTCGTCAGTCCGGCCCAGATCGCCAAGCAGGCCCGCCTGCCCGGTGAGCGCCGCCAGATTGCCGGGATAGCGCTTGCCCGCCTTGGCATAAGCGGCCAGCGCATTGCCGAGCCGACCCTCCGCCGTGGCGATCTGGCCATCGACCAGCATGGCATCCAGCAGATCGCCATCAGCAGCCAGCGCCCGGTCGGCAAGGCGGCGCGCTTCGGCTGTGTCGCCGTCCATCAGCTTCAGCCGGGCAAGGCTGGCGAGTATTGGCGCGTTGCTCGGATCGACGGCAAGGCCCGCTTCGAAGGCGCCCAATGCGCCTGCATTGTCTCCACCCAAGAGCAGCGCCAACCCGCGCAAGCGCAGGCCGGGAGCGGACTTGTCATCCCCGAGCGCCGCCAGCGCATCCTGCGCCTGCCCCCGCAGCAGCGCAGCCTCCGCCGAAAGACGGTTGAAGTCCGCAGGGCGGCGCAAGCTGGCCAGGCGTTCGAGGCTGGCGCCGGCCGCAATGCCGTCGCCCATCGCAAGCGCGTTGCGGGCGTGAAGCTCGAGCAGTGCCGGATCGTTCGGGGTGGCCGCCAGCGCGGCGGCAAGGTCGGCCTGCGCGGCGAGGTATTCGTGCGCGGCAAATTCGGCGCGCGCTTTCGCCGCGGACGCCTTGGGGTCGGCACCGCAGCCTCCGGTCAAAAGCGCGAGAGCAAGGGCGGAAAGCGCGAGCGAAGGCGGGGAAATCCGGTTCATCCAGTCCATTTCCTCTTGCGTCCACGCACAACGGTGCGGCGCATTACATTCAGAACGGACCTACCCCCAACCCCTGAAGTTTTGGTGAAAAACCGCTGGATTTACCTGGTCCACCCAGCGATCCGGCCCGCGTCGATGCCCTTGCCATGCGCACCGAGCAGGAAGCCGAGGCCTTTGAGAAGGGCGGCGGTTTCCGCCAGCACGGTATCGGGACTGGCAACGAGGTGAATGCCGCCGCCCGCAGCGAGTGCCGGGCTGCCGGTGAACGCCGCAAGCATCGCGAACAACGAGACGATCCAGACCTTCATCGCATTCACCCCCCTTGACCTCGACGTCTTGGGATACCATCGCGCCCGTCAGCATATCGGACAATGTCTATTCCGTCCGAACCGATGAACAAGGACAAGCAAATGGGTTTTCGCTGCGGGATTGTCGGGCTGCCGAACGTGGGCAAGTCGACGCTGTTCAATGCGCTGACCGAGACGCAGGCGGCGCAGGCGGCGAACTATCCGTTCTGCACGATCGAGCCCAATATCGGCAACGTCGGCGTGCCCGATACGCGGCTCGACGAACTGGCCCGAATTGCTGGGAGCCAGAAGATCATCCCGACGCAACTCGGCTTCGTCGATATCGCCGGCCTCGTGCGCGGGGCTTCCAAGGGCGAAGGGCTCGGCAATCAGTTCCTTGGCAATATCCGGGAAGTGGACGCCATCGTCCACGTACTGCGCTGCTTCGAGAACGTCGATATCCAGCATGTCGACAACAAGATCGATCCGATTTCGGATGCCGAGACGGTCGAGACCGAGCTGATGCTCTCGGACCTCGAAAGCCTGGAAAAGCGTGTGCCTGCCGCGCAGAAGAAAGCGGCGCAGGGCGACAAGGAAGCGAAGATCACCGCCTCGGTGCTGGGACAGGCGCTCGATCTGTTGCGCCAAGGCAAGCCCGCCCGGCTCACGGTGCCGAAGGACGAGGAAGAAGCGCGCGTCTTCGCGCAGGCCCAGCTGATCACCGCCAAGCCCGTCCTCTACGTCTGCAATGTCGAGGAAGAGGCCGCTGCCAACGGTAATGATTTCTCCGCGCGCGTGTTTGAAAAGGCCAAGGCCGAGGGCGCCAATGCCGTCGTCGTCTCTGCCGCGATCGAGGCCGATATCGTGACGATGCCGGTCGAGGACCGCGCCGAGTTTCTTGCCGCGCTCGGTCTGGAGGAAGCGGGCCTCGCCAAGATCATCCGCGCCGGATACGAGCTGCTTCACCTGCTCACCTTCTTCACCGTCGGCCCCAAGGAAGCGCGCGCCTGGACGGTTCATGCCGGGGCCAAGGCGCCGGAAGCGGCGGGCGAGATCCACTCCGACATGCAGCGCGGCTTCATCCGCGCCGAAACCATCGCCTATGACGATTTCGTCACGCTAGGCGGCGAAACTGCGGCCCGCGATGCGGGCAAGCTGCGGCAGGAAGGCAAGGAATACGTGGTGCGCGACGGCGACGTGATGCACTTCAAGTTCAACGTGTAAGGTATTGGTGCGATGCAATACTACGAAGATCTCGTCCCCGGCACGGTGACACGGTACGGTCACTACGAGGTGACGCGCGAGGAAGTGATCGACTTCGCCCGCAAGTATGATCCGCAGGCCTTCCACCTTGATGACGACGCTGCCGCCGCGACGCACTTCGGCCGCTTGTCAGCCAGCGGCTGGCACACCGCCGCGATGACCATGTCGATGACGGTGGCGAACCTGCTGGGCAACAAGCAGGCCGGCCTCGGCTCGCCCGGTGTCGATGAACTGCGCTGGGTCAAGCCCGTCTATCCCGGCGACACGCTCAGGTGCGAGAACACGCTGATCGAAAAGCGCCGCAGCAAGACGCGGCCGGAAATGGGCATCATCCGCGGCGAAACCCGCGTCTACAACCAGAATGACGAACTGGTGATGAGCTTCAAGGCGCTCGGCATGGTCGCGACGCGCGATCCGGACGGAACGGACTGAGCGCAGGCTCAGGCTTTCACATCGGCTTGCACTGCACCTGCCCCTTGGCAGTGAACTGCACGCGGCCCTGTGGATCGAGCATCGCCAGGCTGACCGGAAGGCTCTGCACCACGCCGTTTTCGGTGGGCTCTGTGCCGAGGATCGGCGCCAGGATCAGGATGTGTGCGGCATCGGCGTAGCGGGTGCGGGCACTTTCCGGGAGCATCTGACTGGTCGTATCGGCGGGGACACGGACGATCTCACCCTTGAGCTTGATGATCGCCTCCTTCTCCTGCGCGAGCACGAGCGCGGCAATGCCGCCTCCATCCGCAACGAAGTTGCAGCCGCCGCCATAGAGTTTGTTGGTCTTGATCGCCATGTAGTCGATCTCTTCGGGCTGGATGGTGCTGGCAGGCGGCGGCGGCGGGGGCGGAGCCTTGCCACAGGCGGTCAGCAGCAACGCGAGAGCGAGGATGTTCTTGCGCATTGCTACTTCCTTCCAAACAGCTTTTCGATATCGCCGTGGGCAAGCTTGATCCACGTCGGGCGGCCATGGTTGCACTGTCCCGAGCGCGGTGTCACTTCCATCTCGCGCAGCAGGGCATTCATTTCCGCGACCGACAGTACACGCCCTGCCCTTACCGAACCGTGGCACGCCATGGTTGCCAGAACGAGATCGCGCTTCTCGCCCAGCAGCAGCGCGGCGCCGTTTTTTGCCAGATCATCGGCGACATCTCGCACCAGCGCCTGCACATCACCGCCGCGCAGCACGGCGGGCACCGCGCGGACCAGCATGGCCGCAGGACCGAAGCGTTCAAGCGACAGGCCATAGGCGGCAAGCTGAGCAGCGGCCTCATCCAGCCGGTCGCAGGCAAGCTCGTCCAGTTCGACCACTTCGGGGAGCAGCAGCGCCTGTGCGGGGGCGTCCCCCTCGCCTGCACCGGCCGCACGCAGGCGTTCGAGCACGAGCCGCTCGTGCGCGGCATGCTGATCAACGAGAACAAGGCCGTCCTCGGCTTCGGCGACGATATACGTTGCGGCGACTTGACCGCGCGCGACCCCGAGCGGGTGGCTGGGCACAGGCTGTTCCGCCGGTTCCGCACGGGCGGCGGGCGGAGCCATCATCCCCGCCTCATACCCTCGCCAGACTGGCCCGGCCTCGGCCACCTTCGGCGCGGGGGCTTGCCAGAACAGGCTGGACTGCGGCGCCGGAGCGGGCACTGGCGAGACAGGGATTTGCGCCAGCGGCTCGGCCTGCCAGGCCTGCATGGCAGCGGCATCGGGTCCCTGGGCGGAGCGGCGGTCCCCGGTCATCAGTGCCTGCCTCAGGCCAGAGACGATCATCCCGCGCACCAGCGCCGGATCGCGAAAGCGCACTTCGGTTTTGGCGGGGTGGACGTTGACGTCCACTTCCTCCGGCGGGACATCGAGGAACAGCGCCAGCACCGCATGCCGGTCACGCGCGAGCATATCGGCATAGGCGCCGCGCACTGCGCCGATCAGCAGCTTGTCCTTTACCGGCCGCCCGTTGACGAACAGGTACTGGTGATCGGCGACGCCGCGATTGTAGGTGGGCAGGCCCGCCACGCCGATCAGGTGGAAATCCCCGCGCACCAGATCGACCGCGACGGCATTGTCGTGCAATTCGCGCGCCACGATCTGCGCTGTGCGCGATGCAAGCGTATCGCCGGGCTGGACGTGGAGCGCGCGGCGGCCATCGTTCTCCAGCGTGAAGCCGATATCGGGCCGGGCCAGCGCAAGGCGGCGCACGACATCAAGGCTGGCCGCCCATTCGCTGCGCGCGGTGCGGAGGAACTTGCGCCGTGCGGGCACTTTGCCGAACAAATCTTCCACGCGCACCCGCGTACCGGGCGGCAGCGCGGCGGGGCCTTCGCTGATGACAGCGCCGTGGTCGACGACGCGGCTCCAGGCCTCACCCTGCGGGCCTGCGCGGCTCTCGATCGTGACGCGCGCGACCGAAGCAATCGAGGGCAGCGCCTCACCCCGGAAGCCCAGCGTGGCGACCTGTTCGATGGCCTCATCCGGCAGTTTCGACGTGGCATGCCGCTCCAGCGCAAGCGCGATCTCGCCCGCACGCATGCCGCAGCCATCATCGATAACCTCGATCAGTTCGAGACCGCCGCCTGCCAATCGCACCGAAATCTGGCTCGCGCCCGCGTCGATGGCGTTCTCGACCAGTTCCTTCAGCGCGCTTGCCGGGCGCTCGACCACCTCGCCCGCCGCGATGCGGTTGACGAGGTTTTCGGGCAAGCGCCGGATCGTTCCGGGGACGGCACGCCGGTGGATGTTGGAGGTCTGCGACATGACTTGGCCAAGTGTAGCGGTGAGCATACGTTTTTTCGAGACGGCCTGCCGTACTTATCCCGTAAAAGCCTACACAAAATATTGGGTTTTGCGCGGCCGCCCTGCTAATGCGCGCACTTCGCCAGACCCTCCCGGGCCTTTTGCGCCGACAGCGCTGACGGCCATAACCGCAGTTTTACACGGATTTTCTGATGGCCTCGCTGCTTTCCCGATTCTTCAAGTTCGGTTCCCAGAACATCGCGATCGATCTGGGTACCGCCAACACGCTGGTCTATGTGCAGGACCGCGGCATCGTGCTGAATGAACCTTCGGTCGTGGCGATCGAGACGATCAACGGCATCAAGCGGGTCAAGGCCGTGGGCGACGACGCCAAGATGATGATGGGCAAGACCCCGGACAACATCCAGGCTATCCGCCCGCTACGTGACGGCGTGATCGCCGACATCGAAGTCGCCGAGGAAATGATCAAGCACTTCATCCGAAAGGTGAACGGCTCGAAGAGCCTGCTGCGCTATCCCGAAATCGTGATCTGCGTGCCCTCGGGCTCCACCTCGGTCGAGCGGCGCGCCATCCGCGACGCGGCGAGCAATGCC
The DNA here is from genome assembly GCA_947375105.1 of Sphingomonadaceae bacterium. Lineage (GTDB taxonomy): Bacteria > Pseudomonadota > Alphaproteobacteria > Sphingomonadales > Sphingomonadaceae > Novosphingobium. The sequence goes on from CANCET010000064.1 coordinate 12,859, forward strand.
GGTGCGAGCCAGGTGTTCCTGATCCTCGAACCGATGGCCGCCGCAATCGGCGCGGACATGCCGGTGACCGAGCCGGTCGGCTCGATGGTCGTCGACATCGGCGGCGGCACCACCGAAGTCGCCGTGCTTTCGCTGCGCGGCCTTGCCTACACCACTTCGGTGCGCGTCGGCGGGGACAAGATGGACGAAGCCATCGTTTCCTACGTGCGCCGTCATCACAACCTGCTGATCGGCGAATCGACCGCCGAGCGCATCAAGAAGGACTTCGGCATCGCCATCGTTCCGGCAGACGGCGTGGGCGAGATCATCCACATCAAGGGCCGCGATCTGGTCAACGGTGTGCCCAAGGAAATCACGATCACGCAGGCCAATGTTGCGGAGGCTCTGTCCGAGCCCATCAGCGCGATTGTCGAAGGCGTGCGCATCGCACTCGAAAACACTGCGCCCGAGCTTGCCGCCGACATCGTCGACCAGGGCATCGTGCTGACCGGCGGCGGCGCGCTGATCCGCGGGCTGGACGAGCACTTGCGCGAAGAGACCGGCCTGCCCGTCAGCGTGGCGGAAGACCCGCTTTCATGCGTGGCGCTGGGCACCGGACGCGCAATGGAAGATCCGATCTACCGCGGCGTGCTGATGACGGCGTGACGCCGCTTCGCTGCCACGCGGCAGGTCGCAAAAGGAAGGACGGCTAGATGGCGCGGTCTGTGGACCGGCGCCCGGGCTTTTCGCGCAGGGCGCAATACGGGATCTTCACCGGCTACGTGATCGCCGTGGCCGGGTTCCTTGCGGGCGCGGGGCTGCTGGTGGTCAGCATCGTCAACCCGGCAGCGTTCAGCTCGGTGCGCGGCACCGCTAGCGAACTGGCGCGGCCAGCCGGCGAGGCAAGTGCAGAAACTCGCGCGACGGGCCAGAGCGTGCTTGCCGCCATCGGTGCCTATTTCCAGGCCGGCCGCCAGAATGCCGCGCTTTCGCGCGAAGTGGCCGCCGCACGGGCCAACGCGATCACCATGCAGGCGCTGGAGAACGAGAACCGGCGGCTGAAGGCCCTGCTCGGCATTGTCGACCCGGCGATGAAGCCGATTGCAGCAGCGCGGCTGATCGGATCGACTGCCGCAAGCGCGCGGCGATTTGCAGTGCTTTCGGCCGGCGCCTCGCAAGGCGTGCGCGCGGGCCAGCCGGTGCGCTCGGCAGCGGGTCTGATCGGCCGGGTGATCGAAACCGGCCCCGGTACGGCGCGCGTCCTGCTGGTGACCGATCCCGAAAACGTCGTGCCTGTGCGGCGTGCGTGTGATGGCCTCCCCGCGTTCGTCGAGGGCAAGTCCGACGGGCGCATCGCGATCCGCCTGATCAACATGGGGGTCAATCCCCTCAAGCTGGGCGACGTGTTCGTCACGTCCGGCTCGGGCGGGCTCTATCCGCCGGGCATTCCGGTGGCGGTCGTCACCGAGGTGCTGCACGACGGGGGCGTAGGCCATCTCGCCAGCGATCCTGCGGATGCCGATTTCGTGATGGTGCTGCCGGTGTTTCAACCCGCCGCGATTACCGCACTTGGTGCCAGCCAGCAGGCTGCAGGCCCGGCGCCGGAAGCGAGCGGGGACGGAGGCGGCAACTGATGCCCCTTCCCCGTCTGCCAGACCTGCCGCGCATCCCGGCAAGGCCAGAGGACATCGTGCCCCAGCGCATCAACCGCGCGCCCTCGCCCTTGCTGGCCGAAGGTCTGCCGTGGGTATCGGTCATGCTCGCCTCGCTCGCCGCGTTTTCGCCGGTGATTGCCTCCGCCCCGGTGGTGCCGCCACTGGCGTTCATGGTGTTTCTGGGCTGGCGGATGCTTCGCCCCAGTCTGCTGCCCATCTGGGCCGGCTTGCCGCTCGGCGCGTTCGATGATCTCTACAGCGGCCAACCCTTCGGCTCAGGGATTGTGCTATGGACGGCGGCAATGCTGGCGATGGACACGATCGACAACCGCATGCTGTGGCGCAGTTTCACGCAGGATTGGGCCGTCGCATGCCTCCTGCTTACCGCCTATCTCCTGCTCGCGGCCGCCATTGCAGGCCTTGCCGCCGGCTATCCGCTACCGCTGGTGATCGGCCCGCAGCTGCTCGTCTCGCTCGCGCTCTATCCAGTGGTGACGCGGCTGGTCGCGCTGCTTGACCGGATCCGCCTACTCCCTCTCCGGAAGGTTTGACCAGCGGTGCGGATGCCCTGGTCCAAGCCGGTGAGACCGCTTCCGGTAACGGGTGCGCAGCTGACTCATTCGTTCGAGCGGCGCACCTTCGTGCTGGGCATGGCGCAGGCGAGCGTCGGCGTGCTGCTGGCCGGCCGGCTGACATGGCTGGCGGTCGCGGAAAACGCCAAGTACCGCGCCGCCTCCGAAAGCAACCGCGTCAACCTGACGCTCATCCCGCCGCGGCGCGGCTGGGTGATCGACCGCACCGGCGCGCCGCTTGCTGCCAACCGCGCTGATTTCCGGGTCGATCTCGTGCCCGACCGAGTGGTGGACGCCGATGCCACGCTGAAGGTGCTGTCAGACCTCCTCGGCCTCACCGCCGACCGCGTGAGCGACATCAAGGACAAGCTGGAGAAGGCGCGCGGATTTCAGCCGGTCGAAGTAGCCTCCAACCTCGATTGGGACAAGTTCGCCGCCGTCAGCGTGCGCCTGCCCGAACTGCCCGGCGTGATCCCGCAGCGCGGCTTCTCGCGCTATTATCCCACCGGCCCGGCGGTCGGCCATCTTGTCGGCTATGTCGGTCCGGCCTCGGCCGATGACTACGAGAAGGAGCGCAATCCGCTGCTCATCACACCCGGCTTCAAGATCGGGAAGGACGGGCTCGAAAAGCACTTCGAGGAGCGCTTGCGCGGCGTGCCGGGCGCGCGGCGGGTGGAGGCGACGGCGAGCGGGCGCGTGGTGCGCGATCTGGGCACGCGCGAGGATGTGCCCGGAAAGCCGATCCAGCTTACCATCGACGCGGGCCTGCAGGACTATGCCGCGCGCCGCATCGGCCTTGAATCCGGCTCGGTCGTAGTGATGGACTGTGCCACCGGCGATGTGCTGGCGATGGTCTCGATGCCCAGCTTCGATCCCAACAGCTTTGCCGACGGGATCGGCCGCATCGAATGGAAGATGCTGGCGGAGGACGACCACGTGCCCTTGCGCAACAAGGTGCTGCGCGGGCTTTACCCGCCGGGCTCGACCGTGAAGCCGATGGTCGCGCTCTCGTTCCTCGAGGCGGGGCTTGATCCCGAAGCGAGCGTGAACTGCGCGGGCGGTCTGCGCGTGGGCAACCGCGTGTTCCACTGCTGGAACCACCGCGGACACGGCACGACCAACATGATGAAGGGCATCTACCAATCGTGTGATGTCTATTTCTACCATTTCGCGCAAGCGATCGGGATGGACAGGATCGCGGCGATGGCCCGCCGCCTTGGCCTCGGGCAGGAATTCCCCATGCCCTATCCCGGCCAGTCCTATGGCACCGTGCCTGATCCGGCGTGGAAGCAGCGCAAGTACGGCAAGGAATGGGCGATCTACGATACCGTGAACGCCACGATCGGTCAGGGCTACATGCTGGTCAATCCGCTGCAGCAGGCGGTGATGGCCTCGCGCCTTGCCTCGGGCCTCCAGCTCACGCCGCGCCTGCTGATGAACCGCCATGCGCCGCAAGCGCCCTCGCTCGGCATAAGGCAGGACCACCTCGATCTCATCCATGCGGCCATGAACGAAGTCGTCAACGGACGCGGCACCGCCGGCAAGGCGCGGCTCCCCGTGCCCGGCGTGCAGATGGCCGGCAAGACAGGCACGGCGCAGGTCG
>CANCET010000065.1 GCA_947375105.1 Sphingomonadaceae bacterium
GCGCGCGACGAATTGCATCTCAACGCCACGACAGCCGCGCAGCCGGTGCTCGCCGCGATGGCCTCGGCGCTGATGTTCACCGGCGGGGCATTTCTGCCGCTGCTGCTCGCCGCGATCCTGCCGATGGAGCTGATGGTGGCAGGCACGGCGGGTGGATCGATCCTGTTCCTCGCCCTCCTCGGCGCGTTCGGCGCACGCGCGGGCGGTGCGGCGATGGGGCGGCCCGTGCTGCGCGTCGTCGTCTGGGGCGCGCTGGCCATGGCGATCACTGCGGGTATCGGACACCTTGTGGGAACCGCCGTCTAGGTGGCGGGCACGCTCGACCTGACCGGCTTCGCGGCTGCGGTTCTGCTGATCGAACTGACGCCGGGGCCGAACATGGCCTGGCTTGCGGGCCTTGCCGCGACCGAAGGGCGGCGCAGCGGCCTTGCCGCTGTGGCGGGGATCGCGCTGGGCCTGCTGGCCAATGGCATATTGGCCGCACTCGGCCTTGCCACGCTGCTCAAGGCCATGCCCGCGCTGCTCCACGGCCTGCGGATCGCAGGTGCGGCGATGATGGTATGGCTCGCGATCGAGGCATGGCGCGGGGCGGAGAAGGCCCCGCCGCCCACAGCCACCCGCCGCGCCTTTGCCACGGGCGCGCTGATCAACTTGTTGAACCCGAAGGCCTACCTGTTCTTCGTGGTCGTCGCGCCAGAGTTCCTGAACGGCCGTACCCTCGGGCTCAGCGAAGCGCTGACGCTTGCTGTCGTCAGCACCGGAATCGCCACGGCAATCCACCTCGCCATCGTGCTGGCGGGCAGCCACGCACAGGCTTGGCTGGCGGATCCCGGGCGCACCAAATGGGTGCGCCGGGGCTTTGCCGTGGTCATGCTGGGCGTGGCGGCCTCGTTTCTGGCGATCAAGTCCGGTTAGACCCTGACGCCCCTTTCCCGTCACCCCGTGCTTGACACGGGGTTTGGCTTTTCTCCCAGCGCGGCGCCGGAAAAGGAAAGCCAAGGCCCGTGTCAAGCACGGGCCGACGGGGTGGTGGAAGGGGGTCAGCGCATCAGCGCGGCGCCATGCGGATGCCGCCATCCAGCCGGATCGCCTGCGCGTTGAAGTAGGAATTGCGCACCAGCTCCATCGCGAGGCTGGCGAACTCTTCGGGCAGGCCGAGCCGCCTGGGGAACGGCACCGAGGCATTCAGCCCCGCACGCACCTTTTCCGGCACCCGGGCCAAGAGCGGCGTATCGAAGATGCCCGGCAGGATCGCGTTGACGCGAATGCCAAGGTCCATCAGATCGCGCGCCATCGGCAGCACGAGGCCGACCACGCCCGCTTTCAACGAGCCATAAGCCACCTGCCCGATCTGCGCATCCTGCGCCGCGACCGAACCCGTGAGGATGATCGTGCCGCGCTCCCCGTGCGTAGTTCCATCACCTTCGAGCGGCTCCGCGTGCGCCATGCCCAGCGCCGAAAGGCTCGCCACGCGGTAGCTCGCGATCAGCACGCCGTTCGCGGCAAAGGCATAGTCCTCGGTCGAAAGGCGGGTGAACTCGCCCGTCTCCTTGTTGCGGCCCACGGTCTTGCCCTTGCGGTGCACAACCGCGCAGTGGACGGTGATCCGCTCCTGCCCATGCGCCGCGCGCGCCTTGGCAAAGCCTTCGACCACCGACTCTTCGCTGGTGATATCGACATGGCAGAACAGCCCGCCAATCGCCTTGGCCACTTCCTCGCCCGCCTCAGCGTTCACATCGAAAATCGCGACCTTCGCCCCCGCCGCCGCGAGCGCATAGGCGGTCGCCCGCCCCAAACCCGAAGCCGCGCCAGTCACGACGGCTGCCATACCCTGTTCGATCTTCATGGCATCGTTCTCCTTTAACCGCGCGATTAAGCCGGTGCGGGGGACGGTGCAAGTGCCACAAGTGCTAAATGCCTCTGCGTTTGAGGGAGAGGGCCAGCGAGAGGGGAATGGCGAGCATCGTGTTCTCGCCTGCTGGCGCACGGGCGAATGCTTGCCCACTCTTCCCGTTCGTCATTGCGAGCGTAGCGAAGCAATCTAGGGGGGTTCTGCGCGGCTCTGGATTGCTTCGCTGCGCTCGCAATGACGAAGTGGGGTGCACTTCAAGCGCTAAACCTGTTCAGGGAAGCACTGGGCCTTGTAGACAAGTTCAAATGCCTGCTTTCGCCCAAATGCCAACATGCAACGATAGCAAGAAGATTGGCCACAACGGCTAGTGCAGAGGCTAATTCTGCAATGGAGACGAGAGAAGCGACGTATCGGATATTATAGAATCCCCAACATCAGCGCCGGGGTAAACTGAAACGATCCGAAAAAATGCTCCCCAGCGGACGATCTTTAGCAAATAGCCACCAAAAAAATGGCAAAGCAAAAACCATTGTTATTGCTGCTACCCAGAGAATAACTTCTGCGAACGGAACAAGCCCAAGCTGGGCCAAAGCGAAGATGCTGGAGGGCCCAATAATGAGAAGGGAGGGACGCAAGAAACCCCTGAAGTATGGCAACATTCCAAACTCTTCGAGCACACTTGCACCGACAAAAATGATAGAGGCGATCAAGTAGGCCACACTCTCAGGCTTGACGAAGGAATTCATCAGCATAACGATAGCCGCGAAGGACAAAAAGGCCATTGAAAGTGCGAGACGGTTTGCAGACATGGAATGGTTGTAGCTCGTGCAACTTAAGCACGCCAGACATTCTGATAAATTAGGGAGGCGTCCCACCCAACTCCGGTCACCGCCGTTCACCCCCTAAAGCACATCAAACTCATCCCCCAGCGCGGCCCGCAGCTTATCCAGCGCCTGCGCTTTCAGCTGGTGCACGCGCGGCACGCTGACCGAGAGGACTTCGGCGATTTCGGCGAGGTTCAGTTCCTCCACGAAGTAGAGCTGAATCACCCTCTGCAGCCGCTCCGGAAGGCTCGCAATCGCGGCCACGACCTGCCCACGCGTCTGTTCGTCGGCCAGAAGTTCGAAACTGTCGGGCCGGTCGTCGGCAAAGGCGGCGTTGCTGTCGGAATAGGCATCGTCGATGGGTTCGAAGCGCAAGGGTTCGCTCGATGCGCGCAAGTCTGCCAGCGCGCTCGCGGAAAGGCCCATGGCTTCGGCGAGTTCCTCCTCGCTCGGCACCCGGCCCAGCGTGGTGGTCAGCGTCTGCGCCGCGCCTGCCAGCAAGCGCCGCCGGTCGCTGGCAACGCGCGAGAGCGGGGTGGAGCGCCGCACCAGATCGACCATCGCGCCGCGCACGCGCAGCTTGGCATAAGCGGCAAAGCCGTCCTCGGTCGGCCCGTTGTGCTTCTGCGCGCATTCGGTCAGCGCGACGAGCCCGGCCTGAATCAGATCGTCGATCTCGAACCCCACGCGGCCCGAGCCGTGGACGTGCCAGGCAAGGCGGCGCACCATTGGCAGGAAGCGGCGGATGCGGTCCGCCGTGCCGCCCTGATAGGCGCGCGCGGCGGCAAAGCTGCGGTGGTCATGGTTCATGCGGCAAGATCCTGTGGGGGCATTGCGGATGGGTCGGGTTCAGCAGCGCCAACCACTTCGATCACTTCGATGGGCTGGCTGGGCGGCAGTTCGGAAATCGAAAGCACCGCGCATTGCGGCGCGCGGGCCCGCAGCAGCGCGGCCAGTGCGCGGCGCGCGCGCGGCTGGACGATAAGCGCGACGGGCGGCGCGGCAGGGCCCCGCTCGGCAATGATCGCGGCGATGCGCTCGGCGATGGAGCGCGAAAGGTCAGGCTCGATCACCGGTTGCCCGGTCACGGGATCGTGCATCCCGCCCACGATCATCTGCTCCAGCGCGCCATCGAGCGTCAGCACCGCCAGCCGCTCGCTTGGCCCGCAAATGCGCGAAACCAGCAGCCTGCCCAGATTGGCGCGGACAAGGTCCACCAGCTTGTCGTGGTCGGTCGTTTGCAGCACCGCTTCGGCAAGCGCGGACAGGATCGGCAGCGGATGCGCGATGCTCACCCCGTCCTCCAGCAGCGCGTGGAGCAGGCGCGTCATCGCGCCCAGCGTGATCGGGGCGGGATGGACTGTCTCGACCAGCCCCGGCGCGCGCTCTCGCACGCCTTCAAGGATCGCGCGGACTTCATCCGGCCCGAGCAAGGCCTGCGGCCGCTCGCCCAGCACCTGGTTGAGATGCGTGGCGACGACCGTGGACGCGTCGACGGTCAGGAAGCCTTCGGCAATCGCATGGTCGCGCTGGCCGGGTTCGATCCAGATCGCCGGACAGCCGAAGCTGGGATCAGTGGTCGCCTCGCCGCGCAAGGCATGCTGCCCGTTGGCTTCGCCCGCGTCGATCGCCAGCACTTTGTCGGCCCTGATGCTCGCCCCGCCCAGCGCCACGCCGCCCAGCACGATGCGATAGGCGTCCGGCATCAGATCAAGGCTGTCGCGCACGCGGAACTGGGGCACGACGAAGCCGAAGCTTTGCGAAAGCTGCTTGCGTACGCCGGTGATGCGCGCCACCAGCGGGGCTCCGCGCTTCTCGTCGACAAGGTGGACGAGGCCGTAGCCGAGTTCGATGGTGACGAGCGTGTGGTCGGAAACATCCTCCAGCGTGATGCGCGCTGGGTCCACCGCTTCCACCACCACCGGCGGCGGCACGGCAAGGCGCGCCGCGCGCTTCCTCAGGCTCCACCAGATCCACCCCGTAAGGCCCGAGGCTGGCAGGAACACCATCTGCGGCATCGCCGGGATCATGCCGATCGCGCCCATGATCACCGCAACTGGCAGCCATGTGCTGGGGGCGGCAAACTGCCCGCCGATCTGGCCGGCAAGGTCGCGCGCATCCGAGACGCGCGTCACGATCACGGCGGCGGCAATCGAAAGCAGCAGCGAGGGCACTTGCGCCACCAGCGCATCGCCCACCGCCAGCGTGATATAGCGCTGCGCCGATTCCTGCGCGGTCAGCCCGTGGCTGAGCATCCCGAGGCAGAAGCCGGCCACGATGTTGACGCCCAGGATCAGCAGCGCGGCAACCGCATCGCCCTTCACGAACTTGCTGGCACCATCCATCGAGCCGTAGAAATCGGCCTCGGTCGCCACTTCGCGCCGCCGCGCCTTGGCTTCTTCGGCGGTCAGCAGGCCCGCCGCCAAGTCGGCATCGATGGCCATCTGCTTGCCGGGCAAGGCATCGAGGGTGAAGCGCGCCGAAACTTCCGAAACGCGCCCGGCGCCCTTGGTCACGACCATCAGGTTGATGATCATCAGGATCATGAACACGAACAGGCCGACCGCGAAATTGCCGCCGATGAGGAATTCGCCGAAGCTTTCGATCACATGGCCCGCCGCCGCGCCGCCTTCGTGGCCGTGCACCAGCACGATGCGGGTGGAGGCGACGTTGAGCGCGAGGCGCAGCAGCGTTGCGAACAGCAGCACCGATGGGAAGGAGGAGAAATCGAGCGGCTTCAGCGCGTTCATCGCCGCCATCAGGATGGCGACCGACAGCGCGATATTGAGCACGAAGAACCCGTCGAGCAGGAACGACGGGATCGGCATGATCATCAGCGCGACCAGGATGAGGATGCCAGCCGGGAGCGCAAGCGCGCCGGGCTGGCCAAGGCGTTTCAGCATGGCCGGTCAGATCCCCAGGCTGCGCAGCTGGCCATAGGCCGCGCGCACATGCGCCGGGACTGCGCCGGGCTGACCGAGCGCAAAGGCGTCGCGCAAGGTATCGGCCATCGACCGCGCAGGCGGCGCATCGGGTGAACCTGCCGCCGCGTTGAAGGCTTGCTGGATCGGCCCGCCTTGCGGCGCTGTCGCCGCATAGGCTGGCTGCGGCGCGTCCGGCGCGTTCATCGCCGTGTCCATCCGGCCGCGCAGCAGCTCCATCACTTCACCCACGGAGCGCGCGCCGGCGGGGCCAAAGAAGATGCCCCGGTTCGCTGCCGCCGCCTTGGGCAGCAACGCTGCCGCGCTTTGCGAAGGGTTCCCGGATAGCGCGCCGAGGAACCGCCCAGCCCCTTCCGCGCCCAGAAAGTGCGCGAGGTACAGCTCGCTCGCATCGGGATCGCGGCCCAGTTGGCCGGTCAGGAAATCGCGGTTGTCGCCCGCCAGCTCCCCGGCCATCAGCGCGGAAAGCTCGGGGTCCGACCGCAGCGCGAGGAGCTGCGCGCGCGAGGCGGGATCGCTTGCACCGGTTCCGGCGCCGGGGAGGCCATAGGCCGCGCCGTGCTTGTCCAGCATCGAAAGCCAGGTCTTCCCGGTGAACTGGTAAAGCCCCGCAGCGCTCGATGTTGCCGCGCGCGCCTTCGGATCGAGCCCGGATTCGAGCCGCGCCTGCGCCATCAGATAGGAGAAGTCGGTGCCGGTCGCCGCCGCCGCGCGCGCGATCGCACCCCGCACATCGGGTGCAGGGCGAGAAGCTGGGGTAACGGCAATGGGGGTAGGCTCGCTCACTTGAAACCCTTTCCAGACTGCCGTCACGCGGCAGCAGGAAGGGGTTCAGCAAACAGCGTGCCAATTAGCGCGCGCGGCCGATCCGGGCCGTGGCCGCGTGGGCGCGATAGAGCGCCGGCTGGCCGGTCAGTGCATCGAGCCGCGCGGAAACGTTGGCCGCGATCAGGTTGCGCACGCGGCGGTTTGCCTCGTTCACGCGGCGCGCGGCCTCAAGCAGGCCGCGGCATTCCTCGTCGACCGCTTCGGGCGCGGTCGTATCCAGCCGGCCGCACAAGGCGTTCTTGCCCACCGCGCAGCCCATGATCGCATCGACATCCAGCCCGGCAAGCGCCTGCCGCTCGTCTTCCAGAACGGCCAGCATCTGCCGCAGCGTATCGCGCAGTTGGGCAGGGCGGCGGATCGGCTGCACGGTATCGCAAGCTGCGTTCATGTTTGCGCTCACTTGGGGCTCCTCAGGAGCATCCCGGCCGCGATCATCGCATCGGCGATCTTGGTCGGGAGCACAGGGTAGGTGCCGGTTTCCACGGCGTGGCGGATCGTCTGGACCCGCTCCTGATCGACGGGTGCAGCACCGGCCTTCACGGCATCGCTGGTTTCCACCTGCGCCGCAGCGGAAGGCGCAGGCGCCTTGGGGGTTTCAGTCGTGGCTTCGGCATGGACAGTCTTGCTGCCCGTCCCAACAGTCGTGACCTGAACCGCGCTGACCGGGCGCGGCGCACCGATTTCAATGGATGACATGATCCGCTCCTCGCGTTTCCTGCAAACCAGAACGGTGGTTGCAGCAGGAGTTTAAGCGAGAGCGGAAAAATTTTGCCGCTGGCGGCAGAAATGCGCAGCAATCTGCCGGTGCGGGCCTCAGTCCACCGGCAACTCGACCAGCCCGGGACGCACCACGCGGGCACGCACCGGGTCGGCCTTGGCGGCGGTCCGCACGCGGATCCACGCGCCCACTGCCCCGGCATCCATCGCCTCGCCCGGCTGCGAAACCGAGAAGCCGTCGCCCATCACCGCAATCGTGACGCCCTCGCCGCGCGCCACCGCAATGGCCGCAGGCGCATCGCGGCGCGCTTCCCTAACGGGCACGAACACGCGCCAGCCACCCATGTCCGGGCAGCTCACCAGCACGCTCGTCTGCGCGGAACCATACCAGGACAGCGCCAGCGGCGCGTCGCAGGACGCCAGCCGCAGCCGCCGGTCAACCGGTTGCGTAGCCCCGCCCGGCACGCCGATGGGCTGGCCGGTGAACGCCGCAACCGAATTGTCGATCAGGGCCGGATCAGTGAGCGGCGCGGCCGATACAGGCAAGGGCGCGAGCATCAGCGCAAGGGGAGCGGCATGACGAAGAGCAAGCATGGCAGGGCGCTTTCGCAAGAGAAGGCAATCCCCACGGTGCTGCAATCATCGTGCCACCTTGCTGGACATGCTCCACACACGCTCAGGGCGCATCATAGGCAAGGACCACGCTGGCATCGTCCGCGCTGCCCGGCTCGATCACGATCCGCGCGCCGGTCGCCCGCGCGCCGGCCGCCGCGGTCAAGGCCCCGGCGCGGGCCAGCGCGGCCTGCTCGTGCCCGCTCAGATGCCGGACGAGGATAGACACCCTGAGGCGCGGATCGCGGCCCTGCTGGGCAAGCCATTCGGCCAGCGCTGGCGCGCCCGGCCCATCGCGCCACACGCCTACCGGCTCTCCGCTCGCGGAAGGCGCAGGCGGGCGGGGTGTTGGCGAATGGGGTGCGGGCTGCGCCTCCACAGCCTTCGGCAGCAGCGGCCCATCGGGCGCATTGGCGAGCGCCGCCGCCGTCATCATGAACAGGATCAGGGCAAGATCGGCGAGGATCGTCTGCCACGGCATCGCGATCGGCGCGCCATAGAGGCCATGCGGCGGCGCGCGCATCACGCCTCGCGCAAGTAGGCGCGCCGCGCCGCGCCGCTGCTGGCGGCCTGGCCCGGCGAACAAGACGGCCCCAGCCGGGCGATCAGCCAATCGGCAATCTCGCGGCGGGATGCTTCCTCGGCTTCCACCCGCCGTTCCACCGCGCGGGAAAGCGGGGCGAGCACGATATTGCCCAGCAACAAGCCATAGAGCGTGGTGAGCACCGCCATCGAGATAGCGCCCATGAACTGCCCGCGCGCCAGCCCCTCGGCCGGCAACTGGCTCAGCGAAACAAGCGTTCCCGCGAGGCCGAAGACAGGCGAAAGCTCGGCCCCCAGCGCCAGTGTCCGCACAGCGCGCACCGCGCGGGCCACGCGGGTTTCGCGCGCGGTATCGTCGCTGGTCACGAATGCGGAAAGGCTGCGCGTCTGGAGCAGGGCCCCAAGCGCGGCATCGATCGCGCCATCGCCGCTGGGCCGCAAGCTCGTGCGCAGCAGTCCCTCGCGGTTCGCCTGCGCCACCACGGGCGCGAGCGCACCGCGCACCAGATCGCCGCGAAAGCGTGGCCGCAGCAGCCCACCCGTCGCGGCAAGCGCTGCGCTGCAATCTGCCACGCCGCTGCGCAGCGCAGTCGCCGCAAACGTTCCGCCAATGACAATGCCCGCCGCTGCCGGGTCGAGCATATGCGCCATATCCATCGCTGCCTGCCTCATTCCTTCATCTCCAGAACGGCAGCGCGCGCGCGGGCTTCAGGGGCACCGGAACCAATTTGCCGCCAACCGGCAGGCGCTTGCCGGTCGGACGCGGGCTCCACCCGCAGACCGCCAGCATTTGCGCGCTTGGCACGCCCCTTGCTGATCCCTTGGCAGGAAAAACCGTCTTTCAAGGCCACGATCCATGAGCGACACTCTCTTCGGCATCCACGGCGCGGCACTCGAATTGCGCTCACAGCGCATGGGCCTGCTTGCCTCCAACCTCGCGAACGCCGGCACCCCTGGCTACAAGGCGAAGGACATCGATTTCGCCGCCGCCTTGAAGGCGCGCACTTCGGGGGCCAGCGAGGCGCAGGCGCTGACTTCGTCCACGCGCTACCGCGTGCCGGTCATGCCCAGCCTCGATGGCAACACTGTCGAGATGGCGACCGAGCAGACCGCCTTTGCCGAAAACGCCGTCGGCTACTCCGCCACGCTCTCGTTCATCCGCGGCCGGGTCGAAACGCTCACCCGCGCAATCAAGGGCGAATGAGCATGGCCCAGCCGCAACCCCTCTCGCTGTTCGATGTCACCGCGCGCGCCATGTCAGCACAGCTCGTGCGCATGAACGCATCGGCCTCGAATCTCGCCAATGCCGGCAATGTCGCCGCCAGCGCCGACACCGCCTACCGCCCGTTGCGCCCCGTCTTCGCCGAGGAACTGGATCGCTCCTCGGGCCTCGCCACGGTGCGCGTCACCGGCGTCTACCGCAGCGATGCGGCGCCGGTGCGCACGCACGATCCCGATCACCCGCTAGCCGATGCCAACGGCGATGTCTGGGCCGCGCCGGTCGATGAGAACGCCGAGCTGGTCGAAATGATGGAGAGCGCCCGCCAATACCAGAACGTGGTCGAGGCGATGCAGACCGCCAAGCAACTGATGCTCGAAACGATGAGGATGAAATGATGACTGCCATGACCACAAACAGCGTCAATCCCTACGCCGCCGCCAATCCCGCGGCGACGGCCACCGCCACCGCGAAAAACTCGTGGGGCTCGCTCGGGGCCAACGATTTCATCAAGCTGCTGACCGCGCAGCTCAGCAATCAGGATCCGACCGCGCCGGTCGACAACAGCCAGATGATCGCCCAGCTCGCCCAGTTCTCCAGCCTCTCGGCCGCCAACAGCACGTCCGACACGCTGAAGTCGATCGAGGGCAAGCTCGACAAGCTCACCGGCCTCAAGATCTGACTCATTTCTTCCGAAAGGACCCGCGCATATGTCGTTCTACACTTCGCTCAACGGCCTCAAGAACGCCCAGACCGATCTCGGCGTGATCAGCAACAACATCGCCAACGCCGAAACCAACGGCTTCAAGAAGAGCACCGTCGCCTTCGCTGATATCGTGGCAGGCAGCGCCTTCACCAATCCCAAGCTGATCCTGGGCATCGGCGCCACGGTCGAGGCGATCAACCAGAACTTCGCGCAGGGGCCCGTCGAGCAGACCGGCAATGCGCTCGATCTGGTTGTCAACGGCGACGGCTTCTTCACCACCAAGTCGGCCGTCTCGGGCGATACGCTCTACACCCGCAACGGCGCGTTCGAGCTTGACGAGAACGGCTATCTCGTGCGCGGCAACGGCAATCGCCTGCAGGCCTACGCCACCGATGCCGCCGGCGTCGTCACGGGCACCACCCCGCAATCGGTGCAGATCCCCGCCACCAACACCGCCGGCGCGCAGTTCGCCGGGGTCGCCGTGGGCAAGAACGGGGTGATCACGGCCAGCTATGCCGATGGCTCCAATGTGGCGGTCGGCCAGCTCGCGCTCGCCAGCTTCCTTGCACCGGGCGGTCTCCGTCAGGAAGGCTCATCCAACTGGAGCGTCACCGGCCTGTCCGGCAGCGCCACTTATGGCGCGCCGGACTCGGGCTTCTACGGCGGCATCCTTTCGGGCGCGCTCGAACGCTCGAACGTCGATCTTTCGGAAGAAATGGTCGGCCTGATCACCGCGCAGCGCAATTTCCAGGCGAATGCCAAGGCAATCGATACCGCCACGCAGATCTCGCAAACCATCATCAACCTGCGCACCTGAGGCTGATCTCGAATGGACCGCCTGATCTACACCGCCTATTCCGGCCTCGCCGGCTCGATGCTCACGCAAGCGGTGATCGCCAACAACATGGCGAACGCCCAGACCATCGGCTTCCGCACCGAGCTGCAGAACGCCGATCCGATGACGCTCAAGGGCCCCAGCATCGAGGCCCGCGCGATGACGCGGGGCGAAGTGCGCGGTGCCAACATGAAGCAGGGTGCGCTGATCGAGACGGGCAATCCGCTCGATGTCGCGCTCACCGGGCGCACCATGCTTGCGGTGCAAGGCGAGGACGGCGAGGAAGCCTATACCCGGCGCGGCGATCTCGCGGTCGATGCAACCGGCGTGCTCACCAATGGTGATGGCCGGCCCGTGGTCGGCGATGCCGGACCGGTCACCGTGCCGCCGGGCGCGCGCATCACGATTTCACCCGATGGCCGCGTGCTGGCCGCCTTGCCCGAGAACCCCGATCAGCCTCCGCAGGAAGTCGGGCGGCTGAAGCTCGTCAGCACCGCCGGCTCGAAAATCGAAAAGGGGCTCGACGGCTTGTTCCGCGTGCCCGGTGGCGGCGCGCTGCCCGCAGACGAGGAAGCGCGGCTCCAGCCCGGCAGCCTCGAACAGTCCAACGTCGAGCCGACCCGTGTCCTCGTCGAAATGGTCGAGGCGCAGCGCCTGTTCGACATGCGCACCAAGCTCATCTCCACCGCGCGCGAACTCGATGAAGGCGGCGCGGGTCTCATGCGCCTCACCTGATAACTCCGCCAATCCAAGGATTCTGGAACCATGCCCTCTTCCGCCCTTCACGTCGCCCGCACCGGTCTCGAAGCGCAGGACACGCGGATGCGCGTGATCGCCAACAATCTCGCCAACGTCGGCACCACCGGCTTCAAGCGCGACCGCGCCAATTTCGCGACGATGGCCTATCAGGACGCACGCACCGCCGGCCAGCAGTCCTCGGGCGAGACCGCCTATGCCACCGGGCTCAATCTCGGCACCGGCGTCGGCATCCAGTCGACCTCGCGGATCGCCACGCAGGGCCAGCTTCAGACAACGGGCAATGCGCTTGATCTCGCACTCGATGGCGACGGTTTCTTCCAGGTGAATCTGCCCGGCGGCCAGCTTGCCTATACTCGCGCAGGCAATTTCAGCCGCTCCTCGGAAGGGCAGCTGGTCACCGCGCAAGGCTATGTCGTGCAGCCGCCGGTCACGGTGCCCGAAGGCGCCACCTCGATCACCGTCGCGCCCGATGGCACCGTTTCGGCCGCGCTGCCGGGCACGGCGGAGCCTTCGCAGCTCGGCCAGATCACCATCGCCAGCTTCGCCAATCCCGCCGGGCTTTCGGCGCAGGGTGACAATTTCCTCACCGAAACCGCCGCCAGCGGGGCGGCGCAGGTCGGCATCGCCGGAGAGAACGGACGCGGCCATGTGCGCCAGGGCTTCCTCGAAAGCTCCAACGTCAACGTGGTCGAGGAGCTGGTCGACATGATCGAGACCCAGCGCGCCTACGAGGTCAATTCCAAGATGATCTCGGCGGTCGACGAAATGCTCAAGAACGCCAACCAGACTCTGTGACGGACAAGCCAGCCATGATGGACTCCCCCTTCGAAGCCGCCTTCCGCGCCTCGGCCGCTCCCCCGGTCGATGGCAAACCGCTGGGCCTGCGCCTGCTTGCCTGCCTGCTAGTGCCCCCCGGCATCGTGCTCGCGGCGATCATGCCTGCGGCGCAGGCGCATGGCCGCCCCGCGCGGCCTGCCGAAGGCTTTGCCCCCGCGCTGCCCGCCGCGCCCGTATCGCACGCCGCCGATGGCGCGATCTTCAATGTCGCGGCGGGCTACACCGGCCTTGTCGAAGGACGCCGCGCGCATGCGGTGGGCGATCCGCTGACGATCATCCTCACCGAACAGCTCAGCACATCGAAAAGCGCCGCTGCCAAGACGCAGAAGACCGGCGCCTTCAATGTCGTCCCGCCCGCCGCCGGGCCGCTGTCCTTCCTCGATCCCAACGCCCTTAAAGCCTCGGGCGGGTCGTCGTTCAACGGACAGGGGAATGCCTCGCAAACGAGCACGCTCGGCGGCGAGGTTTCCGTCACCATCGCCGAAGTGCGCCCCAACGGGACCGCGCTCATCATAGGGGAAAAGCGCTTGCTGCTCAGCCAGGGCCAGGAATGGGTGCAAGTCTCGGGCATCGTGCGCCTCGGCGATATCGATGCGGACAACCGCGTCCGCTCCACCCAGGTCGCCGATGCGCGTGTGACGTATACCGGCAACGGTTCGATCGGGCGCGCCAGCCGCGAAGGCTGGCTCTCCAAGTTCTTCAACATGATCACGCCGTTCTGACGATGGCTTTCACCCCTCTTATTCGCGGCATGCTCGCCTTCATCGCGGCAATCGCGCTCGCGCCCACCCCTGCGCAGGCAGACCGGGTGCGCGATCTTGGCGCGTTCCAGGGCGTGCGCACCAACCAGCTCACTGGCTACGGCGTCGTCGTCGGCCTCGCCGGCACGGGCGACGACAACCTCGATTATGTCACGCAGGCGATGCGCGGTGTCTCGGGCCGTCTCGGCGTGCAGCTGCCGCAGGGCGTTTCGCCCGGACTGAAGAACGCCGCTGCCGTGCTCATCACCGCCGATCTGCCCGCCTTCGCCAAGCCCGGCCAGCGCATCGACGTGACCGTTTCCACCATCGGCAAGGCCAAGAGCTTGCGCGGCGGGGCGCTGATCATGGCGCCGCTCTATGGCGCGGACGGCCAGATCTACGCGATGGCGCAGGGCAATCTCGCGGTCGGCGGTCTGGGCGTCACCGCCAAGGACGGCAGCCAGCTCACCGTCAACGTTCCCACAGTCGGGCGCATCGCGGAAGGCGCCAGCGTCGAGCGCGCGGTCGCCACCGGCTTCGACAGCAGTGAAATGCTCCGCTGGAACCTGTTCACCGCCGATTTCCTCACTGCCAGCCGCGTACGCGATGCCATCAACGCGCGCTTTCCCGGTGCCGCCACGGTGGAGGACGGCATCACCCTTGCCATGCGCCTGCCGATGGCGACCGATGCGCGCGCCACGATGATGGCCTCGATCGAGATGATCGACGTGACCCCGGCCGAAACCGCCGCCAAGGTCATCGTCAACAGCCGCACCGGCACCGTCGTCATCAACAGCGCGGTACGCCTCTCGCCCGCCGCGGTCAGCCACGGCAAGCTCGTCGTGAAGATCGACGAGAAAAGCCAGGTATCGCAGCCTGGCCCGTTCAGCCGCGGGCAGACCGCGGTCACTCCTGCCAGCCAGATCAATGTCGAGGAATCCCCGGCCCACGTCGCGCTGTTCAAGCCCGGCGCCAGCCTTGCCAGCCTCGTCGACGCGCTCAACAAGCTCGGCGTCACCCCGTCCGATCTCGTCGCCATTCTTGAGGCGCTGAAGGAAGCGGGCGCGCTGCGCGCCGAGATGGAGGTGATATGACCGCGCCTGCCCCCGTCACCGCTGCGGCAAACGCCCCGTCCGCCACCGACCGCGCTGCTCTGCGCAAGGCCGCGCAAGGCTTCGAGGCGATCTTCGTGCGCCAGATGCTTGCTGCCGCGCGCAGCACCAGCCTTGCCGGCGAGGACGCGATCTTCGGCGGCCAGGCGCAGGAGACCTTCGCCGCCATGCGCGACGAGCGCTTCGCCGATATCGCCGCGCAGACCGGCGCGTTCGGCCTCGCCAAGCAGCTTGAAGCCCAGTTCGCACGGCTGCTCCCCGCCTCTCCGGCCGCGAAAGCGTAAGCCGCGATGGCCTCCGACCTCCTCTCGATCGGCCTCTCCGGTGCCAAGGCGGCGCGCATCGGACTCGATGTCACTGCGCAAAACATCGCCAATGCGGCGACCGACGGCTATGTCCGGCGCAGCGTTGGCCTCACCGAAGTCGCCTCCACCGGCTACAACCAGAACACACGCGACGTTTCGCTCTCGGGCGTGCGGGTGGACCGAATCGTGCGCAATGCCGATGCCTTCCGCCAGAGCGAAGTGCGCCGCACCGGATCGGACACCGCGCGCGCCAATGCCGAAGTGACTGGCCTCGGCAATGTCGAATCCGCGCTCGAACAGTCGGGCGTATATGGCGCGATCACCGGCTTTGAATCGGCACTGCAAAAGCTGAAGGAAGACCCGGTCGACACCTCGCTGCGGGCCTCGGTAATCGAGGCGGGGCGGACCATGGGCGCCACCTTCCAGATCGCCGCCAAGGAACTGGGCGCGGTCGGCAAAGGCCTCCAGTTCGAAGCGTCGGACGGCGTCACGCAGGTCAATCGCATCGCTGGCGAACTTGCGCGCACCAACTTGCGCCTCTCCCGTGCGGCAGACGCCAGCTCCGATCAGACCGCGCTGTTCGATCAGCGCGACACGCTCCTCGCCGATCTTAGCCAGTACGGCGATATCACCACCAGCCTCGCGCAGGATGGCAGCGTGACGGTCACGCTCGGCAGCAGCACACCCGCCACGCCGCTCGTCAGCGGCGGCGATACGGTCGCGCTGGCCATGACCACTGCGACAAACGGCACCGCCAGCTACACGCTCGATGGCAACGCGCTCACGCTCGGCGGCGGATCTCTCGCCGGGCAGCAATTGGCGCTCGGCAAGCGTGCGCAGCTTGCGGACGATCTCGACAATCTCGCCAAGGCTGTCGTCACCACGGTCAACGATGCGCAAGGGACCGGCACCGATCGCAACGGCGATCCGGGCGCAGACCTGCTTTCCGGCGACAGCGCCGCGACGATCGCGCTGGCCACCAGCGATCCCGCCAAGATCGCCACCGCACCCGTCAATTCGCCGAAGGACAGCCGCGACCCCGGCAATCTGGAAGCGCTGCGCAGCGCGCTGGACACGGCTGATCCCGCCGGCCGGATGGATGCGATCCTGTTCGATGTTTCGGCCTCCGTCTCTGGCCGCACGGTCACGCGTGATGCGCTCGCCACAATCTCCAGCGCGGCAAAAACCGCGCTAGCCGCCCAGACCGGGGTCGATCTCGATACCGAGGGCGTCAATCTCGTCCGCTACCAGCAAGCCTTCCAGGCCTCGGGCCGGGTCATGCAAGTCGCGGCAAGCCTGTTCGATTCGTTGCTTCAGATCCGTTGAGGACGCTTTTTAGGACCCGGCCATGAGCATCTTTGCCACCAGCACCAGCGCCTTCTTCGAACGCTCGACGCAAAGCCTTTCGGCGCTGCGCAGCCAGGCGGAAGACCTGCAGAACCAGATCAGCACCAACAGCACGGTGTCAAAGTCCTCGGACAATCCGCTGGCGGCCTCGCAGCTGCGCACTCTTGCCCGGTCCGAAGCGCTCGGCACGATCGACAGCGACGCGACCAACCGCGCGACGGTCGATCTCAACTTGACCGATACCGCGCTGAACCAGTTCGCCAGCTATGTGACGCGTGCGCAGGAACTGGCCACGCAGGCCGCCTCCAGCCTCCTTCCTGCCGCCCAGCGTGCCAGCATCGCCTCGGAACTGGGGCAAATTCACGATGGCCTGCTTGGCCTTTCCAACGCGCGCGACAGCGCGGGCCACGCACTGTTCGGCGGCGAC
>CANCET010000066.1 GCA_947375105.1 Sphingomonadaceae bacterium
TTCGACGCTTGGCTGCGGCATACCCTGTTGGACCTGCCCCCATCGGAACGCGCTGACGAACTGCTGCGCTGGGACGCCGCCCCTGCTGCGCGGCAGGCCCACCCGCGCGAGGATCATCTGATTCCGCTGATGGTCGCGCTCGGCGCGGCGGGAGCTGATCCCGCGACTTGCATCTATTCGCAGGCAGACTTGTTCGGCGGAATCACTGTCTCGTCATGGCGCTTCGGCGCGGATGTCACACCGACCGGCTTCGACAGGCTCGCCGCCTAGAGCCGACCAACGTCAGGGATTGCATGCCTCGCAATGCGCAGGGTCAGCCGCCGTGGCCGCGACGGCGCGCTCCTCGCGGTGCCCGCAGCCCTCGCAGCCCCAGATTGCGGCGCGCGTCAGATGCGTCGGGCCCGCGCACCACTTGCACGGCAGGCCCGAAACGCGGCCCGTTATCGCAAACCCTGGCCGCGCACAGGTCGGGCACTGGCTGCGCGAACGCCGCACCAGATCGACCATCGCCCGCCTGATCGCGCGCATCCGGCGCGGATTGCGATGCGCGCGCATGTCGGTTTCGATATGCGCCGCGCTGGTCAGCGCGATGGTCCGCGCCAGCACGGCCGCAAGATCGGCTTCTGAGGCGGCCTCCTTGAACAGCGCAAGGTGCGGGGCTGGCTGGCCGTCCAGAACCCCCATCACGATCACGCCGTGCGCCGGGAATCCCGCCTTCGCCGCAAAGGCCTGCCCTGCATCGGTGTGCGTGACCACCTGATGCGCAAAGTTCGTGTCGATCGCGGCATGATGGCCGGCCACTTCCAGCCCGGTCTGCCGGTCCACCAGCAGCACCAGTTCCCGCCCCAGCGCACAGAACGGCAAGCTCGGATGCGGGCCAAAGCTGCCTTCGCTCGCCAGCCCAACGCGGGCTTGCGGCATCAGCGCAAAGGCCCCGGCAATCTTTGCGCGCGCGGCCTTGCGCGGGTTTCCGACACGCTCCACCTCGCGGCTGAACGTGCCGAAAGCGTCGGTATCGAGCCCCTCGGCCACGCGCAGATCGAGCGCGAGGAACCGCTTGGCCAGGGGCGCGATGGCACGCTCCTTGCCATGCATCGTCGCGAGCACGGCCCGCGCGCCGTTCCAGAGCGGGCGTGGACCTGCCATGCTTCAGATCGCCAGTTCCGCGGACGTTTCCGCCGTCACCGTGTCCGACATCGGCTCCCACCGGAGCTCTCCGGCATAGCGCCACGCCAGCTGTCCCTCGTCGTCGATCGCGAACAAGTGCAGCCAGCGGTTGTCGAACAGCGCGCGCACCCCGGCGTGCTTTTCCAGCACTGCGGTCATTGCCTCGCGCGGGGCCTCGATGCACACCGAAAGCCGCAGCGGTTCGTGCATCAGCTGGTGTCCGTCATGGACCGACTGCCACGGCAGACCCGCACGCAGCAGCCCGCCGTTGCCCTCGATCACGCCAATCCCGCCGACCACGTTGTGCAGCAGCTTGTTGCCGCCGCCAAACAGCTCGGGAACCACGCTCGAACCATAGTACTGCAGGCTGATCCAGCTCGCGACGACGACCGGCGCGGTCATGATCAGCTCCAGCACGCCAAAGTCCCTGTCCCGCCGCCAGACGTAGTCATGCAGGAACGCACGGCCTTCAAGGCTGCGCCCGGCGGTGCGCATGCGCGGCGCAGCGATAAAGGCCTTGCACCCCGCCAGCGCCCATTCCGCCCGCGTCTCGGACCAGTCGCGGCTGCGCTTGATGACGCTCGCATCATCGCTCGCGCGCGGCAGGCGCAAGGCGCGCTCGCTGCGGCTGAGCACCGCCGCCGCCGCCAGCCACTGCTCGGCCTGCGCAATGGCATCGCGGTGGGCATCGGCCGGCTGGTCCTCGGTATAGAGCGTCACCGTGTCCGTCGTCGTATCGTGGAGTGCAGCCACGAACAGCGTGGCCTGAGGGATCACGATGCCTTTCCCGATCAGCCCCGCACGCACCATGGGGTCATTCAGCAGCTCCGCCAGCAGCCGCGCGTTGACCTCGCCCGAATAGCCGCCGCACGCGCCGCAATGGAGGCCGCTGGCGTGCGGGTTGTTGACCACGTTGGCGCCGTGCCCGACCAGCAGGACGAGCGGAGCGAACTCCGTGGTCAGCGACATCGCGCCGAGGATCGAGGCCGCCATGCCGATGCGGGTGGCTGGATCGGGCGTGGGATCGGCAAAAGGCTTGGGGTCGCGCGGCACCGGGTTTGCCTTGAGGCCCAGCGCGTCCTTGATCAGCTTGCCGATGTAGATCGGACCCGCCGCCTCGACGAACGCGAACGAGGAGACCGCCGCGAGCTTGAACCGGCCCCAGGCCCGCGCCGCACGCGCGGTGTGGCGGGCGTCGGTTGCGCCGCGATCACCCTTGGCGTCGCCGGTGCGGCTGGTAAGGCCCGCGTTCAGCAGCACCGGCAGGCGATGCTCGGCAACATCGGACGCGTAGCGCCGGTGCGAGGCGGTGAGGCCGAAGAACCCGGCAAAGCCCAGCGTCTGGATGCGCCGGTCGAGCGATTCGAGCGCGCGGCGGAACACTTCGGAGCGCACGTCGATGCAGAACGCGGCCTGCAGCACCGGCTGGCGGCGTTCGAACCCCGCCACCGGCGTGGCCAGCGTATCGGCCAACGCAGCCTGTCCGGCACGCTCGGCCGCTTCCTGCAGCACGGCATCGACGATCTGGTCCGCGCACGGCGCGAGCGGCACTTCATGCGCCGCCACTGCCGCCAGCCATGCAGCGCCGATCTCGGCGGAATAGCGTTCGAGCAGCGCATGCTCCCACAGCAGGCGGATCGTCAGGAAGTCGGTGATCGTCTCGTCGCTCTTGCCCGCCAGCTCGGCCTGCCACAGCTCGTACCGCGCGACATGGGCCCAACCGCCCAGCGTCACGAGCAGGCGGTGGAAGTAGGTCTCCAGCGCCGCAGACGGCAGCTGGAGGCCTGCCACCGCGTCCGCCAAGGCTTCGGCGGCGCGCTCGGGTGCATCGGCCACGAAGCGCCCGAAGCCGGTCAGTCCGGCAATTTCGGGGGTCAGGTCATGCGTGGCCACGGCCTGCCATGCCGCATAGGCGCCCTTGCCGCGCGGCGCGGCCCACAGCGCCTGGCCCTGGTCGAAGTAGCCGCCCGCCCATGCGCCGAAACGCTCGGCGATGATCCCCGGCCAATCGATGCCGGAGGCCTTGGCCGCCAGATCGGCCACGGTGGGCACGGCTTTGGCCGGGGCCGGATCACAGCTTAGCGCGGCGTGGAGCGCCGCCAGCGATGCAGGCTTGCCGGCGTGCGGCGATTCGGCCAGCGCGGCCGCCAGATCGGCCTCGGTGATCGCGCCGCTCGCCAGCTTTTCGCGGTACCAGCTGCGCGGCATCGTTACCGGCGTGCCCGCCACCCGGGCCATCAGCGCGGCCGTTTCGGCAAGGGTCAGGCCGGTCTGGCCGAGGTATGGATTGACCGCGACGCTGGAGGCCAGCGGCCAGACGGGCGGGATGGCGCGGCCGGCACTGTCTGCCGCCAGCTTGAGCTGCGCGAGGGTCTGGCTGTTGTCGGTAGGGATCATGAGCATCGGAGTGATCCTTCAGGAATTGGGGGGGGAGGGCGCAGGTCAGGCCCGCCGCTTGAGCGTCCAGCCGCCGAGCATCCGGTCGAACATCGCGTTGGCGTAAAGGCCATTGGACAAGTGGACGCGCAGGCCCGCTGCCGCCGGGTGATAGGCCCACAGCGGGAACATCGATTGCGCCACCGCGACGAGGCCGAAGCTCAGCACCGCGAGCACCATCAGCGTCCATTCGAGCGGACCCGGCGCGGGTGTGGCGGGCAGCGTTCCGGCCGTCAGCCATAGCGCCAGGCCGTGCAGCGTGAAGTAGCCGATCGAGGCGGCGACGGCGTAGACCGCCATCTTCCGGGTCAGCGCGCGGGGAGCGCTGTCTGCCAGGCCCTGCGCGAAAAGGTAGGCCACGCCGAAAATCAGGATCGCACCCAGCGCCACCGCTTGCGGCGATTTGTGGTGGAAGCCCGGCAATGCGTCGAACGCGAGGCTCATCAGGCCGTAGATCGCAAGCGCCGCAAGGAACGCGCGGCCGACCGCCGCAGGGCGGGGGATCGCCACCGGCCCGGGGCGCTGCGCCGCCGCGATCTGCTCGACCGCGCCGCCCGAGGCGAGGAAGGCGTGCGCCTTGTACAGCGAGTGCAGCACGATGTGCAGCAGCGCGAGCGGAAACAGCGCAAGGCCGCACTGCATGATCATGAAGCCCATCTGGCCCACGGTCGACCACGCGAGCGAGGTCTTGATCGCGGGCTGGGTGAGCATGACGAGCCCGCCAAACAGCGCGGTGAAGCCGCCGATCATCACCAGCACGGCCAGCACGCCGGGGGCGAGCAGCATCACGTCGGCAAAGCGGATCAGCAGGAACCCGCCTGCGTTGATCACGCCGGCATGAAGCAGCGCGGAAACCGGGGTCGGCGCTTCCATCACTTCGGTCAGCCAGCCGTGCAGCGGGAACTGCGCGGATTTGAGCAGCGCGGCCAGCGCCAGCAGGCCCGCAGCCGCCATCGCCATGGGTCCGCCAAAGCCTGCATGCGCGGCGGTGAGGATCGCCGGCATGTCCGCCGTGCCATAGGCGCCCAGCAGCAGGAGCACCGCGCCCAGCAATGCGGCATCACCGGCGCGGGCGGTCACGAACTTCTTGCGCGCGGCGCGCTGCGCGGCAACCCGCTCGGGATAGAACAGCAGCAGCTTGTGCAGCGCCAGGCTGGTCGCGATCCATGCTGCCAGCAACTGGACCAGCGACCCTGCCGTCACCAGCAGCATGACCATCGCCAGCGTCGTCGCCAGCCACGCCATGAAGATGCCCTGCCGCGCCTCGCCATCGAGGTAGACCCGGGCGTAGCGCACCACGATCCAGCCGACGAAATTGACGAGCAGCAGCATTGCCGCGCTGATGAGATCGAGCCGGAAGGCCAGCAACGGCAGCGCGGGGCCGGCTGCTACAAGCGTGAGCATGGTCGGGCCGCCGATCGCCAGCGCGGCGAGCGCGCCGCCTGCCAGCAGGGCAGCGAGCAGGGCAAGCGCCTCGATCACAGCCAGCGCGCTGCGTCCGATGCGGCCGGGCCGGGCAAAACCGAGTGCGGCGGCAAGCAGCAGCAGCGCGGGCGGGGCAAGGACCACAAGGTTAAGGGGCATGGGCTGGGCTCCAGGAAGGGCACACGATGTTGAGCCCGCACCTAGCGAAAGTGCTTCCCAGCAAAAAATTCATTGTTTAGCGGAAAGCGTTCGCTTTAAGTGAACGATATGTCCGAACTCAACTACAATCACCTCCGCTATTTCTGGGCTGTCGCGCAGGATGGGAACCTCTCCCGCACGGCGGCGCGGCTCAATGTCTCGCAGTCCGCACTGTCGGTGCAGATCCGCAAGCTGGAGGACCGGCTGGGCCATGCGCTGTTCGAACGGCGCGGCCGTGCGCTCCACCTGACCGAGGCGGGGCGGATCACGCTCGATCATGCCCAGGCGATCTTTGCGACCGGCGAGGAGTTGCTCGGTACGCTGAAGGAAACCGGCGCGGCGCGGCAAGCGGTGCGGATCGGCGCGCTTGCAACGTTGTCGCGGAATTTCCAGATCAGTTTCGTGGAGCCGCTGCTGCCGCGCACTGATATCGAAGTGGTGCTGCGCTCCGGCAGCCAGGGCGAACTGCTCGGCGCGCTCGAGGCGCTCGCGCTCGATGTGGTCCTCACCAACCAGACCCCGGCGACCGATGCGCTTACCCCGTTCATCGTCCACAAGCTTTCCGAGCAGCCCGTCAGCCTGATCGGCACGCCCGCGCTGCTGGGTGCGACGCGCGCTGTGGCGGACCTTCTGGGCCGGCATCCGGTCATCCTGCCGATCGCCGGCAGCAGCGTCCGCAGCGGGTTCGACGCGCTGACCAGCCGGCTGGACTTGCGCCCCCAGATCGCCGCCGAAGTCGACGATATGGCCATGATGCGACTGATGGTGCGCGAAGGCCATGCGCTGGGCGTCCTGCCGCCCATCGTGGTGCGCGACGAGCTCGGCACCGGATCGCTGGTCGAGGCGGAAGGGCTGCCCGGCATTGCCGAGACGTTTCTGGCCGTCACGATCGAGCGGCGGTTTCCAAATCCGGTGGTGCGGCAGCTCATCGACAGGGCGATGCGCGACCGGTTCGATCATGCCTGAGGCAGGGGGAAGGGGCGGCTTGCCGGAAAGCCCCCAACTATAATTGCAAATTGCGATCAAGTTAACATTGATGAAGATCAAAACGATAATTAAATATTTACTCTTCAAAATTTGGTAAATAGTTCCCATCTCTGTTGACAGGAGGTGAGCCGACTATGGCCATTTATGATGTGCAGCGCCAATCGAGCGAACGTCTTGGCAGCGCGATCATGACTGTCGACCGCAGCGGTCTGGCGGATCTGCTGATTGGCGACCGCGATTGGCTGGTGTCACTGCTCGAAGACAGGGAAGTGATTGTCGTGCGGCAAGCGTTTTGCCCGGAACGGCCGCTGCGCTCCTTTGCCGAGCGGTTTGAGGCAATGCTTCACGGCCCCGCGGCGCCCGCCGCTTCCCCCACGCCAGAGGACTACCTGATCGTGGGTGATCCCAAAGTCTCCGCGCTGGCCGAATATGTCCGCAACGGCCGCGTCTGGGAAAGCGATCACGTGCTGGGCCGCGCGCCCGGCGGCGTTTCGATCATGTCCATGCCCGGCGCAGGCAGCGTGGCGGCGCCAACGATGTTCTGCTGCACGGCAGCTGCGTGGGATGGCATGACGCCCGCCGAACAGCGCGAGCTCGCGCCGCTGCGCGTGCTGCACGGGTTCTGGCAGGATCGGCTCTACCACGACCGCGAGCCGCAGCATCAAGGGCTGATGCAGTGGATGGCGCGGCAAAGTGCAGAGCTGCCGCTGGTTCAGCCCTTGCCCGGCGGTCGCCATGGCCTGTTGATCGACGATACCGCGCTTCAGGTTGCGGGCGTGGAGTTCGCCGATAGCGAAGCGTTTCTCGGCGGCCTGCGGACGTGGGCAACCCAGCCGGCCTATGTCTATTCGCATGCGTGGCAGCCGGGCGATCTCGTGATCTGGAGCAGCGCCTCGGTCATGTACCGCGAACTGCCGCGTCCGGATAATCCGATCTGGCAAACCGCCAACCTGCGGCGCTGACGGGGCCGTACCGTCGGCGCGCAGCGGTCGGCCTTGGGCTGGCTGCAACACTGCGGTCAATTCGGCGCTAACCTTATGGTTTTACCGTCAAACCGGCACGATTCGGATTCGGCGAATCCTCTCGCTTCTGGTGCTGTTCCGGGTCCGCTCGCTGCACCAGCGCGCGCCAATTCCCGGATATCAGCACCCCATGCATGCTCTCGCCCTGTTTCCCGATGCTTCGTCCGATCGGGCCTGGATTCACGACCAGCTTGCCGGTTTGCTCGCTCTGGTGGCGGAGCACGTGCCGGATTTGCAGGTGACGCCGCGCGACCTGTCCGGGCTTGTTCCGGCCGAGGCGGCAAGAACCCGTTGGACCGGGGTCGGTGCAAGCTCGCACTGCCCGACGCGCGAACGTTCCGACCGTCTGGTGAGCGAACTGGAGGCCGCTGATTTGCTGGTGATCGGCGCACCGATCGGGCACCACACGGGAACGCCTGCGCTGGCCGAATGGTTCCGCCGCGCGAAGACCAGCAAGGCCTATGGTGCGCCGCTTTATGCCATGGGGCTCGATCCCAATCTGCAAGCCTGGTTCACCCACGTGATCCGCGCAGACCGCACTTTCCGCTACACCGCCGAAGGTCCGCGTGGTCTGCTCGCCGGCAAGAAAGCGCTGGTGCTGGCTGCGCAGACCGGCCCGTGGTGCCGCGATGAGATGACCGCCCACCGCGTGCACTGTATCCACACCCAGCTTCGCTTCATGGGGATCGATGACATCGCCACGGTTGCTTCGGACCGCGGGTCCAATCCGGCGGACCATCCCCGGCATTGGAAACCACAGCCGCCGCAGCGCCTCGCTGCCTGATCGGGCTATTGGCCCCGAACTGGCCACCCGGTCCTCGTTATCGAGCGGTCAGGCTTATTCCCACTCGATCGTGCCGGGCGGCTTCGAAGTGTAGTCGTAGACGACGCGGTTGATGCCCTTCACCTCGTTGACGATGCGGGTCGCCACGCGGCTCAGGAAGGCGGCATCGAAGGGGTAGATGTCGGCGGTCATGCCGTCGGTCGAAGTAACCGCGCGCAGCGCGCAGACCGCATCGTAGGTGCGGAAGTCGCCCATCACGCCAACGGTGCGCACCGGCAGCAGCACCGCAAAGGCCTGCCAGATCGCATCATAAAGCCCGGCGTTGCGGATCTCTTCCAGATAGACCGCATCGGCCTTGCGCAGGATGTCGCACTTTTCGCGCGTCACTTCGCCGGGGATGCGGATGGCAAGGCCGGGGCCGGGGAAGGGATGACGGCCGACGAACACATCAGGCAGGCCCAGCTCGCGGCCCAGCGCGCGCACTTCGTCCTTGAACAGCTCGCGAAGCGGTTCGACCAGCTTCATGTTCATGCGCTCGGGCAAGCCGCCCACGTTGTGGTGGCTCTTGATCGTCACCGAAGGCCCGCCGGTGAA
Source organism: Sphingomonadaceae bacterium (assembly GCA_947375105.1). Classification (GTDB taxonomy): domain Bacteria; phylum Pseudomonadota; class Alphaproteobacteria; order Sphingomonadales; family Sphingomonadaceae; genus Novosphingobium. The sequence continues at coordinate 8,614 of CANCET010000066.1, forward strand.
CGAGACGCTTTCGATCACGTCCGGATAGAGCGTGCCCTGCGCAAGGAAATCCGCGCCGCCGACTTGCTTGGCTTCGGCCTCGAACACGTCGATGAAAGTCTTGCCGATGAACTTGCGCTTGGCTTCCGGGTCGGTCACGCCTTCAAGGCCGCCGAGGAACAGCGCCGAGACATCCTTGTGCACCAGCGGAATGTTGTAGTGATTGCGGAACAGGCCAACCACTTGTTCGGCCTCACCCATCCGCATCAGGCCATGGTCGACGAACACGCAGGTCAGCTGATCGCCGATCGCTTCGTGGATCAGCACGGCGGCCACGGCGGAATCGACCCCGCCCGAAAGCCCGCAGATCACGCGGCTGTCTCCAACCTGTTCGCGGATCTCGGCGATCTTGGTCTTGCGGAATTCGGCCATGGTCCAGTCGCCCGCGCAGCCGCAGACATGGCGCACGAAATTGGCAATCAGCTTGCCGCCGTCCGGCGTGTGGACCACCTCGGGGTGGAACTGGGTGCCGTAGTACTTCTTCTCCTCGTTCGCGATCACCGCAAAAGGGGCGCCGTCCGAGACCGCGACGATGCGGAAGCCCGGCGCGAACTGGGTCACCTTGTCGCCGTGGCTCATCCACACCTGATGCCGTTCGCCCGGCGCCCACAGGCCGTCGAACAGTGCGCAAGGCTCGGTCACCGTCAGAAAGGCGCGGCCAAATTCGCCCGCATCGCCCGGCAGGACCTCACCGCCCAGTTGCTGGCTCATCACCTGCTGGCCGTAGCAGATGCCCAGGATCGGCAGGCCGCTGTCAAACAGCACTTGCGGCGCGCGCGGGCTGCCCTCGGCGGGGACGCTCGCCGGAGATCCCGAAAGGATGATCCCCTTCGGCTTCATCCGGTGGAAGGCGGCTTCGGCCTGCGTGTAGGGGGCGATTTCGGAATAGACCCCGGCCTCGCGCACGCGGCGGGCGATCAACTGGGTGACCTGGCTGCCGAAGTCGACGATCAGGATCGATTCTGAAGGCTGGATGCTCATGGCTGGCGGATAATGGGGTCCGCCTTCGCTGTCCAGCGAGGGCGAAAAAAAGCCTGCTGCAACGATTGCGCGCCGTGCATGCGGTTTATTTAGTGTTATGACTTTGAAATAATCATGCTTCCCCAAAGGGTATATGCTCAAAAAATCGAGCATTTTCAGTAAATCAGTAGCCAATCAAGATTGATTGCATGGATTGCAACTGCACTTGCCTCGTTCGCACTTGCAGCAAGCAATCGAAGGCCTATCTGCGGCCTCGTTCCAAACGCTCCTGCAATCCACCACCCTGCCGGCGCGACACGAACGGGAGAGGTCCCCTGATAGAGCCCAAAACAGGAGGACATTATGCGTAATTATACTTCGGCGATCGTCTCGCTCGTTCTGGCTGCTGGCATCAGCAGCATGTTCTTCGGCGCCACGCTCGTCTGAGCCGGCTGCCGTGAACAGTTTCCCGCAAGACGGGATTCCACCGGAAAACGGCTGCCTTACCCCTTAAGGCAGCCGTTTCTGTTTTCGGGGCAGGTGGCTATGACCCACCACCATGAACGCCCCGATCGTAACCCGCTTTGCCCCCAGTCCCAATGGCCCTCTGCATCTGGGCCACGCCTATGCCGCGATTGTCGCGCATGATCGGGCGATGCAAGCTGGCGGCCGCTTTCTGCTCCGCATCGAGGACATTGACGGCGCACGCAGCCGCGCGGAACTCGCCGATGAATTCCGCGCCGATCTGGCGTGGCTTGGCCTCTCGTTCGAGGAAGTCCCCGCCCAGTCCACCCGCATCGCCAGCTACCGTGAGGCGGCGAACAACTTGCGTGCGATGGGGCTGCTTTATCCCTGCCGCTGCACGCGCGCCGAAGTCGCCGCCGCCGCCACGCTCCACGGGCCGGACGGGCCGATCTATCCCGGCACCTGCCTGCGCAACCCGCCGCTTTCCGCGGCGGACCCGGTCTGGCGGCTCGATGTCGAGCAGGCGGCCGAACTTGCCGGCCCGCTGACGTGGTTCGACGAGCGCCGCGGTCCGCAAAGCGCGCGGCCCCAGGTGCTCGGCGATGTCGTGATCTGGCGCCGGGATGCGCCCGCCAGCTATCACCTTGCCGCCACGGTCGACGATGCGGAGGACGGTGTCACGGTCGTCACGCGCGGGGTCGATCTGTTCGCCGCCACGCATGTCCACCGCCTGCTGCAAGTGTTGCTCGGCCTGCCTGAGCCGCGCTGGCACCACCACCCGCTGCTCATCGGCCCCGATGGCCGCAAGCTCGCCAAGCGGCGCGGTGCGCCCTCGCTCGCCGATCGCCGCCGCGCTGGCGAGGATGGCCGGGCGCTGGCCGAAGCCTTGCGGGCTGCCAGCATCGATACTGCCCCCTTTGCCATGGGGCGCTTTGACGCTGGCATTTCGCTCAGTGACAGCTTAAACCTCTCGGCATGATACTGTTCATGGTCCCTGTGATCCTCGTGCTCATGGCACTGACGGTCTACTCGCTGCTCCGCGGCATCGGTGCGTTCCTCAACAGCACCAAGGCCGAGCTCGATGGTGATGGCACCCGCGCCACCGAAATGCAGCTGCTGCAGAACAAGATGATGTTCAACCGCATCAAGTATCAGGGCCTCGCGGTCGCGGCGGTCGCCATCCTGCTGCTGTTCACCCACGGCGGCCGCTGACCAGCCTTTCCCGTGGTCAAGCTCAACAAGATCTACACGCGCACCGGCGATGGCGGCACCACCGGCCTCGTCGATGGGTCGCGCCGCGCGAAGCATGATCTGCGCCTCGAAGCGATCGGCGAAGTGGACGAACTCAACAGCATGGTCGGTTTCGCCGCGCTGGCGCTGGAGGCGCAGCGCGCTGCGGCACTGCAGCGCATCCAGAACGACCTGTTCGATCTTGGCGCCGATCTCGCCACGCCGCTCGGCGATGTCGGGGGCGCGGATTTCGCGCCGTCCGAAATGGTCCTGCGCGTGGTGTCCTCGCAGCCCGCCCGCCTGGAGATGGAAATCGACGCGCTGAATGCAGCGCTTCCCCCGCTCACCAGCTTCATCCTGCCCGGCGGCAGCGAAGGCGCCGCGCGCGTCCACCTCGCCCGCGCGGTCGCCCGCCGCGCCGAACGCGCTGCCACGGCCCTGGCGGCGGCAGAGCCGGTAAACCCTTCCGCGCTGGCCTATCTCAACCGGCTCTCGGATTACTTCTTTGTCCTCGCGCGCGCGATCAACGCCGGGAATGACCCGCTCTGGGTTCCCGGCGCCTCAAGGTAGTCCCTCCCAATTCTGCTGCTTCCCACGCGCGCCAAACCTCACTAGGCAGCGCGCAAAGTGCAATCAGGCGGGATACAAATCATGCAGACAATCGCAGTCATCGGTGCTGGGCAAATGGGTTCGGGCATCGCCCAGGTCGCGGCCGCCTCGGGCAAGTCCGTGCTGCTGTCCGATGTTTCGCTCGCGCTTGCCGAAGCCGCGCGCGCCAAGATCGAGAAGGGCCTGCTGAAGCTTGCCGAACGCGGCAAGATTCCGATGGAAGACGCAGTTGCGACCGTTTCGCGCATCACGCCGGTGGGTGATTACGCCCGGCTGGGCGAGGCCGATCTCGTGATCGAGGCCGCAACCGAGCGCGAGGACATCAAGCACAAGATCTTCGAGGCAGCGGGCAAGCACCTTGCGCCGAACGCGATCATGGCGACCAACACTTCGTCGATCCCCATCACCCGCATGGCGGTTTCCTCGCCCGATGCAGGCCGGTTCATCGGTATCCACTTCTTCAATCCGGTGCCGCTGATGAAGCTGGTCGAGGTCATCCCCGGGCTTGCCACCTCGGTCGCAACGATCGAGGCGGTGCGCGGCTTCGTTGCCGATATCGGCAAGGAAATCGTGCTTTCGCAGGATGAGCCCGGCTTCATCGTCAACCGCATCTTCGTGCCGTTCATCAACGAGGCGGCTTTCGTCCTCGGCTCGGGGACCGGCTCGATCATCGATATCGACAAGGGCGTGAAGCTTGGGCTCAACCACCCGATGGGCCCGCTCGAACTGGCGGATTTCATCGGGCTCGATACCCTGCTCGAAATCATGAAGATCTACCTCGCCTCGACGGGGGACCCGAAGTATCGCCCCGCGCCGCTGCTGCAGAAGTATGTCGAGGCTGGCTGGCTCGGCCGCAAATCGGGCCGCGGGTTTTACGATTATAGCGGCGAGGTTCCGGTCCCCACGCGGTAAGCTACTGGGCGGCGGTGTCCCCGCCGTCCTTGTTGCCCCCGTCCTTGCTGGCACCGTCCTTGCTGGCGCCGTCGTCGATATCGGCGGTTTCGGCATCGTTCTGATCGTCGGCCGCAAACGGCGCGCTCCGGTACTGCGGATCGCGGCGGTCCTCTCGGCGCGAGTCGCCGTCCCGCACGAGTTCCGGGCTCGAGGGGTCATAGCCCTGCTCGTCGCCCAAGCGCCGCTTGTCGTCTTCCGCCCAGTTGCGGAACTGGTGCTCGCGCGCTTCTTCGTTGGAATGCGCCTCGGGCCGGGTGCCGGTGAGCCACGCGCCGAGGCCGGTCGTGGTGAACACGAGTGCACTCACCGCCATGCACATGGCCCAGGCGAAGGCATACCAGCGGCTGCGGAAAAGCAGTTCGTACATCGGGCGGATGGTCCGGTCAGTTGCGCGAACGCAATGCTACGGGGTGCGTGGTTAAGTATCCGCAAAGACGGGCGCACTTGCCGCAGAATGCCTAAGTTTTCTGACTAAGCATCTAATCTATAAGTATTTTACTGGAGAGAACAAAGGCGGAAAATGAGCCATGGCCGGTGTATGAAACGCACCCGCCCATATGCCCCTTTCGCCTTTGCCGCCACATTCAGTGCCCTGGCGCTGGTGCTGCCAGCCGCCATCACGCCGATCCGGGCCGCGGCCGCGGGCATGGATCACGAAGCCGGCGCCTTCGACCGGTGCGAGGGCGCGGGGCGCGTCACGTGCGTCGTGGATGGCGACACGTTCTGGTACCGCGGCCTCAAGATCCGGATCGCCGATATCAACGCACCCGAACTCGGCCATCCCTCTTGCGCGTTCGAAGCGCGCCTCGCCGAGGCCGCAACGCGGCGGCTGACCGACCTGCTCAATGCTGGCCCGTTCACGCTGGCGATCGAGGGGCGCGATACCGACAAGTATGGCCGCGCACTGCGCGTCGTGATGCGCGGCGGGCGCAGTCTGGGTGAAGCATTGGAGCGCGAAGGCCTTGCCGAACACTGGCATGGCCGGCGCGGAGACTGGTGCGCGGCCTGATCCGCACCCGGGTTCTTGCATAGCAGGCGCGGGCTATCCCGCGTGCTTTGCCGGCTTACGCGGCCCGCAGCCCGGTAACGCCCTTGGCTCCGCGGTCCTGCGCGGAAAGCCCGTCGAACGCCGCGTCGATGATCCGCGCCAGCTTGTCCTCAGACAACCGGTCCATCAGCATGCCCATCACGCCGATATTGCAGTAGGGCGAAACCATCTGGTTGATGAGGCTGAGCGCCATGTCGATCTCCAGCCCGGCAAAGTGCCCTTCGCCCATCGCCTCGGCGATGATCATGCTGAGATAGTGGTCGGCCAGGTCGACATAGCTGCGCACCTGCTCGAAATATTCGTTGCCCAGCTCGACATACATCTCGTGCGCCACCGGATCGGCGCGGTAGGCATCCCGCATGGCCACGAAGCGGCGCGCGAAGAACTCGTACATCTTGCGGCGCGCGGGCAGCTCGCTGGCGATCACGTCTTCCATGATCGCGACCTTGGGCCGGAACCAGTATTCGGCGACCGCTTCCAGCAGCGCCTCTCGGCTCTCGAAATAGCGCAGCGCATTGGCGGGCGAGATACCGGCCCGCAGCGCGACTTCTTGAATGGTCAGCGCCTGCCCGCCGCGCTCCTCGATCAGCGCGCAGGCCACTTCGACGAGGCGCTCCTGTCCGGCTTCGATATCGGTCTGGGCGCGTGCCATGTTATGATCCTGTCGCCGGGGAGGCCTAAACGTCTTTTTAGGGATTGCCGTGCCCGGTTTCAATTGAGCCGCCAGTAATTGCCTCCGGTAATTGCCGTCGGTAGTTGATCGATTCCGATTTGGTGTTCGTACAGGAAGCGGAGACGGGTAGATGGTGGACACAGGTACATCGGGTCGCCGCGTTCGGCATGTTGCAGCGCTCGCACTTGCCGCGTTGCTGTCTGCCTGCGCCGCGCCGCGTGCGGGGAGCAGTCTGGCCTCGGCCCCGTCCGCAGCTTCCCCGCCGGTCGAGGTCGCGGTCCTCGCTTTCAACGATTTCCATGGCAACCTCGAACCTCCGCGTCAAAGCGTGGGCCTGCCGGACGGGCAGGGCGGCACCGCACAAGTCCCCGCAGGCGGCGCGGCATGGTTCGCCAGTGCGCTGGATGCGCTGCGTGCGCGCCATCCCCGTTCGCTGACGGTCGCGGCGGGCGATCTCATCAGTGCCTCCCCACTCGCGTCCTCCCTGTTCCTCGACGAACCCTCGATCGAAGTGCTCAGCCGGCTGGGGCTCGATTATGCGGCGGTAGGGAACCACGAGTTCGACCGGGGGACGCGCGAACTGCTGCGCCTGCAAACGGGCGGCTGCGACAAGCTCACCCCGCGCGAGCCCTGCCAGCTCGAACGGTTTGCGGGCGCGCGTTTCCGCTATCTTGCCGCCAGCACGCTGACCGCCTCCGGTGCTCCGCTATTTCCGCCGAGCGCGATTCGCACGTTCGGAACCGGCGCGCAGGCCGTTCGCGTCGGGGTGATCGGGCTGACGCTCAAGGGCACGCCATCGCTGGTCAATCCATCCGGGATCGCCGATGTCACTTTCGCTGATGAGGCGGACACGATCAACGCCGAGGTGCCGAAGCTCAAGGCGCAAGGGGCTGATGCGGTGATCGTGCTGATCCATCAGGGTGGCCGCGCGTCCGGTGCGCCCGATCCCAATGGCTGCGCGGGCTTTGCGGGCGAGATCACTCCCATTCTCGATCGTCTCGCGCCCGGGGTCGATGTCGTCGTTTCGGGCCACACCCATGCCGACTACATTTGCGAGCTGCCCACCCGCGATCCGGCTCATCCGCTGCTGCTCACCAGCGCGGGGCTTTATGGCAAGGAACTGACCGAGATCACGCTGACCATCGATCCGGCCCACCACCGCGTCATCACTCGCAGCGCGCGCAACCTGATTATCCAGTCGCAGCCGTTCACCTCGGCCAAGGGCCCCGTCGCGCTATCCGCGCTGGTGCCGCAATACGCGCCGCGCCCCGATATCGCCGCTTATGTGCAGCGTTATGTCGATGCCGCAAAGGCTTTCGCCACGCGGCCCGTGGGCAAGCTATCGGGCCCGGCAGGCAAGGGGGAGGGCAGCGGCGTCAATCTTGGTGGCCCGCTCGGCAATCTGATCGCCGATGCCCAGATTGAAGCGACGCATTCCGCCGGCGCGCAGATCGCGCTGATGAACCCGTTCGGCATCCGCGCCGCGATTGTTCCAGCCGCCGATGGCACTGTCACCTTCGGCGATATCTACCTTGCCCAGCCGTTTGGCAGCGCGCTCATCACCGAAACCATGACCGGGGCGGAAATCAAGGCCGTGCTCGAACAGGGCTTCGACGATATCGGCCCCGATCAGGCGCTCGCCCCCTCAGCCGGTCTTGCCTACCGCGTCGACCGCCGGCAGCCGG
>CANCET010000067.1 GCA_947375105.1 Sphingomonadaceae bacterium
CCTTGGTGCCGCGTTGCCGCTCGACCACCGCAATGGCGCGTTCCATCATCGGGAGCGCCTCGGCATAGCGGCGCTGGTCGATCAACATGCGCGCAAGATTGTTGAGCGTAATGCCAAGATCGGGATGGTTCGGCCCCAGAACATGCTCGTCGCTCGCCAGATTGGCCCGGAAAATTGCCTCGGCACCTTTGAGGTCACCCGTCTCATAGGCGATGTTCGCAAGCGAATTGCGGTTGTCCGTAACGCTGGGACTGGCCTCGCCTTCAACGGCCACGCGGATCGCCAGTGCCTCGCTGGCAAGCCGGCGTGCCAGCACAAAGTTTTTCAATTTGATCGCGTTGGCGACGAGACCTTCAAGATCGCGCGCCACATCACCGCGCCCTTCGGCCCCTTGCGCGCGGTCGATCGCCAGCGCCTCCTGCAGGAGACCGTCCGAATCCGTCAGTTTGCCCTCTGATGTCTGCAACTGGCCCAGACGAAAGAGGACGCGCGAACGCCACGCCGGCGTGACACGCGGCGAAGACAGCAGTTTCTGGGCATAGCGCAGATTCAGGGCTGCCCGGTCGTAGTCGCCCAGCAGCAGTTGTGTCTCGGCCAAGGTCGCCAGTTGGCGCACCCGGACATCGCCCTCCTTGTGATTGAACCTGAGCGTTGCGCCAACAATCTCATAGCCTCGCCGGTAAAGCCCGAGCGCATTGTAGACCTCGGCCAGAGTCACGCCGAGATCGGCGCGTGCCGCCGGTTCCTTTTCGAGACCTGTCTCGAGCATCCGCGCGCCGCGATCGACGACCTCGCGCGCGGTGATCTTCTCGCCCTCGCCTTGCGCGATCGAAGGGTCTGATACGCGGAACATGCCTTTCACGAACGTCAGCGTGCGTTCGGCGGTCATCGTCCGCTGCTCGGCAATCTTGCGCGCTTCCTCCGCCTGTTGCCGCGCGATCACGGCGGCAATCGCAAGGCCGGTCGTCAGGACGAAGCCCACTGTCGAGGCTGCAGCAATGATGGCCAGCCGCCGCTGGCGACGTGCCGCCTCGCGCTGGCGGAGTTCGTCAAAGGGAACGCCGAGCATCCCTGCGAGGAGCTTGAGCTTGGCCCCGTGCTTGCCGTCCTGACCGGGCCGTGCGTCGGCCGCGAGCGGTTCGGTCTCGAAACCCTCAAGGATCGCCGGCGGCAACGCGGCGACCTCTGGATCGTCCGACATCGGCTCGCCGCCGACAATGATCAGCCGGATCCGGTCGCGTCTGCCCATGGCGATGAAAGCGCGGATCTCTTCGTTGACCCAGCGAGAGCGCGCGCCATTTGGCGAGCAGACGACAATCAGGAATGCCGCATCCTCCAGCCCCTGTCGCACCGCCGCGGCAAGATCGGCGCCGCTGGCCAGTTCGTCGCGATCACGGAACACCGGCGGCAGGCGCTTGCCCAGCGGTCCGAATGGTGAATCCCTACCCCTCAGCCGGGGCGGAATACCGTATCGCTCCAGCGCCCGGTGCAGCCAGACCGCCCAGCCCCTGTCCTTGTGATTGTAACTGATAAAGGCGCTGTATTTCAGAAACTTGCCCCCGTTTGGCTGCAAGAAGACGCGGACACTGCCATGGCATGCAGATTTGTGACATACCGCATTCTAGGCTTAACGAAACGTGCTAATGCAAGGCGGGGACGAAGCGCGGACGTTTTGGCGTACAGGGGGACCACACGATGTCACGCAGCCGCCGTATTGTTGTTGATAATACTGATTCCTGGCTGTTCCGCGAGTTTTTCAGCACTGATCCCAACGCGGGTACTGATGGAACCGTCAATCATGGCAACGCCGATTACATTCTTTTTTCAGAACTCGGCAACGGTGATGTTCAATTCTCTGCCACTCCAGCCGTATACGGCGATCTGACAGATAGCTTCAAAACTTTCGTAGTCTGGTCAAAGGGCATTATTTCATTTGGTCAGCCGACTGACGAACAACTTGCGTTTATGGCAGGTGCTGATGCCAGCACCTACCTCGGCAATTTTCCAGGCGCCTTCATTTCAGCAGGATTTCAGGATCCGGGCGGGCCGGATATCTATGTCGGCCTGCTGAATCCCGACAAAGTCGGGCTGCAAAACGCCTATACCCGCGTGGAATTCGGCGACACGACCGTCCTCATCTATGCCGACCATGTTTCGATAACCAAGGCCGGCGTCGATTCCGACAAGGCCATCGTGGATCTCGGCACCGGCGTCCAGCTGACCTATGCCGATGCAGAAAACGGCTCCTATCGCCTCACCCGCTTCCTGACCGTCGATGGCAATGATGGCGACAATGTGCTGGCCGGTACGGCAGCCGCGCAGTCGATCCATGGCCACGACGGCAACGATACGATCACCGCAGGAAGCGGAGCCAGCGACCTCTATGGAGAAGCGGGCAACGACATTCTCACGGGCGGCGTGGGCATCGATCACTTGTTCGGCGGCGACGGGAGCGACACCATCACGGCGGGATCCGGCGACGTCGTTGATGCAGGCTCTGGCAACGACACGATCTTCGCGTCCCGTTCGGCCGAGATCGCCGGGGGTTCAGGCACGGATACGCTCGTGCTCGATTTCAGCGCAGAGAGCGGAGCGGTCACGCTGGCGCTGGTGGACGGCCCCAGTGGCTCGCTGGACAGCATCGGCACAAGTTACACAAGCATCGAGCGGATCGATATCACTGGCAGCGCGCTCAATGATGTCTTGACCGGGAATTCTGGCGGCAACACCATCAACGGCGGCGTTGGCGCGGATATCATCGATGGCGGTGCCGGTAGTGATACGCTCGACGCGGGCATCGGCGGAGTTTCCCCTGAAGCCCCTGTAACCAGCTTCGGCATCGATGCCTCAAGTGCGGTTTCCATCGACAATTCATTCAGCAATGTCGTCGGTTCATCGCCTTTGGCGCGCATTGAAATCAATCATTCCATCTTCGATACCGTTGATGCATTTTACAGCTTCAATGTCACTTCGCCCGGAGATCTGACGCTTGATTCCCACGCATCACTCTTTGATTCATTGGGAAATAGCGTTACACTATCGTCTACTGCTGCCGGCCAGGATACATATCTGAATCTATCGGCTGGGTTATACACGATAGAGATTTTCATCCAGGGAGAGATTCCGGACTTTGGCTCCGGAGTGAGATACCAAACTGACAGTTTTGCAGTGAGCCTATCAACCGCTGTTGTGCCCAATCGCCACAACGTTCTGACCGGCGGCACCGGCAATGATACGTTTCTCGTCCACCAGTCCGATGACAACGTCGTGGAAAAGACCGGAGAAGGCACCGACACGGTCATCGCGGATCTCTCATGGACGCTTGGCGACAACCTCGAAAAGCTGACGCTCAAGGCAGGCGCAGGCGCGATCAATGGCACGGGCAATGCGCTGGCCAACACCATCATCGGCAACGAGGGCAACAATACGCTCAACGGCGGGAACGGCGACGACAGGCTTGTCGGCGGTGCCGGCAACGACTTGCTGCATGGAGACCCAGGCGCGGACCGGATGGAAGGCGGCGCTGGCAATGATAGCTACTGGGTCGGCAACAAGGCGGATCTGGTCGTCGAACTGACCGGCGAGGGAACCGACAAGGTCTTCGCCAACCTCTCCTACGCACTCACCGCCAATGTCGAAAACCTCGTCCTCGTCGGCACGAATAATCTGAACGGTACGGGGAACGCGCTTCCCAACGTGATCGCCGGCAACAGCGGCGCCAACGTGCTCGATGGCGGCGCGGGGATCGACACGATGCTGGGCGGCGCCGGTGACGATATCTACAAAGTGGACAACAGCAGCGACAAGGTCTTCGAAACCAAGGCCGTCGGCAGCACGGTCAACGCTGGCGGTCTCGACAAGGTGATCAGTTCCGCAAGCTACACGCTCGATGCACCGGGCCGGCAGTTCGTCGAAAACCTGGTCCTCGTCGGGCTGAACCCCATAAATGGTGCCGGCAATGCGCTCGCCAATCGCATCGAAGGCAATGCCGCTGACAACATCCTGACCGGCAATGGCGGCAAGGACACGCTGCTGGGCGCAGATGGCAACGACAGGCTGAGCGGCGGCGCGGGATCCGATACGCTCAATGGCGGCAAGGGCAACGACCAGCTGAACCCGGGCAGCGGACAGGACCTGATGACTGGCGGATTGGGGGCTGACAGGTTCGTGTTCACCAAGGAGGCCGTGCTCGATGCGACGACGACGAGCACGGCAGACCGCATCGCCGATTTCAACCATGCGGAAGGCGACAAGATCGACCTGAGCCAGATTGACAGCAATCCGCTAGTTGGCGGCGATCAGGCCTTCACGTTCATCGGCACTGCGGCGTTCAGCGGGAATGGCAGCGAATTGCAGGTTACCCACACGAACACCGCGACCTATCTCGTGGGTGACTACAATGGCGATGGAATCGGTGATTTCTATATCCGGCTGGCCCCGGGGCTGACACTGGCCGCAGGTGATTTCATGCTCTAGGGCGGCGGGCTCAGCATCAGCGAGTCCCGTGAAGGCATCATGACCAACGCCCCACCGTTCGAAGGCAAGCTTGAACCGGCGACTGATCCCGCGTGGGCAGGATGGTATCACTGGGCGGGCAACGATCCGTTCGAGGATGATGTCGGCCCGTTCCATGTTCGCCGCGACGAACAGGGCCTCGTCACCGGGTTCCGCCCTCAGGCGAAAAACTGCAACGCACATGGCACGATCCACGGCGGCTGCCTGATGACTTTCGGAGACTTCTCGCTGTTCATGATCGCCAGCGGCACGGGCGAGGAGATGAGCGGCGTGACCGTGACCTTCAACAGCGAATTCGTCGGGCCGGCGCGTGCGGGACAATTGCTGGAAGCGCGCGGCGAAGTCATCCGCGCCGGGTTCAGCCTTGTTTTCGCGCGGGGGCTGATCACCGCGGACGGCGCGCCCGTGCTGGCCTTCTCGGGTACATTCAAGCGCGTTCGCACGCGCTAAAGCCGGGGGGAAGCCGGGGGGAGCACTGCCCTTCCCCGGCCCGGCTTATCAGCCGATACGCTTGCCCGTCATCGGGAAGCTGCCGAACATCCCGGCGGTTACCGTGCCGGACAGTTCATCGCCGTCGATCGTGGCCTTGCAATCAAGCTTCATCGGCATCGGCACAGTGATGTCGCTCGACCAGCTGATCGTGTTGCCGTCGACGCTGCCGCCGGTGATCGCCATGTTGCCCATCGGCCCCGAATTGCTGCCACTGAAGCTGTCGCCATCGACTTCGACGGTGAGGATCGAGGTTTGATCGCCCATCGGCGAACGAGTCACGCATTCATACTTGCCGGCAACAGACATGGATCTCTCCCTTGTGGTCTGGCGCGGAAGGAACCATGCTGCCTACATTGGTGTCAATAGGATTGATCCGGCGCGGACCGCGCGCCAAGCACGGTTGACCTTGCCCGCCCAAGGCCTGACAACCGGGGCGTGACATCCCCTCCCCCCGCCTCGATCCTTCACGACGGTTTCCTGCTGCTGGGCTTCGCGCTCGCCTTCGTGTTGCTGTTCCGCCGCCTCGGTCTGGGCGCCACGCTGGGCTATCTGGTCGCGGGCGCGGTGCTGGGCCCGTTTGTGCTCAACATGGTCGGCGATGCCGAACAGAAGCTCGGCTTTGCCGAACTTGGCATCACGCTGCTGCTCTTCCTCGTCGGACTCGAACTCGATCCCTCGAAGCTGTGGAAGATGAAGCGCGACATTCTCGGGCTCGGCCTGCTGCAAGTCTCGATCTGCGGGTTGGCGATTGCCGGGGCGATCATGCTGACCACCAGTTTCTCGTCCGCCGCCGCGCTGGCGCTGGGCCTGCCGCTGGCGCTTTCGTCGACCGCGCAGGTCCTGCCGATGCTGCAATCCTCGGGCCGCCTCAAGACCCGGTTCGGCGAACGCGCTTTCTCGATCCTGCTGTTCCAGGATCTCTCGATCATCCCGCTGATCACGATCATTACGGCATTGAGCCGCAATCCGGCCGATGTGGGCGGCCCGCCGGGATGGCTGCTCGCACTCGAAACAGTCGGCGCCATCGCCGGGCTGGTCGGAGCCGGGCGCTTCCTCATCCGCCCGCTGTTTCGCCTGATTGGCAACATGGGCGAGCGTGAGATGTTCGTGGTCGCGGCGCTGTTCACCGTGCTCGCGGCGGGCGCGGTGATGGAACTGCTTGGCCTCTCCACCGCGCTTGGCGCGTTCATCGCTGGGGTCATGCTGGCCGACAGCCCCTATCGCCACGAGCTCGAGGCCGACGTCGAGCCGTTCCGCTCGATCCTGCTGGGCCTGTTCTTCCTTGCCGTCGGCATGATGCTCGATCTCGGCGCGATCGCGCGCGATCCGCTGTTCGTGCTGTCGATGGCGCTGATGCTCATCACGGTGAAGGCGGCGGTGATGTTCGGGCTGGCGCGGCTGTTCGGCGTGCCGTGGCGCGGCGCGTTGGCGCTTGGCCTGCTGCTCAGCCAGGGCGGCGAATTTGGCTTCGTGCTTTTCGCGCAGGCCAGCCACGCGCTGCTCATCGCGCCGGAGGCGGCAAGCCTGTTCGGCGCGGTTGTCACGCTCTCGATGGCGACCACGCCGTTCCTGATGATCGCGACGCGCCGCTTCCGCGCCGAACCGGTTGCCGCCGCCGCCGGCTCCCGCGAGGGGCCGAGCAACGACGGCGCCAGTGCGCTGATCGTCGGCTACGGCCGCTTCGGGCAGGCCGTCGGACAGGTGCTGCAGGCCGCCGGGATCACCGTGACGCTGATCGACACCGATATCGAGATGATCGACGTGGCTGGCACGTTCGGCGCCAAGGTCTACTTCGGCGACGGGACGCGGATCGACATGCTTCGCCAGGCCGGCGCGGCCGAGGCCGAGATGATCCTGTTCTGCATCGATGGCGATCAGCTCGATGCGCCGATCATCGCGGCGGCACACGAGGCATTCCCGCGCGCCGCGATCTATGTGCGCGCGTTTGACCGGCGCGCGGTCATAAAGCTGCGCGATGCGCCTGCCACGCTGATCGTGCGCGAAACCTTCGAATCCGCCGTCTCGATGGCCCGCATCGCGCTCGACAACGCCGGGCTCAGCAACGAAGCGATTACCCGCGCCGAAACCCTTTTCCGCACTCGCGATACCGCACGCCTGACGCGTCAGGTCGAAACCGGCGATCCCCGCGCCGCACGCGAAAACATGCTGACCGGTCCCGAGCCGCAAGCGGCCGAGGGCGAGGCCGGCTAGGCCGAGGGCGAGGCCGGCTAGGTAGTCGCACTTGCATGGACTTTCCCATGCAGTCGCATCATCTTTCTCGATGCAAGCGCATGGGAATTTCCATGCATCCGCATCGAAAGGCGCTTCTGTCATGGCCCTGCCCGCTGCGACGACCTTGCTGGCCTGGACACGCTTGCTGCGCGCGGCAGACGTGGCCGGGCAACATTGCGCAGCTACGCTTCGCACTGTCGGCTTGCCGCCGCCTGAATGGTACGATGTGCTGCTCGCGCTCGAACGGAGCGGTGCGCAGCGCCCGCGCGATCTGCAAACCAGGCTCGGCACCGAGCAATATGCGCTGTCGCGGCTGATCGAGCGGATGGCGAAGGCCGGTCTCGTCACGCGTACGCCTTGCCCGGACGATGCGCGCGGCCACACCCTCGCCCTGACGATCCAAGGCCTCGCGATGCGCGCTGCGATGTGGCCGATCTATGCCGAGGCGATCGAGACCGCGCTCGGCGCCCGCGTGGCGGAGGAGGATCGCGCCGCACTGGCACGCCTGCTCGCCCCGCTCGCCGAACCGATCAGCGGCTGATCACCCCCGCACTCAGCACCGCGCCGCCGCGCCCATCCTGCAGGAACACCGCGCTGCGCAAGCCCCTTGCGGCAGGCGCATAGGCAAAGCGCACCGCCTCGCCGTTCCAGCTGCCCAGCCGCGTCAGCTCTCGCACCAGATTGCGGTGCGGCAAGGTGCGGCCGCCGTTCTCGCCGGCCCTGATCGGCACTGCGATCACGCGCGGATCAAACCGCACCAGCCACACATCGGCCGGCCGCGCCGGGGCCGCGCCCTTTGCAATGGTCACCGCGTCCGCGCCCACGCGCGGCACCGGTGCGGCGGTGCGCGCAGTGGCAATCGCAGCCTCCACCGCGCGCGGATTCGCACCGGTCACGCTCTGCTGACCATTGATCCAGAACTGCGGTGTCGCAACCTCGTGGCTGGCGGAGCGCGCGGCAAAATCGCGCTGGCGCTGGGTAAAGGCCGGGCTGGCAAAGCGGTCCTTCCAGCCGAGGTAATCCCAGTACGTCACTTCGAAGGCCAGCGGAATCACGTTTGCCCGGTCGGCTATCCCGTTCAGATAGGCCTCCGCTGGCGGGCAGCTGGAGCAACCTTCGCTCTGGTACAATTCCACCAGCACCGGCGCAGACGGCACGGCGCCCGCTTGCAGGCCGGGCACCGGGCTTGCTTCCACCGTGCGGGTAAAAGCATCGCCTGCAAGCAGCGCCAATCCGGCAAGACCGATAGGCAGGGCAAGCGTCGCGAGGAGGCGGGGCATGGAAGGCGGACGGCGCATGGCAGAGGTTCCGGTGGCTGGAGATGCTCCCGGGTTCGCCGACACCGGCCCGCCGGTTACACCGCCCTCACCGCCGCACACTTGACAGTGCGCGCTGCCCCGGCGACGGCACGAACGCAATTCCCTGTCATGAAAGCTCTCAGCCCGTGCCGCGTCCGCTTCGTACTGCCGCCGCTGTCATGCTCCTCGCCGGAGCGTCCGCGCCTTCGCTTGCGCATGCCGACGAGGCTGCGCCCAGCCAGATCGTCGTGACCGGACGCGGCCTCGATGCCGCGCCCGCTGCGGTCGCCTATGACGTGCAGGACATCAGCGCGGATCGCCTCGCGGTCGCCGCCTCGGGCCGAATCGAGGACGCACTCTCTGCTGCGGCCGGGTTCCAGCAGTTCCGCAGGTCGGACAGCCGCGCCTCCAACCCGTCGGCGCAAGGCATCACGCTGCGCGCGCTGGGCGGCAATGCCACCAGCCGCACACTGATGCTGCTCGACGGCGTTCCAGTCGCGGACCCGTTCTTCGGCTATGTCCCGCTCTCTGCATTGGCGCCGGAACGCCTCGCCATGGCGCGGGTGACGCGCGGCGGCGGCTCGGGCGCGTTCGGCGCAGGCGCAGTTGCCGGCACCATCGATCTGACCAGCGCGGGGCCGGACCAGCTCGGCCTGTTCGGCGGCCGCGCGCTCGTCGATGATCGCGGCGAAAGCGAGCTTTCCGCCACCCTCGCGCCCAAGCTCGGTGCGGGCTATCTCGTCGCCTCGGGCCGGTGGGACCGTGGCCGCGGTTTCTGGACCACGCCCGAGGACCAGCGTGTCCCCGCCAGCGTGCGCGCCCGCTATGAAAGCTGGTCGACATCCCTGCGCGCGGTCGCACCGCTCACCGCCGATATCGAACTGCAGGCCCGCGTCGCCGCGTTCCACGATGCGCGCACCTTGCGCTTTGCTGGGGCGGATACAGCGGCCAGCGGGCAGGATGCCAGCCTGCGTCTGGTCGGGCGCGGGGCGTGGCAGTTCGATGCGCTCGCCTATGTCCAGAGCCGCGATTTCAACAACATCGTCATCAGCGCGCGCAGCTTCCAGCCCACGCTGAACCAGCGCGCGACGCCGTCCACCGGCATCGGCGGCAAGCTCGAGGTGCGCCCGCCCATAGACAAGGCGCACGTGCTGCGCCTCGGTGCTGATTGGCGCTCCGGCGAAGGCCGCACCGAGGAAGACGTCTACACGCAGGGACAGATTTCCGGCCAGCGCCGCGCGGGCGGCACCAACCGCGATCTCGGCCTGTTTGTCGAGGATGACTGGACACTGGGCCCGGTGGTCTTCACCGCCGGCGCGCGCGCGGACCGCTGGTCGGTCAGCGGCGGCAAGCTGGAGCAGACCATCGCCGGCGCTCCGCCGCTGGTTGCCTATCCCAACCGTTCGGGCTGGCAGGGCAGCTACCGCGGCGGCGCGGTGTTCACGCTCACCCGCGGTCTCGCGCTGCGCGGCGCGGCTTATACCGGCCTGCGCCAGCCGACGCTCAATGAACTCTACCGCTCGTTCACCGTGTTCCCCGTTGTCACCAAGGCCAACGCGGCGCTCGAGAACGAGACCTTGCGCGGCTTCGAGGGCGGGCTCGATTGGCAGCCGCTGCAGGGCGTCTCAGTGTCGGCCACCGCGTTCGACAACAAGGTGCGCCACGCCATCGCCAACGTGACCATTGGCGAGAACTTGCGCCAGCGGCAGAACGTCGATGCCGTCCACGCCAAGGGGCTCGAACTCGGCGCCAACGCGAAGCTCGGCGCGATCTCGCTGGGCGGCTCGTTCGCTTATACCGACGCCAAGGTCGAAGCCCCCGGCACCGCACTCGACGGCAAGCGCCCGGCGCAGACCCCGCGCTACGCCGCCAGCGCCACGGCAGCCTGGCGTCCCTCGCCGCGCACCACCCTGGCGCTCACGCTGCGCCACACCGGCGCGCAGTATGAGGACGATCTGGAAACCGATCTGCTGCCCGCAGCCACCACGCTCGATGCCTATGCCGAAGTCCCGCTCACTCGCATCTTCAGCCTCGTCTTGCGCGGCGAGAACCTGTGGGACGAAACGGTGGTGACACGCAATTCGGGTGGTTCGATCGATCTGGGCACCCCGCGCACGCTGTGGGCCGGAGTGCGGGTCGCGATCCGCTAAGTCTGTCCGCTAGACTTACCGTTAAGCTTGTTGCCGTCACCCCGTGCTTGACACGGGGTTGGGCTGTTCGTCTGGCGTGGGGGCGAAAACAGAAAGCCAAGGCCCGGATCAAGTCCGGGCAGACGACTCCATTTGATGTTATCCTGCTCTAGGGCCGCAAGCTTTCGGGCACTTCAGGATAGCACGGCACCACATCGCCCAGCGCCGCTTCCAGCGGGCCGAGCCACGGCGCGAATGCCTTCCAGTGCTCCACCGCATCGGTGTAGATCGGCTGGCGCACCTGCTCCGAACTCGCCGTGCGCACCGCGCGCGTGTTGCGGTGAAACTCGAGGCAGCCCTCCTCGAACGGCAGGCCAAGGTAATCGAGCAATTGCCGGACTTCGGCTTCCGTATCCGCCACCATGCGCTCGTAGATCACGCGGTGGACCGCGCCGGGCGCGGCCGCATCGTAATGCGCCATCAGCCGCACGTAATCGCGGTAGTAGCGCCCGATCTCGACCAGATCATAGGTAAACGTCTGCCCACGCGCGAAATGCTGCTTCCAGCCTGAAAAGCAGCATGACATCGGATGCCGCCGCGCGTCCACGATCTTCGCGTTGGGCAGGATCAGCCGGATCAGCCCGGCGTGCTGCCAATTGTTGGGCATCTTGTCGGTAAAGCGCGGGGCATCGGTCTTGCGGTGGACGCGCGTGCGCTCGATGTATTCCTCGCCCAGCCGCAGCCGCTCGGCCGGCCCGAGCGAACGCACCATCGCAGCGAAATCGGCAAACTCGCCCTCGTCCACCCGCGATTGCAGCCGCGCGGCGATTACCATCATTTCCGAAAGCTCCATCGTGCCTTCG
The DNA here is from genome assembly GCA_947375105.1 of Sphingomonadaceae bacterium. Classification (GTDB taxonomy): domain Bacteria; phylum Pseudomonadota; class Alphaproteobacteria; order Sphingomonadales; family Sphingomonadaceae; genus Novosphingobium. Next base: position 11,530 of record CANCET010000067.1, read on the forward strand.
ATCTGACTGTGGCTGGCGAGGATTTGCTCGACCAGCGTGGAGCCCGAACGCGGCAGGCCGACGATGAAAATCGGGTCCGGAGCCGGGCACCCGCCCCCGCCCATCTGCGCCATGAAGGCGCTGGTGAATGTCGCTGCCGCCGCCCCCGCCTCGGCAGAGAGCACGTCAGCATCATAGCGCACCAGCGTGCGGCGCAGGCGATTGCCCTTGTCATAATGCCCGAACGAACGCGCCGCATCGCCCGCATCCTCATACGCCTTGCCGAGTGAGAAATGGAGGTGGAACACGTCCTCGTCCCGGCCCTGCTCGCTCTGCAGCGCGGCCAGCGCGGCTTCCATCTGCGCGATATCCTCGCCCGCCAGCTTCACCGTCTTCAGGTTGGCCAGGCTCCACCACGCCTCACCCAGCGTCGGCTGGCGGGTCACCGCAGCGCGGTAGGCCGCAATCGCCTCGCTCTGCTCGCCCAGCGTCTTGAGCACATGGCCCAGGTTCTGCCACAGCAGCGGCTGGTCGGGCTGGGCCTCCAGCATCCGCTGATAGATGCCGCGCGCGCGTTCCTGATCGCCGAGCCGCACCAGCACCGACGAGAGCACAAGCTGCGCCGCGCTGGCCCCAACCGGGCTCTGCGCCAGCACTTCGGCGTGGACCAGCGCATCCGGCAGGCGGTTCACCTGCATCAGCAGCCGCACAAGGAAATCGCGCGCCAGATCGAAACCGGGCGCCAGCACAACCGCGCGCTCGACGAGCCGCAGCGCTTCGGTCATGTCACCGCGCCGCCATGCAAGTTCGCCTTGCATGCGCGTGCCGACAGGGTCCTCGGGCAAGCGCGCGGCCCGAGCGGTCAGCTTGGCTTGCGCCTCGTCCAGTCTGCCCGCGTTCATCTCCGTCGCAGCGGCAAGCAGTTCGGGATCGCGCGAAGCGGCGTGGACGGCGGAAAGGTCCGCGCGCCAGGCGTCCTCGTCGCGCCCGGCCTTGCGCAGTTCGGCGGCGAGCAGGAACCAGCCGCTGGCAACCGTGGGCTGCTGCTGTGTCAGCGCCTCGAGCGCGGCGATGGCAGCGCCGGGCCGTCCGGCCTCGCTTGCCGCTTGCGCCAGTTCCCACAGCACCATGGGCGGCCGCCGCGCGCCGCCGGCCATCGCCTCAAGCCGTGTGCAGGCCTCAGCCGCGCGGCCGAGGCGGCGCAGCGCCTGGGCTGCAACGAACAGCGCGGGCGGCAGGCCAGGCATCTGCGCCAGCGCGGCCTCTGCCACGCCAAGCGCCGCCGCCGGTTCAGCATCGATCCGCCCGGCCGCAGCATCGAGCGCGCCGCGCAGTGCGGCATCGCGGGCTGCGGGGTGCCCCGGGGCAATAGGGCTGGCTTTGTTCATCAAGTATCCCGCTATTGCTGCGCGGCATATCATGTGCAGGTTTTGCTGCGGGTGCAACGTCTGTTGGTCTGGGCCTGTTGGTCCGGCACATGCTGCAAATGCGAAAAAGGATGTTGACTCTCTATGACAATCGCGCATCTTTCCCCAAAGGACATGCGTCAGGAATGATGCGGTTCGGGGGAAATACCGAGACAGAATGCGCCGTGCCTCGGCATGGCATGGCCAGAGGGCACTAAGCGCCCATGGCCCAAGGGTTTTTCGCAAACTGCGAAATCGCAGGCGGAGAGACCCGGGTGATGGCACCGTGCAAACGGTGCTTATGGCGGCCAAAGGTCGCACCGCAGGAACGAACGCAAGGAGCCATTACCGACCAGAGTATCCCAGGGAGCCTACGCTATGACAAAAAAAACCGGTCGCCGGTCGCACACGCTGAGGGCGCTGTGCCTTTCCACCATCCTTACCGGCGTCGCCGCGCCGCAGGCCGCGTTCGCGCAGGAATCCCTTGCTCCGCAGGCCGCTCCTGCCGACGAGACCAAGCCCACCGGCGGATTTGACGAAATCATCGTTACTGCCACCCGCAAGTCTGAAAACGTCCAGAAAGTGCCGATCGCGATCCAGGCGCTTTCGTCGGATTTCCTTGCGCAGCGCCAGGTCAAGGGCCTGCAGGATTACGCGGCTTTGCTCCCTTCGGTTTCGTTCGCGGGCATTGGCCCTGGCCGCAATGAAGTCTATTTCCGCGGCATCGTGCCAGCGGGCGGTGCTTATGCCTCGGTCGGCTACTACCTCGACGAAATCCCGATCACCGGCCAGGAAGTCCCGGATATCCAAGTCTACGACATGGAGCGGCTCGAAGCGATTTCCGGTCCGCAGGGCACCCTGTTCGGTGCAGGCTCACTCGCGGGCGTGCTGCGCTTCATCACCGCCAAGCCGAAGATCGGCAAGTTCGAATTCGGCGCGGACAGCGAAGTCAACAAGTTCGGCAAAGGCGGCATGGGCGGTACGATCAAGTCGTACATCAACATACCGGTCAACGATCGTCTCGCGATCCGTGCGATGGGCTACTATCGCAAGGAAGGCGGCTATATCGACAACACCGACAACAAGGGGCAGTTCATCAGCGGCGATAGCGAGCACCCGCTGCGGCCGAACCCGCGCCCGGCAGTGCTCAACCTGGGCGACAACAACCCGGCTACGTCCTACACATTGTCCAACGCGGCCATCGCGCAGAAGGATTACAACCCCGTCTACGAATACGGCGGCCGTCTTTCGATGCTGTGGGACGTCGCGGATGGGTGGGAAGTCACGCCCACAGCCACGGCTCAGCGCCAGATCTCCTACGGCTACTTCGGGTTCGACCCGCGCGTGGGCGATCTTCAGGTGCACGATTACGATCTGACCCGCAACGATGACAAGTGGGTGCAGGCATCGCTGACTGTCCATGGCCATATTGGCGATTTCGATCTCGTGTCCGCCACGGGTTATTACTACCGTGACCGCAAGATCAACAACGATTACACTTACTATACCGTCACCTATGACAGTTTCGGTTCCGGGTATGAAAACTACCTGCAGTTCTTCGACAAGTCCGGGTGCACCGGATCAGGCGCCACGCTGAAGTGCAACAAGCTGCTGAATCCGAACCAGTATTATCACACCGATATCAGCAACCGCAAGTTCACCCAGGAAGTTCGCCTGACGACGCCCAAGACCTGGCCGTTCGATGTGACTGTTGGCGGTTTCTATCAGCGCCAGAAGAATGAATTCAACGATTACTACGCGATCCGCGGTCTCGATCAGATCGTTGGCTACACCGCATCGGGCGGCGGCGATTCCAATCCCGCCGGGTTCGGCATTCCCGAAGCGCAAGGCGGAACGATGGTCCTCGGCACGCCCGCGGTCCGCGGAGACGCGTACTACCTGCAAGAATTCGATACGCTTTACCACGATACGGCCGTGTTTGCCGAAGCCCACTACAACATCACGCCAACGCTCAAGGTCACTGGCGGCATCCGGTACTTCTGGACCGACTTTGCCACTGCCGGGTTCCAGGGGGTGGGCGCTTCGGCTGCTGTCGCACCATCGATTTTCCTGCCGACCGGCGCCACCGGCTGCCCGCTTCCACTCACGGGCCCACGCCTGCAGTGCCGCAACACCAACGCGCTCGATCCCCAGAGCATCGGCCGCTACAGCGAAAAGGGCGAAACGCACAAGGTTGTGGTCGATTGGCAGTTTGCCGACCAGAAGCTGCTCTATGCCAACTATTCGACCGGCTTCCGGCCCGGCGGCTACAACCGCCCGCTGCGTCTGCGCAAGACCGATACGCAGCCGCAGGTCGTCGTCGCAGCACCGGCCTATGAGTCCGAGACGCTCACCAACTTCGAGGTCGGTTTCAAGGGCACCTTCAACAATGTGTTCCGGCTCAATGCGGCGATCTATCTCGAGAAATGGAACAACATCCAGTACGGCCTCGTCGTGGCCGGTGCGCAGGGTGCAGGCTACACTGGCAACGCCGGCAAGGCCCAGGTCAAGGGTATCGAATACGATGCCGAACTCAAGCTTGGCAAAATCACCCTCTCAAGCAGCGGTGCTTACAATGACGGCAAGCTGAAGGGCAATTTCTGCAACTTCGTTGCCAACCGCGACACCAAGGTGATTACCCAACTCGCCACGTGTGCGCCGAA
>CANCET010000068.1 GCA_947375105.1 Sphingomonadaceae bacterium
GCAAATACAGCGGCGGCGCCCGGCCCGACGGCGCGCGCTTCTCCAAGTACCTCGAAATGGGGGGCCGGCAGGCGAGCATGGCGCGCCGCTTCGTCAACGAAAAGTCCATCGAATCCGCCGAACGCTTTGCCAAGATCGCTGCCGAACACGGCCTCGATCCGGTCACGTTCGCGGTCGCATGGTCGAAGCAGCACGATTTCGTGGCCTCGACCATCGTCGGCGTGACGACCGAGGAACAATGCGCCCCGATCTTCGCCGCCGCCGATCTGGTGCTGCCCGAGGAAGCGATGAAGGCCGTGAACGCGGTGAGCCGCGAAATCATGTACCCGATGGGGTGACGGGAACGATCCTCCGGCGGACGCACGACAGCGCCTGCCGGAGGCCCCTGGAGCAGAGTCCGACCCGATTGCATCGGATCGGCTGCTCCAGGTTTTTGTTTTGCCGCGTTTTCCGGGTCAGCAGGTCATTCCACCTGCTTCGAAAACGCTCTAGCCGACGAGCTTCTCGCCCTTCTCGCGCACCGCCGCCTCGATCATGCGCCGGGCGAAGCCAGCGCCTGCCGGGATCTCGACTTCGAAATCGAGGCTATCCTCGGTGATCGTCGCCGTGCAGGGGATCGTGTAGCCCATCGCGCTCACCAGCAGCGACAGCGTATCGGCATCGGCCCAGGTCGTCTCGATCGTGGCGAGGCTGCCGAGCAGGCCTTTGGCCTTGTCTTCGGCATCACCCAGCCGTGCAGTCATGCGGCGGCGCAATTCGTCCTTGCCGAGGGTGTGGGGGATCGAAACGCGCATCAGCCTTCTGCCTTCGGGGCCACGAGTTGCGGTGCCGTCTGCTCCAGCCCGTCACCATACTTGTAATCGAGAAAGCGGCCGCGCACGGCAAGCGCATCGAGATCACCGGCCGCGAGCTGGCGGGTAACGGCGTCGATTTCCAGCGAAATCTTGCCAAGGCCATCGGTGAGCTGCTGATCCGCGGTGCGCCCATCGCGCTGTTCACGGCGGAGGTTGGCGGGAATGCGGCGGTAGCTTTCGACCATGCCGGGGAGGTGTTCCCCCACCAGCTTGCGCACTTCGGAGACGGCCGGTTCCGCAGGGTCGACGCCTTCGAGCTGGAGGCCTAGGCCATCGAGTTGGACGCCGATCTGATCGATCAGGTTCACCGCAGGCGCGGGAAGCGCAGGCCGCTGGGCTTCGAGCCACAGTTCGGTGCGAGCGACCATCGAGCGCACGTCGCCCCGGTTGAGCGCGCCGAGTTCGGGCACCTTGAGCCGGGGGAATGCGGCGAACGCGCTGACTGCCGCAACCATCGCGAGGAAGGTAACGACGATGCCGGTAAAGCCGATCCCATCGATCACCAGCCCTGTCACCAGCGCGGCCAGCAGGATCGCCATCACGGCAAAGGCCATGCGCGCGGCCTTGCGCGCCATGTGGAGCCGCTTCAGTTCTGCCGAGCGGCGCCCGATGGACTTGCCGCCAACTCGCCGCCCACCCGCCTGCTGGCGCACCAGACTGGCGCGCGCCTCGGACAGGATGCGGCTGCTTTCGGACGCGGTTTCCGCCATCTCGCTATCAGCCCTCAAGGCTCAGCAGCGGCGAGGTGGCGTCTCCCTGCAGCTTCGCCTGCGCCTGGCCTTCGGCACGGGCGATATAGCCCTTGGACTTTTCGACCTCGCCCGAAAGCGTGTCGACCGTCTGCTTCATCGCATCGAGCGCCTTCAGCTTGAACGTGTCGATGGTGTCCATCGTCTCGTAGATGTTCTGGAACGCGCGCTGGAGGGTTTCCAAGGGAATCGTGCTGGAAGCGGCCATTTCGTGGATCTTGCCGGTCTGCTCGCGCAGCAGTTTGCCGGTCGAATCGATGATGTTCGCGGTCGTGGTGTTGAGCGCGGTGATCTGCGAGAGCACGAGGCGCTGGTTGGTCATCGCCTGCGCGACAGTGACGGCAGTGCGCAGTGCGGCAACGGTGGTGGTACCGGCACGGTCCACGCCCTTCACCAGTTCGACATTGTTCTTCTTGACCAGATCGAGCGCGAGGTAGCCTTGCACCGTGACCGCCATCTGCGTGAGCAGGTCTTGCGTGCGCTGGCGCGTGTAGAACAGGGCGGTCTCGCGGATCGCCTTGGCCTTGGCAGGATCGGTGTGGTCGAGATCGGCGGCGGCGTCTTCCAGCTTGCTGTCGAGCACCTTGGAGATGTGGATCATCTGCTCGAGGTTGCCCATCGCTTCCCACAGCTTGCCGCGCTCCACATCGATCGCGGCGTTGTCCATCAGCAACTCGTCCTTGCCCGACGCCAGCCGGTCGAGGATCGCCTTGATGTGGCCTTGCGAGGATTGGTAGCTGTCGAAATACGTCTTCAGCTTGTTGCCGAAAGGGATGATGCCGAGGATCTTGCGCGGACCCGAAAGCTTGCCCTGCCGGCCGGGATCGAGTTCTTCCACCGTGCGGCGCAAGGCGGCGAGATCCGCGCCGACGCCGCCGTCCTTGTCCATCGCGCGTACCGGCCGATCGAGGAAGCGGTTCGACATCCCCGCCGCCGCGACGATTTCCTTGCGGCCCATGTTGGACAGCTGATCCACGCGCTTGCCGAACTCGGGGCTCGCCGCATCCTGCGCGATCAGATCGGCCACGAATGCCTCGGCCCGCGCTTCGAGCTTCGACTTGGTGTCGTCCGCCACAGGCACGAGGCCGGCAGCCTGCGTCGGCGCGACCACCGGCACCGGATCGGGCGGGGTCAGGGTGATCGGAGATACGGTTTCGGTCGAATTACTGGCCATGGCTTGACGTCTCGCTCCCGCCCGCTGCACCTGCCGGGGCGCTTGTTTGGGCAATGTGGCGTGCCGATGCCCGCTTCGCAAGCTGTATTGGCAATATAATACAGCGCCTGCCCTTCGGACTCGCTCGACAGCGGCCGTGGGAGCGGCCAAGCCGGACGCATGAACGTGATTGTCCCCACCCTGCGCTGCGCGGTGTTCGGTGCCTCAGGCGGCATCGGCGGCGCGCTGGCCTCCGCGCTTGCCGCCCGCGCCGAAGTGGCCGAAGTGCATGCTGGTTCGCGGCGCGGCGATGGACCGACCGGACACAAGCTGCGCAGCTTCGCCTTCGACCTGACCGATGAGGCGAGCATTGCCGCAGCCTGCGCCGGGATTGGCGGCCCGCTCGACATGGTGCTGATCGCGACCGGCTGCCTCACCCGCGCCGATGGCTCCGGTCCAGAGAAGTCATACCGCGCGCTCAGCGCCGATGGCATGGCCGAACTCTTCGCCATCAACACCATCGGTCCCGCGCTCATCGCGAAGCACGCCCTGCCGCTGCTGCACCGGACGAAGCGCGCGGTGTTTGCCGCGCTCTCCGCCCGCGTCGGCTCGATCTCGGACAACCGGCTCGGCGGCTGGCACGCCTACCGCGCGAGCAAGGCCGCGCTCAACATGCTGGTCAAGAACCTCGCGCTCGAATTGGCGCGCACGCACCCGCAGGCGCTTGCCGTCACGCTCCACCCCGGAACCGTGGACACCGCGCTGTCCGCCCCATTCCAGCGCGGCGTGGCGGCGGAAAAGCTGTTTACGGCAGAATATTCGGCGGCAGCGCTGCTCGATGTGCTGGATCGGCTGGCTCCGGCGGATAGCGGGGGCCTGTTCGCGTGGGATGGAGCGAGGATCGGCTTCTAGGGCACGACCGCTGGGGTTGCGCCACGCCACCGGCGCGGCACCGGTGCCTCAGTACCGCCGCGCCACCGCGAATTCCGCTGCCTCGGTCATCGCGGCCTTTGCCGCGCTGGCCGGGAACGCCGCAATCGCGTCGATCGCCCGCTGCGCATAGTGACGCGCGCGTTCGCGTGTTGCATTGACCGCCTCGTGCTTGCGGATCAGCGAGATGGCGTGGGCGAGATCGGCGTCGCTGCTGCGCTCGCCGGAAATCGCTTCCTGCCAGAACGTGCGCTCCTCGGCAGAGCCGCGCGCATAGGCGAGGATCACCGGCAGGGTCATCTTGCCCTCGCGGAAATCGTCGCCCTGGTCCTTGCCCATTTCGGAGGCGTCCGAATCGTAGTCGATGGCATCGTCCGCCAACTGGAACGCGATGCCAAGGTTGCGGCCATACGAATCGAGCGCAAGCTCGTCGGCCTCGTTGCGCTCCGCCACCACGGCGGCGATGCGGCAGGCGGCGGCAAACAGCGCAGCGGTCTTGGCGTTGATGATCGCGAGGTAGCGTTCCTCGCTCGTCTCGACCTGCCGCTGCGCGACGAGCTGATCAACCTCGCCTTCCGCGATCACGGCGGAGGCGTTGGAGAGGATCTTCAGCACCTTGAGGCTGCCGTCCTCAACCATCAGCTCGAAGCTGCGGCTGAACAGGAAATCGCCCACCAGCACTGTGGCGGGATTGCCGTAGATGATGTTGGCTGCCTGCTTGCCGCGCCGCATGCCCGAGCCGTCGACCACATCGTCGTGCAGCAAGGTCGCGGTGTGGATGAACTCCACCGTTGCAGCGAGCTTGTAGTGGCGGCTGCCGCCGTATCCCAGCAGCGAGGCGCTCGCGAGCGTGAGCATCGGGCGCATGCGCTTGCCGCCGCCGGCGATGAGGTGGCCAGCGAGCGCCGGGATCAGCGGAATGCGCGATTGCATCCGGCCGAGGATCACTTCGTTGACACTGTTCATGCCATCGGCCACGAGCGCCATGAGCGGCTGCAGCGTAGGCTCGGCGCGGCGGGGGAGCGGGTGGATGGTCGCGGTCATCGCCCATTCGCTTGGCCTGCCCACCGGCGCTTGGCAAGATGCAAGTTGAAGGCACGGCACCTAAGGACGTCGTGATCGAGCGGGGGAAGGCAAATGAGCGAAGATCCGGTGCTGGCAGGTTACCGCCAGAGCATCGACAATATCGACGCGGCGATGATCCACATCCTGGCCGAGCGATTTCGCATCACCAAGGCGGTCGGCGCCCACAAGGCGGCGCATCAGCTGCCGGCCAGCGATCCGGGGCGCGAGGAACGCCAGATCGCCCGGCTGCGCGCGCTCGCGATGGATGCCAAGCTCGATCCCGAGTTCAGCGAGAAGTTCTTGCGCTTCATCATCGAGGAAGTGATCCGCCACCACGAACAGGCGGCAGGCGGAGCCGACGCGTGAGCCGCGGCCTCGGCGCCGAAGGCTTCCTCAACAACGCTTGGTACGTCGCCGACTGGGCCGATGCGATCACCTCGGCACTCACGCCGTTGGAGATCCTCGGGCAGCGCGTCGTCCTGTTTCGCGCAGCTGATGGCAGGCCAGTGGCGCTTGAGGATGCCTGTCCGCACCGCAAGCTACCGCTTTCGCTGGGCCGCCGCGAGGGCGACACCCTCGTCTGCGGTTATCACGGACTCACGTTCGATACGTCGGGCGCCTGCATCGCCGCACCGACGCAGGCTGCACCTCCGAAGGCCTGTGTGCGCGCCTATCCGCTGGCGGAACGCTATGGCCTCGTCTGGATCTGGATGGGTGATCCGGCTGCGGCCGATCCCAGCGCCATTGTCGAAATCCCGCAGTGGGGCTCGCGCGATTGGGGCTACAACCGCGGGCCGGTGATGCATGTCGATTGTCATTACCTCTACGTGGTCGACAACCTGCTCGATCCCACCCACGTCACCTGGGTGCATCCCGGCTCGTTCGGCGATGCCTCCTGCGCGGCGGTGCCGATCGAGACCACCGCGAGGCCGAACGGCGTCACCGCGGCGCGCTGGCTCACGGATACACAGCCCGCGCCGTTCTACGCCAAATTCCTGCGCTTCACGGGCCGCGCGGACCGCTACCAGCACTACGAGATGCGCTATCCGTCCAACGCCGTGATCAAGGCAGTGTTCGTGCCCGCCGGCACCAGCGGCTGCACCGAGCCGCTCCATGCCGATGCCTTCTGCATGGACAGCTTCAATTTCCTCACGCCGGTGAACGCGCAGCAGACGCGCTATTTCTGGTTCCAACTGAGGAACTTCGCGCCTGACGATTCTGCCGTCTCGGAGGAATTCACGCAGGACGTGACGCACGCCTTCGAGGAAGACCGCGTGATCCTGAACGCCGTGCAGATCGGCATGGACACCAGCCCCACGCCCGGCATCGACCTCAAGAACGACCTCGCCTCGTTCCGCTTCCGCCAGACCCTTGCCCGGATGATCGCGGCGGAAGGATAACGCCGTCAGGCGATGATCTGGAAATCGCTGAACGCCAGCCCCGGATGCCCCGTCAGCGTGGCCACCTGCACCGCTGCCGCTGAACCCGTGCCGTCGCGGTCGTACCACAGCACGCCGGTTGTGGTGTTGTAGATGAAACGGTCGGTCGCATCGTGCGCCGTGTTGACCCCCGCGCCCGACCAGAACGCATCGACGCTCATCGCCCCCGTCGCGGCGAAGCCGGTGAACACCGCGCGGCTGAACGCCAGAACGTCGCTGCCCGAGGTGAAGTCCTGCACGGTATCGAAGTTGGTGGCCAGATTCGGAGCGGTTTCGAACACGAAGGTATCCGTGCCGACGCCGCCGGTCAGCGTGTCGTTGCCATTGCCGCCGGTCAACCGGTCGTTGCCGATCCCGCCCAGCAAGCTGTCGTTGCCCAGTCCGCCGGACAGCGTGTCGTTGCCGTCGAGGCCGGACAGTACGTTGTTGCCGGTGTTGCCCGTCAGCACGGTGGCATCGCCGTTGCCGGTGCCGTTGATCGCGCCGCTGCCGCTCAGTGTCAGGTTTTCGACATTGGCAGCCAGCGTCCACGAAAGCGCGGCCGAGACCGTGTCCGTCCCCGCACCCGCCGCCTCGGTGGTCACATCTCCGGCATTGTCGACGACGTAGGTATCGTTGCCTGCGCCGCCCGCCAACGTATCCGCACCTGCGCCGCCATCGAGCGTATCTGCTCCGGAGTTGCCGGTCATCACGTTGGCCAGCGCATTGCCGACGCCGCTGTGGGCCGAAGTGTTGGTGAAGGTCAGGATCTCGACATTCGCGGCCATGGTATAGCTCGCCAGCGTGGTCTGCACCGTATCGGTGCCCTCGCCCGCCAGTTCGGTGACCACATCGCCTGCCGCGTCGACGACATAGGTGTCGTCGCCCTGCCCGCCGATTAGCGTGTCGTTCCCCGCCCCGCCGTTCAGGGTGTCGTTGCCGCCAAGGCCTGTCAGCATGTTCGCGCCGCTGTTGCCGGTCAGCACATTGGCATCGCCGTTGCCGGTGCCGTTGATCGCGGAGGTGCCGGACAGCGTAAGGTTCTCGACATTGGCCGAAATCGTGTAGCTGACCGAGGCGGTGACGAGATCGGCACCTTGCCCTGCAAGTTCGGTCACCACATCGCCCGCGTCGTCGACGACATAGCTGTCGTTGCCGAGCCCGCCGATCAGGGTATCCGCCCCTGTCCCGCCGTTCAGCGTATCGTTGCCCGCATTGCCGGTGATGACGTTGGCCAGCGTGTTGCCCGTGCCGCTGTGCGCCGAGGTGTTCGTGAAGGTCAGGTTCTCCACGTTGCTGGCCAACGTGTAGCTAGTGAGCGTGGTCTGCACGAGATCTGTGCCCTGTCCGGCCGCTTCGGTGACGACGTCGCCGGTCGCATCGACAACATAGGTATCGTCGCCCAAGCCGCCGACCATGGAATCGCTGCCTGATCCGCCGTTCAACGTATCGTTGCCGCCCAGCCCGGTCAGCACGTTGTTTGCGCTGTTGCCGATCAGTACGTTGGCATCGCCATTGCCGGTGCCGCTGATCGTTGCGCTGCCCGAAAGCGTCAGGTTCTCGAGGTTGGCGCCCAGCGCCCAGGTGATCGAGGACGTCACGAGATCGGTGCCTTGCCCGGCAAGCTCGGTCGGCACGTCCCCGGTGTTGTCGACGACGTAGCTGTCATCGCCGAGGCCGCCGACCATCGTGTCCGCGCCGGTGCCGCCGTTCAGCGTGTCGTTGCCGCCGAGGCCGGTCAGCACGTTGTTCGCGCTGTTGCCCGTCAGCACGTTGGCATCGCCGTTGCCGGTGCCATTGATCACCGCGCTGCCCGAAAGCGTCAGGTTCTCGACGTTGGCCGCCAGCGTCCAGGTGATCGAGGACGAGACCGTGTCGGTCCCTTCGCCTGCGGCTTCCGTGGTCACATCGCCCGCATTGTCGACAGTATAGCTGTCATTACCCAGCCCGCCGATCATCGTGTCGGCGCCGGTGCCGCCGTTCAGCGTATCATTGCCGCCAAGACCGGTCAGCACGTTGGCAGCGCTGTTGCCCGTCAGCACGTTGGCATCGCCGTTGCCGGTGCCATTGATCGCAGCACTGCCCGAAAGCGTCAGGTTTTCGACATTGGCCGCCAGCGTCCACGTGATCGAGGACGATACGCTGTCCGTCCCCGCGCCTGCGGCCTCGATCGTCGTGTCACCCGCATTGTCGACGGTGTAGCTGTCGTTCCCCAGCCCGCCGACCATGCGGTCCGCACCGGTGCTGCCGTTCAGCGCATCGTTGCCGCCGCCGCCGGTCAGCACGTTGTTGAGCGTATTGCCGGTGCCGCTGTGCGCGGTGTTGTCGGTGAAGGTCAGGTTCTCGACATTGGTGCCCAGCGTATAGCTCGCGAGCGTCGTTTGCACCGTATCGGTACCTTGCCCGGTGAGTTCGGTCACCACATCGCCCGCCGCATCGACAACGTAGATGTCATCGCCCAGCCCGCCCACCATGGTGTCGCTGCCGGCGCCGCCGTCGAGCAAGTCGTTGCCGCCGAGCGCGGTCAGCGTATCGTTGCTGGCGAGGCCCATCAGGTGGTCGTCGCCGGTCGTGCCGGTCAGCGCGTCCACGCCGGGAGTGCCCACGATCAGCTTGTAGGCGCCATAGCTGAACACCTGCGCCTTGATGCTGGTGCCATCGGCGTCGCCACCAAGCCCGCTGCCATCCCCCCACGCGACCACGATCCCGCCGCCCAGCAGGCCGCTGACCACCGGCCGCTCCTGATAGTCGGAGGTGACCGTGTTGACGGTGATCTCGCTGCCGATCCTAGTGCCTGCCCCATCATAGAACTGCGCCTTGATCTCGCTGTTCGTGGGGCTGATGAAGTGCTGCCACGTTACCGCGAAGCCGCCATCGGGCAGGCTGGTGACGGAGGGAAAATCGCGCTCGCCCGCGCCGATGCCGCTCACTTCGAGCGAAGTGCCAACCTTGGCACCTGCCGCATCGAAAACTTGCGCACGGATCAGGGTGTCGGGCTCGCCGGTGGCGGGATGGGAATCCTGCCACGCCACCACGAAACCGCCATTCGAAAGCCCGGTCACCACTGGCAGCGCCTGATCGCTCTGCACTTCGGCATCGACCACGAACTCGCCGCCCACTTTGGCGCCCGCCGCGCTGAACAGCTGCGCCTTCATCATCGCGCCCGGCAGCCCGGTGGCCGGATCGGTCACATTGCCGTCCATCCACGTCACGACAAAGCCGCCGCCCGCAAGGCTGGTAACGGCAGGCTGGGTTTGGTCGCCGGTGGTCTGGGTGTTCACCAGCACCGCGCCGCCCGCGGGCACGCCCGCCGCGCTGTAGACCTGCGCCAGTATGCCCGCGCCGCTGGCATCGCCGCCGGTCCCGGCATAGTCCTGCCATGTCACCGCAAAGCCGCCGCCGGACAGGCCGGTGATCGTGGGGTTGTGGTTGCCGGGCAGATTGTTGCCGCCCTGCTGGGTGAACGTCAGCGGATTGACGACGAACGGCGGCTTCACCACTGCCCCGGTCGCGCCGAAGACTTCGGCCTTGATCTTGTAATCGGACTGGATCCCTGCCTCGGTCCACGTCACCACGAAGCCGCCGTTCGCAAGGCTGGCCACTGTCGGGAACGACTGCTCCACGCTGGAACCGCTGGCCACGGCGAATTCGCCGCCCACTTTGGTCCCCGCCACGCTGTAGAGCTGCGCCTTGGCCACGCCGAGGCCGCTTGGCGCGGAATAATCCACCCATGTCGCGACAAAGCCGCCACCTGAAAGCCCCGTGATCGAAGGCAATTCCTGGAAGCCCGCAACCTGGGTGTTGACCAGAAATTCGCTTCCGGTCTTGACGATATCTACCATTCCAGGTCCCCGCACGCACCAGGCCAAAAGCGCGGTCGCAGCGGCAAGCCTTGCCACGGCCGGTGCAGTTCATTCCATACCGGGCCGGACTAGCGGAAAAGCGTTAACAATCTGCGCTGCCCGATGCGGATCGGCGGGGTGGGCAAACCCCGCTTTGCGCCCGCAATCGCGGGTGATCCGCAGAATTCGAGGTAAGCTGCGGACTGCCCGCAATGCCTTACGCGACGATCAGGATATCCACGTAGGACAGCGCGGGATGGGCGCCGTCTCCCAGCGTTGCAATCTTCTGCGCTGCCGCCGCACCGGTGCCATCGGCGTCATACCACAGCCCCCCGGTCGTGGTGTTGTAGAGGATGCGGTCGCTGGCCTCGTGCGCCGTATCCACGCCCGCCCCGGCATGGAAGGCATCCGCCGTCAGCTTGCCGGTTGCCGCAAAGGCCGTGAACACCGCCTTCGAAAGCAGGAGCTTGTCGCCCTCCGCGCGGGCAAAATCAGTGATCGTGTCGGTATCGGGCGCAGCGCTGAAGATGAAGCGATCACCGCCGGCGCCGCCGGTCAGCGTATCTGCCCCTGCTCCGCCGGAAAGGCGGTCCTTGCCGCCGCCGCCGCGCAGGATATCATCGCCGGCATCGCCAAACAGCGTGTCGTTCGAATTGTCATCCTGCACCGTTTCGTCGAGCGTGTCGTTACCTGCACCGCCATAGAGCACGTCGGCGCCATTGCCGCCCTGCAGGGTATCCTCGCCGGCGTCGCCATAGAGAACATCCTTGCCCGCCGCGCCGAAGATGAAATCATTGCCTTCGCCGCCGCGCATCGTGTCTACGCCGGAATCCCCGAACAGACCATCATCGCCCGCGTCACCAAAGAGCTTGTTGGCGCCGCCGCCGCCGTAGATCTGATCGTTGCCCGCTCCGCCATAGATGGTGTCATCACCTTCGCCGCCCGAGAGGTAGTCCTTGCCATCGCCCCCGGAAATGGCGTCCTTGCCGTCCTGACCCTGAATGTTGTCGTCCCCGGCATCGCCAAACAGCCGGTCATTCCCGCCATTGCCCCCGATCGAATCATTGCCATTCCCGCCGTGGATTTCGTCGTTGCCGAAGCTGTTGTAGAAGTTCCCTGCGGCAAGGCTGTCGTCGCCATCGTTGCCATAGATAATGTCGCTGCCTGCGCCGCCATTGATCTGATCGGCAGATGCCCCGCCGGAGATGGTGTCATCCCCGCCGTTCCCGTCGATGAGCGGCGGGGCGAACGCAAGACCGGTCGCCGGGTCGATCGGCGCAACATACTTGCCCACGATGATCGTATCGTTGCCTGCGCCGCCACTGATGGCATTGAGATGTTCGAACCCGCGCACGATGGCGGTATCCACCTTGCCGGTACCGCCGGACCACATCCCGCGCAGGTCTATCACCTTGGAATAGAGTATGAGCTGGTTCTGCGCATCGTACCGGCCCTCGAAGCTGATCGAGAGCGTATCGAGCCCGGCCCCGCCATTGGCGCTATGCGCAACCGATGCGCCGCCAAGGATCAGCTGGACCGTATCGTTGCCCGCACCACCGAACACGCTGTCGGCCAGCAGGTCATAGTTGGCGGAATTGGCACCGCTGCCGCCCTCGTTGTAGATCTGGATGAAGTCGTCGCCATTCCCGCCGAAAACCCCGTTTGCCCCGGCTCCGCCATAAAGGGAATCGTTGCCGTCCCCGCCATAGATCCGGTCATTCAGCAGCCCGCCGGTAATGCCGTCATTGCCGCCGAGACCATAGACCACATAAGGGCCCGGATCTTCCGCAGGATAGCGGTGCGGGTCGATGCCGATGAAATCGTCGCCTTCGGTCAGTGTATAGGTGCCCATCGTCGCAATCCCTCTGCAGGTTGGTACTTGATGGGAAATGCGTGACGCGCACCGAAATCGGCCAAAACAACGAAGGATTTTTCAGAAAAACAGTCCGGTTCGGACTATCGGCACAATTTCTCCTGCGCTTTCAGGATATTGCCCAGCTGATCGCTGCGGTCTTGCGCGGTCAGTCGGCCGAACCGGTCCATTGCTTCGAACACCCGCCGCGCCTCGGCATAGCTGGCGCAGGCTTCGCGCCGGCGGCCGGCCTGCGCTTGCAGATCGGCGAGCGGCTTCACTTCGACCGCATAATCCCGCATCCGCCGCGCTTCGCCGGGATGCGCCTGCCACAGCGCCTTGCGCTCCGCCGACGTCGCCGCCAGCAGGGCCAGCCCTTCATCCACCTTGCCCGCCTGCACCAGAATGCCCCCGCGCGCGTTTTCGCTGATGTGGAGATGCCGCCGCGCATCGTCGTCCGCCGGATCAAACGCGACGACCCGCCGCAATTCCGCGCAGGATTGTTCGATCTGGCGCAAGCCTTCCGCCACATTGCCACTGTCCGCCAGCGCCGATGCCAGCGCCCAGCGCGCATGCCCCAGCCGCCGCAGCGCATGAATGCGCGCGGGATAACGCCGCACCGCATCCTCCAGCACCGCCACGGCCTGGCGGTAAGCCGGAACAGCGCCCTTATTGTCCCCGCCATACCAGATCACATCGCCGCGCGCCTCGGCGGCCCGGGCATTCAGGATCAGCGCGGGCAGCGTCGTGTCGCCGGCCGCCGCCCGCTCGGCCAGTTCCGCCGCTGCAATGGCCTGCGGATAGCGCTGGTCCCACTGGTCGATGATCGCTTTCAGGACATATTGCCCCGCGCGCAGCCGGCCTGCACCCGCATCCGCCGGGTTGGTCGCGGCGAACGCAGCGGCGTTGTCCCTTTTCGCCCGAACTGCATCCTCCTCGACCAGTTCGGCCAGCCACGCACTGTCGAGCCGCGCCTGTGCAATCAGCGCGCGCGGCGCGGCAGGTCCTGCGCCTTCCAGCAACCGCACCGCCCGGTCGATATTGGCACGTGCACGCTCCGGCTGCCCCAGGTTGGCGCCCAGCGGGCTACCCTGCACTTGCGCCAGCCGCAGCAGGCCCTCCGCCGCCTCGACCCGCACCGCCGGGCCGGCCCAGGCGCTGCCGGACAGCCGGTCCAGATAATGCTGCGCCGTTGCGGCCACTTCACGCCGCAGCGGCAGCGCGCCCGGCTGGCGTTCCAGTTGGTCGTAGAGCGTATAGAGCAAATAGCGCGAGGTACCGCGCGCATCCTCGAAACGCGATTGTGCCTCGATCTTCTGCCGCTCAGCAAAGAGCAGCCCCGCACCTGCGACGCCCGCCAGCACTGCCAGCGTCCCGCCCAGCACCAACGCCTTCCACCGCCGCCGCAGCAGCAGCCGCGCCCGGTAGCGCCAGTCCGGCGACCGCGCGGTGAGCGGGAAATGCCCCTCTCGTCGCGCCAGATCGGCAAGCAGATCGGGCACCCCGGCATAGCGTGTGGCTTCCAGCGGTGCACAGGCCTTGGCAATAATGGCCGCCAATTCCGCGTCACCATCGTGCCCCGCGATCCGGTCCAGCAGCCGCCCAAGCGCAAAGACATCGTCCGCCACCGATGGCAGCCCCCCCGCCAGCCGCGCGGGGCTGGCAAAGGCACTGGTCACCGCACCCGAAAGCAGCAATGCATCGGCCTCATCACCCAGCAGCCGCGCGATCCCGAAATCGAGCAGCCGCCCCCGGCCTTCACCATCGACAAGGATGTTGGACGGCTTGAGGTCGCCGTGTGCCACCAGCTGCGTATGCGCATAATGCACCGCACGCGCGGCATCCGCAAAGCGGCGCAAACGCTCCGCCATGGATTGCCCAGCCCCGGCCTCGTCGATCGGTGCGCCATCGACATATTCCATGACGAGGCAGGGCCGCCCGTCCGCCGTCATGCCCCCGTCGATCAGCCTGGCAATGCCGGGATGCTCCAGCCGCGCCAGAATCCGCCGCTCGGCGGCAAAGGCCTCAGCTGCGCGCACTTGCAGCCGCGGCTGGATCAGCTTGATCGCGACGCGCTGCTCGAACAGGCCATCATCGCGCCGCCCTTCCCACACCTCACCCATACCGCCCGCGCCGATCGGCCGCACGAACGCGAAGGGCCCGAACCGCTCGGGCGGGGGCTGCAAGGCAGCATCGAGCCCAGGAGGCAGCTGCGTCGGCATCGAACCCTTGGCCGCGCCTGCCCGTTCCAGCGCTTCGATCCGCGCCAGCACCGCCGCGCTTTCGTTTTTCAGCAATCGCGCGCGGAACCGGGCCCGATGCTGCTCGGTGCCGGGATGCGCTACCAGCCGCTCCATCAGCGCCAGCACGCGCCGCTCGGTGGCGGGATCGCCCGCACCGCCTGTCGCGCCGCCTGCCACCCCGCCTGTCACGCCGGCTCCAGCCGTTCCAGCAGCCACAGCCGCGCCGCGTTCCACCGCCGCAGCACGGTGCGGTGCGAGAGCCCGGTCGCCGCCACCGTCTCCTCCACGCTCAGCCCCAGCATGAAGCGAAGCTCCACGATCCGGGCATGGTCTGCTGAATGGCTGGCAAGGTCGGCAAGGACGCGGTCGAGGTCCTCGATACTCACCAACCCCTTCGCCGGATCATCGGGAAACACCGTCATCATCGCCACGGACCGGCGCTTCTTCGCGGCCTGCTTGCGCGCCTCGTCGATAAGAACCTGGCGCATAGTGCGCGCGGCATAGGCCAGCATGTGCCCCGCGCCAGTCACGCCCGAAAGGTTGGAACGCAGCAGGCGGATGGCGGCTTCGTTGGCCAGCTCGGTCGGTTGGATCACCTGCCCCGCCCCGTCGCCCCCCAGGATGCGCCGGGCCATCCGCCGCATGTCGCTGTAGCAGGCGTTCAGCAAGTCTTCAGAGGGCGGCGTTTCAGGGATGTCGCGCAAACCGTCCGCTCCGCTCAGCTCGGGATTGTCAGCCGCTCAATCTTCCAGCGGCACGCCCGGCAATTGCTTGGCAGTGCGGATCGTCAGCGAGGTCTTGACGCTCGCCACGTTCGGCGCGGGCGTCAGCTTGCTGGTCAGGAACTCCTGGAAGCTCTGCAGGTCGCGGCTGACGATCTTGAGGATGAAATCGATCTCGCCATTGAGCATGTGGCACTCTCGCACTTCGGGCAGCGTGCGCATGTGTTCCTCGAACTGGCGGAGCGATTCCTCGGCCTGGCTCTTCAGGCTGACGAGCGCGAACACGGTGATCGCAAAGCCCAGTTTCGAAGGATCAAGCTCGGCGTGGTAACCGCGGATCACGCCCGCTTCTTCCAGCGCGCGCACCCGGCGCAGGCAGGGCGGCGCGGTCAGTCCGACCCGCTGCGCCAGCTCGACATTGGTGACACGTCCTTCATCCTGCAGTTCGGCGAGCAGCCGCCGATCGATCCCGTCGAGTGTTGCCATGGTTTTGTTCTTGCCCTGCTTGCGCTCTGCTGGATTTGGTCAGGATAGATCGGTTAATGCCGGCACCTGCCATGTCAGCAACGGTGGCGGCAGGAATGGGGCTAACTGGCCAATCTTGGTAACTTTCCACACCATGTGCGGCTTTGAACGATAATTTT
>CANCET010000069.1 GCA_947375105.1 Sphingomonadaceae bacterium
GAGCAGGACCGGACGGCGGCCATAGCGATCCGCCAACGAGCCGGGGATCAGCGCGCCAAGCCCGCTGGAGATGAGAAACACGCCGACGATGAGCTGGCGGCGATTGGGATCGCTGATCGCAAGTTCCTTCGCGATCCCGGCCAGTGCGGGCAGCATGGCGTCGATCGCGAGGGCCTGGAGCGCCATCGTCATCGCCATCAGAACGACGAATTCACGCGGCCCCATGGTTCCGGCGCGGGCAGGGTGCGATGGGATAGACGGGGACTTCATACAGCAGCCTATAGGCAGAACGCGGAATGGTTCCCAGACCTTTATGCTGCACTGCGAAAAGGGGTAGTGTGCGTGTCATGTCCGCCGCCGTGCCCACTGACCCTGATGACGAGGAGACCGCCAGCGGCCTGCGCAAGGTGATTCACATCGACATGGACGCGTTCTTTGCGAGCGTGGAGCAGCGCGACAATCCGGCGCTTCGCGGCAAGCCGGTCGCTGTCGGCGGCTCTTCGGCGCGGGGCGTGGTCGCGGCGGCGAGCTATGAGGCGCGGGTGTTCGGCGTGCGTTCGGCGATGCCATCGGTGCGGGCGGCGCGGCTGTGCCCGGACCTGATCTTCTGCCCGCCGCGCTTCGAGGTCTACAAGGCGGTGTCGCGGCAGATCCGCAGTGTTTTCCTGCATTTCACGCCGCATGTTGAGCCGCTTTCGCTTGACGAGGCCTATCTCGACGTGACCGATGACTTGCGCGGCATCGGCTCTGCCACGCGGATCGCCGAACTGATCCGGGCGCGCATCAAGGCCGAAACGGGGCTGACCGCGAGCGCCGGGGTTTCGTACAACAAGTTCCTCGCAAAGCTGGCCAGCGACCAGAACAAGCCCGACGGGATGTGCGTGATCCGGCCCGGCGAAGGCACGGCGTTCGTGGCGGGACTGCCGGTGAAGCGGTTTCACGGTGTCGGGCCGCGCGGGGCGGAGAAGATGGCGATGCTGGGGATCGTAACGGGCGCCGATCTCGCGCAACGCGATCTCGCGTTCCTGCGTCAGCATTTCGGCGGCCAGGCAGACTATCTTTATCGCGCTGCGCGGGGAATTGATTTGCGCCGGGTGCGGGCGGACCGGCCACGCAAGTCCGTAGGCGGCGAGCGCACGTTCGACCGCGACATCGCCACCGGCCCGGCGCTGCGCGAGGTGCTGGAGCGGATCATCGCGATCGTGTGGGAGCGCATCGAGCGCAGCGGCGCCAAGGGTCGGACGGTGACCCTCAAGCTCAAGGATACGGACTTTCGCACCATCACCCGCGCGCGGTCTTTTCCTGCAGCGGTGCCGGACGAGGCGGCATTTGGCGAAGCAGCGCGCGCGCTGCTCGATGCCCTGCTGCCGCTACCCCAGCCCGTGCGGCTGATGGGCCTCACGCTTTCGGCGCTGGATGGTGAGGCCGGTGCGCCGGTGCCGGCCATTGCCGATGGAGCCGGGCAGGGCAGCCTACCCTTCTGAACTGCCCTGCCGCCTGCGCCAGTCCAGCCACTGTGCCAATGCGGCCTCGACGACGGCGCCGGTCGTGGGTGGCAGCGCATCGAGCGCGAAGAAGGCGGCTTCGGCGATTTCCCGGCCGTCCGCGCGCGGTGTGCCGTGCGCCTGGCCCGCCACCAGTTCGATCCGGTTGTGCCAGCCGCCGGGCATGACACGCGGATCGCTGCCGAACCACACCGCCTGTTCGAGCGCGCAGCCGGTTTCTTCCAGCAGTTCGCGCGCGCCGGTGCGGGCGGGTTCTTCGCCGCGGGCAAGGCCGCCGCCCGGTAGCAGCCAGCGATCCGGCTCGTGATAGCTGTGGCGCACGAGCAGGAGCCGGCCCGCGACATCGAACGCCAGCACACCGCAGCCGCGCACCTCGCGCCGCATCAGGCCCCAGATTCGCAGACGGATCGGCTGGCCGATCCGCAGCAGGGCCCGGTGCAGGGGAGGCGGCAGGCGGGATAACACGAGCTGCGGTGCGATCAGCCCAGGATCGAGCTGAGGAACCACACCCGCTGCTGGGCCTGATCGGTCCAGTCGTCGGCCATGCCTTCGGTCGCATTGTCGCCCGCGTCGGTCGCGGCGGCCTTGGCGGCGCGGATGCGCGTGACGAGAGCAGCGTTGTCGTCGCGCAGGGCTTCCACCATCGTCATCGCGTCGAGCCCGCTACGGTTGTCGTCCGCAATCACGGTGTGCCCGGCGATTGCGCTGATCGAGGTGAGCGTGGCGCCGCCGTTCTTGCGCACGCGCTCCGCGATCACGTCGGTCAGCGCGAACAGCTCGGTCGCGTGCGTATCGAACAGCAGGTGCAGATCGTGGAACTGCGGGCCCTTGACGTGCCAGTGGTAGTTCTTGGTCTTGAGATAGAGCGCGAAGTAATCGGCAAGGAGGCCGTTGAGTGTATCGATCAGGGCCTTGGAGGCGTTGTCACCGGGCATGTTGGCATCCTTCGCTGCGAGTCTTGGATTAGCATCCCTTTACACCCGTCATGCGTTGATGTTTCACGCTAAATTCGCGTCGTACTGATCGGCTACCTCGATCAATCCGCCGAGCGCGGGGCAAGGCGCAGCACGGCGGCCCCGAGCAGTGCGGAGATGAGCGAGCCTGCCAGCACCCCGAGCTTCGCGTCCTCGACCAATTGCGGTGCGGCCGTGAAGGCAAGCGCGCCGATGAACAGGCTCATGGTGAAGCCGATGCCGCACAGGAGCGCCATGCCCCACACGTGGAGCAGACTGGCGCCCGTCGGCCGCGCGGCTATGCCCAGCCGCTCGCAGCCAAGCACCGCCAGCATTATGCCGGCTTGCTTGCCCAGGATCAGCCCCAGCGCGATGC
This sequence comes from Sphingomonadaceae bacterium, assembly GCA_947375105.1. Taxonomy (GTDB): domain Bacteria; phylum Pseudomonadota; class Alphaproteobacteria; order Sphingomonadales; family Sphingomonadaceae; genus Novosphingobium. The sequence continues at coordinate 2,835 of CANCET010000069.1, forward strand.
CGAGCGGCAAGGGGGCGAGGGGATCGCCCGCCCCGAGCGCAACGCCGGCGTTGGCCAGGCCGAACAGCGGCACGATCACGAAGCCGCTGACCCCGACCAGCGCATGTTCGAGGCGCAGGAGCGGACTGTCGCCATGCCGGTCGAGCTGCACGGGGATGGTGAAAGCGGCAAGCACCCCGGCAACGGTGGCATGGATTCCCGAATGCAGGACCGCGAACCAGAGCCCCGCTGCCAGAACCAGATAGGGAAGCAGGCTGCGCACGCCGAATCGGTTCAAACCGGCCATCGCGCAAAACAACACCGCAGCCAGCGCCAGCCAGCCCAGATCGAGCGATGCGGTATAGAAAAGGGCGATAATGGCGATCGCCCCGATGTCGTCGACGACCGCAACAGTGAGCAGGAACAGGCGCACCGAGGGCGGGACGCGGCGGCCCAGCAGGGCGAGCACACCAAGCGCGAAAGCGATGTCGGTCGCGGCGGGGATGGCCCAACCTCGATGCAATTCGGGGTGGGCGCTGGTCACCGCGAGGTAGGCCAGCGCGGGCACGGCCATACCGGCCATGGCAGCGATCACCGGCAGGCGCCGCCGGGCCTTGTCGGCAAGCGCGCCCATCACGAATTCGCGTTTTATTTCAAGGCCTACAACGAGGAAAAACACGGCCATCGCGCCATCGTTGATCCACGCGTGCAGCGTATCGAGGTGCGCCACCGGGGTCCATGCGAAGTGCTGGTGAAACAGGTCGTGCCAGCCATGCGCGAGGGGCGAATTGGCGAGCACGAGCGCGGCCGCCGCGCACGCCATCAGCACAAGTCCGGGCGCTGCATCGCTCGCCTTCAGGGCACTGCGCAAGCCGCCGGACCCGTGGTTTCTCGCCATTTTCGAACCAATCCTTTGGGCAGGTAACGTTGCAACGTTAGGTAATCGCGCTTATTTCTGATCTCGGGGAATAGTGCCTCTTATGGCGCGAGGGCAAGACAATGACGCCGTTTGACGCGGCATTGGAGTGGCTCGGCCGGGCCGAGCACGAACTCCTTCTCTTCGCTGCGATCTGGTTCGCGGTGGGCTCCCTTGATGAACTCGGCGTCGATCTTCTGTGGATGTGGTTGCGCCTTACCGGGCGGGTCCAGACGGGCAAGGTTCCAGCGGACAGCCAGCGCCCGCTGCGCGGCGTTGCGGCAGTGCTGGTGCCGGCTTGGCAGGAAGCCGCCGTGGTCGGCGCGATGCTGACATACACTCTGAAATCTTGGCCACAGGCTGACCTGCGGATTTACGCCGGATGCTATTGCAACGATCCGGCGACGCTCGGGGCGATGATGGCCGCCGCCGGCGATCCGCGGCTGCGCATCGTGGTGCTCGATCGCGCCGGTCCCACGACCAAGGCCGATTGCCTGAACCGGCTCTATGCCGCGCTGATCGAGGATGAGACGCGCGGCGGCTTCCGGGCGCGCAGCATCATCCTGCACGATGCCGAGGACATGGTTCACCCCGCTGCGCTGGCGCTGCTGGATCGCGGGCTGGACGAGGCTGATTTCGTGCAATTGCCGGTGCGGCCCGAACCGCAATCGGGTTCGCGCTGGGTGGCGGGCCATTATTGCGACGAATTTGCCGAATCGCACGGGAAGGCGATGGTCGTGCGCGATTGGCTGGGCGTTGGCTTGCCCGCAGCTGGCGTCGGCTGCGCCTTTTCGCGCGCGTCGGTGGAAGCCATCGCGCAGCGGCGCGGCTCGCCCGAACCGTTCGCCGCCGAGTGCCTGACCGAGGACTATGAATGCGGGCTGCTCGTTGGCCAGATCGGCGGGGCTGCCAAGTTTGTGAGGATGCGAGATGCCAGCGGCCAACTGGTAGCAACGCGTGAGTTCTTTCCCGCCGGGCTCGGCCCTTCGGTGCGCCAGAAGACGCGATGGATGCACGGAATCGCCTTTCAGGGATGGGATCGGCTGGGCTGGGACGCGCACCCGCTCGAAATGTGGATGCGGCTGCGAGACCGCCGCGCTCCCCTTAATGCAATCGTGCTCGCGGCTGCTTATCTGCTCCTCATCATATCGCCGCTGCTGTTCGTCGCTTCGCAGCTGGGTGTCTATCACCCCCGTCCCATCGATCCGCTGCTGCGGCTGCTACTGGTCGGAAATTTCATCGCGCTGGCGTGGCGCTGCCTGTTTCGCGCCGTGTTCACCGCGCGTGAATACACGCTGGGCGAAGGGATCATGGCAGTGCTGCGGATGCCGCTTGCGAATGTCATTGCGATCATGGCGGGACGCCGGGCGATCCTGGCTTATCTTGCATCGCTCTACAGTGGCCGGGTGCGATGGGATCACACCATCCACGTGAGCCACCCAGCACTCGCTTCAGTCCGCTGAACGAGACCGCCGCCCGGATCCCGCTCCGCGGTACTGCGGGGTGCGAAAGGCGAGGCCCGCCCGGGCAGCCGGTCATTGCTCTCGCCATGCTGCTCGCCGCGTGGACCGCCGTGCGCATGACCTTCATTGCGCTCGATCCGGAGAGTGCCCGGGCCGAGCCAGCGCTGGCTGCACTAAGCTCGCAAGCCTCGGTCCAGAGGCCGGGCCAGAGAATGGGTTCGCCGTCCGGTGCGGGCTCTGGTTCCGGGGCCGATGACCTGCGGATTGCACTGCGCGCCGGACCTGTCTCTACCCCTGAGGGCCATGCCACGGCGATTGCGGCGCTGGCCGGCGCGCGGAGCTGGTTCGCGGTCACGGCGGCTGATTTCGTCGAGCCGGCCGGCAGCCTGCCGAGCCTTCCGCGCGCAGTTGAGCCAAATCGTCACGCATCGGGCATGCGCCTTGACCGGTGGGATGGAGGCGCATCGGATCTGGGCCTCGCATTGCAAGGTTCCGCGCGCGATAGTGCGGTGCCAGGCGCGGCCCCGGCGGGCCATAACCTTGCCTTTCCGCGATATGCGTACCGGTTGGACGAGGCGCTGACGGATAGCCGGGCGGCACCTGCTCCGGCACCTGGCGCGGTCCACGTCTTGGACCCTGCTTCAGCCCACGCCTCTGCTTCTGCCAAATCGGCTCCGCGCAAGCCTCGCTGGTCGGCCGATGGGTGGGTCCTCGTGCGCGGCGGCGATAGCGCGCCAGCTTTGGCGGCTGGCGGGGCTTCGTACGGGGCCAGTCAGGCGGGCGCAGTTCTGCGCTATGCGCTTGCCCCATCCAGTGCGCTCCGGCCCCAGGCTTACGCGCGCGTTTCGGCGGCCCTTGGCGGAACATCGCATGAAACCGAGACGGCGTTGGGCCTGATGGCGCGCCCGCTGCGGCGCCTGCCACTGGCGATTCTGGGCGAAGTGCGTCTGCAGAACCAGCGCGGCGCTTTGCAGGCGCGGCCCGTGGTGATGGCGGTGACCGAACTTGCGCCGTTCCGGGGCCCGCTTGGCTTCGATGCCGAAGCGTATGGGCAGGCCGGCTGGGCCGGAGGGCAGGATGCGACGCTGTTCTATGATTTTGCCGCAACGTTCCAGCGCCGGGTTGCGAAACCGTTGTCCGGCGTGGACTTGAGGGCGGGAGGCGGCGTGTGGAGCGGCGGGCAGCGCGGCGCGGCGCGACTCGATCTGGGGCCGCGATTCGAACTCAGGACCATGATCGGCCCGCCCTCGCGGCGGATCGGCGTGCGGGTGGGTGTCGACTGGCGTTTTCGCGTTGCCGGGCATGCCGAGCCGGGGTCCGGACCCGCTTTGACCGTCGCGGCGGGATTCTGATCGGGAAAAAGGTGGCGTCCGGCGTTCCCAAGCGAGAGCGGAGCAGCTAGCGTCCGCGGCAGGATGGATGTGTACCTGCCCATCGCGAATCTTTCGGTCAATGGCCTGATCATCGTCGCGCTTGGCGCGCTGACGGGTCTGCTTTCGGGCATGTTCGGTGTGGGCGGCGGATTCCTGACGACACCGCTGCTGATCTTCTATGGCGTGCCTCCTACCGTGGCGGCGGCTTCGGCCGCGAGCCAGGTGACCGGCGCCAGCGTCTCTGGCGCCTTCGCGCACGCCCGGCGCGGCGGGATCGACTACCAGATGGGTGCGGTGCTGGTGGCGGGCGGCGTGATCGGCACCGGGATCGGCGCTCTGCTGTTCCGGCTGCTCCAGGCGCTCGGCCAGATCGATACGGTCATCAACATACTCTACGTGCTCATGCTGGGCGGCATCGGCGGGCTGATGGCGCACGAAAGCCTCGGCGCGCTGCGGGCAGAGCGCAGCGGCAAGCCGCTACCGCCACGCAAGCGGCGGCACCATCCGCTCGTTGCCAGCTTGCCGCTGCGGTGGCGGTTCTATCGCTCGGGTCTCTATATTTCGCCGCTTGCGCCGCTGCTGCTGGGCATTTTCACGGGCATTCTGACGATGCTGATGGGCATTGGCGGCGGGTTCATTCTCGTGCCGGCGATGCTCTATATCCTCGGGATCGGGGTGTCGGTGGTGGTCGGCACGTCGCTGTTCCAGATCCTGTTCGTGACGATGGCAACCACGATGATGCACGCGCTCACCACGCACGCGGTCGATATCGTGCTGGCGGTGCTGCTGCTGATCGGCTCGGTCACCGGTGCGCAGGTCGGTGCCCTGTTCGCGCAAAAGGCAAAGCCCGAGCAATTGCGCCTGATCCTTGCGGTGATCGTGCTGGCCGTGGCGATACGGATGGCGCTTGGCCTTGGCTATCGGCCGGACGAGATCTACTCGGTGGTTTCGCAATGATCGCGCGGTTTGCAGCGCTGCTGCTGGCGCTGTTGCTGTGTACCGGCGCGCGCAATCCCATTCTGGTGCCCGAAATCTCGCAGCACGAAATTCAGGTGCGGCAGGGCTTCACCGGGGCGGATCTGCTGCTGTTTGGCGCCATCCTTACCCCCGAAGGCGCGCGTGCGGCCGGCGATTACGACATCGTCGTGCTGCTGGAAGGACCAGCGCGTTCGATTGTGGTGCGCGAGAAGCGCAAGGTCGCCGGCATCTGGGTCAATGCCGACAGCACCGAGTTCCGCTCGGCGCCCAGCTTCTATGCGCTTGCGTCGTCGCGGCCGGTCGCGGCACTGGTCGATGGCAAGACCGCCGCGATCTACGAGATGGGGCTGAAGTGGCTCCAGCTCTCGCCCGTGGGCGTGATCGATCCGGTCGAACAGAAACGCTTTTCCGACGGGCTCGTCGATCTGATGCGGCGGCAGGCGCTGTATCAGGAGAACGAGAACGCGGTGAAGATCAGCGGGCAAGTGTTATACCAGGCGCGCATTTCCTTGCCGTCCAGCGTGCTGACGGGGACGTATACTGCGGAAACCTTCGCGGTGCGCGATGGGCGGGTGGTTGCCTCGGCGATCTCGCGCGTTACCGTCCGCAAGGAGGGGTTCGAGCGGCTGGTGGCCTATAATGCCGAGCGGAACGGGTTTCTCTACGGGCTTTTCGCCGTCATCGTTTCCATCTCGATGGGATGGATCGCCGGGCGATTGTTCGCGCTTGTCTAGTGCGCGCCGTCGGAATGCGCATCGCGGCCTGGTCAGAATCAATGATTAGCCAGTTTTTAACCGTCAAAGGTTAGGTCCTCCCTACGTAATGCCGTTTTCAGGCGGGGACAAAGTGGCAATGAGCGATATGAGCATCAATGGCCTCGAGGGCGCTGGCAGGGCTTCGCCCGCCGACCTCGCCGCCAGCGGTGCAAGCCCTGCAGTGACGACAGACGCCCGCGCTGCGCCGCGCCCGGCTGCAGTCGACAACGCGCGGCGACCGATCGGGTATGTGCTCGACGTGTCGGGTGCGGGCAGTTCGATTGCGCTCGATCTCACGCGCCTCGAAGAATGCATGATGGACGCCGATCCCTCGATCTCGCTTGCGGGACAAGTCGGCAGCCAGCTCAAGATCCGCGTCGGCAGCGGCTGGCTGCTCGCCAGCGTGCGCACGCAGCGGCAGGATATGAGCGCGGGCCAGGACGGCGTGATTATCGCGCAGGTCGATTTCCTTGGTGAAGGCGACGAGGAGCGGCTGACCGGCAAGATCTACGGTTTCCGCCGCGGCGTGACGCGCTATCCCGTTCCCGGTTCGCCGATCTATCCCGCGACCAGCACCGACCTGCGGCAGATCTATGCCAGCGACGGCCGCACCAACGTGACCATCGGCACCGTTTTTCCGACGCGCGACATTCGCGCCGGGCTCTATGTCGATGCGCTGCTGGGCAAGCACTTTGCACTGCTGGGTTCAACCGGCACCGGCAAATCGACCAGCGCCGCGCTGATCCTGCACCGCATCTGCGAACTGGCCCCTGAAGGCCATATCGTGATGATCGACCCGCACGGCGAATACATGCAGGCGTTCCGCCACACCGGCCAGCTGCTCGACGTCTCGAACCTCAACATGCCGTACTGGCTGATGAACTTCGAGGAACACTGCGAGGTGTTCCTCACTTCGACCGGGACTGACCGCCAGATCGATTCGGACATCCTCGGCAAGTGCCTGCTGCAGGCGCGGCACAAGAACCGGCTGGCTGAACAGATCGGCAAGATCACGGTTGATTCGCCGATCCCCTATCTGCTGTCCGAACTGCTCAACATTCTCACCAACGAGATGGGCAAGCTGGACAAGGGCCACACCTCGGTCCCCTATCAGCGGATCAAGACCAAAATCGAGGAACTGCGCGGCGATCCGCGCTACCAGTTCATGTTCTCCGGCATGCTGGTGGGCGATACGATGGCCGAATTCATCAGCCGCGTGTTCCGCCTGCCCTCGCATGGCAAGCCGATCTCGATCATCGATGTTTCGGGCGTGCCTTCGGAAATCACCTCGACCGTGGTCGCGGTGCTTTCACGCCTGGTGTTCGACTATGCGATCTGGTCGCGCGACGAAGAGACCCGCCCGATCCTTCTGGTCTGCGAAGAAGCGCATCGCTACGTGCCGGCCGAGAAGAACAATGATGGCTCTTCTGTGGGCCGCATTCTCTCGCGCATCGCCAAGGAAGGCCGCAAGTATGGCGTTTCGCTGGGCCTCATCACGCAGCGTCCTTCGGACCTCGCGGAAGGCGTACTCAGCCAGTGCGGCACGATCATCGCCATGCGCCTCAACAACGAGCGCGATCAGGCCTTCGTGAAGGCAGCGATGCCCGAAGGCGCGCGCGGGTTCCTTGATTCGATCCCGGCACTGCGCAACCGGGAATGCATTATCTGCGGCGAAGGCGTCTCGATCCCGATCCGCGTGGCGTTCGATGAACTTGCCACCGACCTGCGCCCGGCCTCGGCCGATCCTTCGTTCTCCGAACTGTGGGGCAGGACCGGCGGCGAGGAAATGGCCGTCGAGCGGACGGTCCAGCGCTGGCGCGCCCAGTCGCGGTAAGGGCAGTCGCGGTAAGGGCTGGGATGGGGCTGCGGCCCTTTCTACCTCTTCACATCGTCATTCCTGCCTGCGCGGGAATGCCGAAGATTGGTGTCCTAGAGCGAAGGCGCCATCCGGCCTGCGCAATCACCGTCTGCCTGCGTTTCCTCGCTGCATTCGTCCTGATCCACGACGCGGGCCTTCGCGCGCCAGCCGGGGCGGCGGTAGGCGATTGTCGCCATGAGGGTGGCGGCGGCCGAGCCGATGGGGAAGGACAGCCAGATCGCATCCGGGCCGAGCGCCGGGTAGGCAAGCGCATAGAAGCCGAGGCGGACGGGGTACATCGCGGCGCCGAGCACGATGATCGGCGCGATGACAACACCGCCCGCGCGCATCGTGCCGAACAGGACGATGGTCATGCCGAACAGCACATAGCTCCAGCTGGCAAGGAACTGGATGTGGCGTGCGGCATCGACGGCGGGGCTGGTGGGGCCGAGGAACAAGGTCAGCACCGGGCGATCGAACGCGAGGAGCAGCAGCGTGAGCGCGCCGGTGATCGTGACGTTGAGAATGAGCCCGGCGCGGGTGATCTTGCCGAGCCGCTCGCCAAGGCCTGCGCCGATAGTCTGCGCGGCCATGGCACTGAGCGCGGCGGAAATCGCCATCGCGGGCATCTGCAGGTAGGTCCACACTTGCAGCGAGGCGCCATAGGCGGCGCTGAACATCGCGCCCTCCTGGTTGACGAGGCCGATCATGATGAGCCCGGACGCCGAGATCATCAGCATCTGGGCACCCATGGGGAGGCCCTTGACGAGGATGTAGCGCAGCTCCGCGGATTGCGGGATGAGATAGGCTAGCTCCCGCCCGCGCAGGCGCAGCGGCAGATTGCGCGCATAGACGTAGATCACGAGGCCGATCATCGCGGCATAGGCGGCAATCGCGGTGGCTAGCGCGGAGCCGGCGATGCCGAGCGGCGGAATCGGGCCGAACCCGGCGATCAGCAGCGGATTGAGCGCGATATCGAGCACGACCGAGACGACCATGAAGCGCAGCGACGTCTGTGCGTCCCCGGCACCGCGCAGGCCCATGCCAACGATGACGGTGATCGTGGAAGCGGGCATCGCGACGAAGATGAGCCGCAGGTAGGTCAGCGCGTACTGGAATATTTCAGGCGGGGTGCGCATGGCGTGGAGCAGGTGCGGCGTGAGCACCCAGCCGAGCGGGGCGAGGACGAGGCTGAGCCCGACGCAGAGGCCGATGGCGGTGCCGAAGGTGCGGCGCGCCGCATCCGGATTGCCCGCACCGAAAGCCTGCCCGACTTTGACCGTTGCGGCCATGCCGAAGCCGAACACCGAAGCGAAGACGAGAAACATCACGACATTGGCGTTGGCGGTCGCGGCCAGCGCACTATCGCCCAGCAGGCGGCCGACCCAGACCGAATTGACCGAGCCGTTGAGCGCCTGAAGGATGTTCGAGGCGAGCGTGGGCGCCGAAAAGATCAGGAGCGTCGTGAGGATGGGGCCTTGCGTGAGATCGCGGTGTCCGCTCCTGGGCCCGCGCATGGGACCGCTGCTGCTGTCCGCAGGCATGGCGGAGGCGGGCCGATTCATCGCTTCAGTTCTTCTTCAGCGCAGCAAGAGCGGCGAAGGGACCAGTGGGGGCGCTGTCGTTCAGGCCGTGCTGCGCGCGGAATGCGTCGGCGTTCGGGCCTTCCGCAAAGGGATCGATAGCGAGCGCGAGGGTCTGGGCGAGAGCTTCGCCAAGATCGAAGGCGGTGCCTTCGTAGGTGATTTCGTCGCAATCGTCGGCGGTCAGCTCGATTTCTTCGTCTGGCCGAACTTCTTCTCCCGGCGGGACAAAGCGCAAGTGGACGGGTTCGTCGATGCTGACGGGGAAGTCCTCGGCGGAAATGCGGCAGGACTGGATGATATCGGCCGTCAGCCGGCCAGAAACCGTGACGCGCTCGCCATCGCGCGTGAGTTGAACTTCGGCGCGCATCGCGGGAATCGCGGTAATCGCAAAGCGCGCGGCGAGGCGGCGGCGTGCCGCTTCATCCGGCTCGACCGCCAGCGGCACATCGTTGATCTGCCGCAGATCGACCATGTGGCTGTATTCGGGCGCGGGGGCGCTCACCGCCCGATCTCGCCGGCCAGCACGCGGTAGCCCGGCACCAGCGCAAGGCCGGCGGCAAAGGCGCGGGCGCGCTGAGCAACCAGGAGCGGATCCGCGCCGGAGGTGAGCGTGACATTGCGGCGGACGGCTTCGGCCATGGCGGTCTCGCCGCCAGCCAGTCCCTCGCGGTAACCGCCGAGGCGGCCCCCGAGCGTGCCCATGAGCTTGCCGATATGCTTGCCGACGACGACATCGCCGACGCCCTGCTCGCGCAGCTGGCCATCCATGTCTTCCACGAACAGTTCGGTAAGCCGGGCGCTGGGCGCGATCAGCGCTTCCTCGCGCTCCATCCGCAGCATGACGAGGCTTAGCACCAGCGTGATCATGTCGAACCGGCCGGCCAAGGTGTCGGCCACGCCGCAAGCCTGGTACCATTCCTTTTCGCGCGCGATGGCGACGGTGCGGTGCCAAAGTTCGCGCAGCGCATCGCGATCATCCTGCCGCCCGCCGAACAGCCGGGCTCCGAGATCGGCAAGGAATGACATGGTGGAAGGTCCTTCTGTTGATTGAACAACGGGGTTCAGCGCGGGGAAAGGCTGCCGAGCGCCATTGCAGTAATGCGCCGCGCACCGTAAGGCATCCGGCGTTCAGTGGCGATATAGGGTGCGTTGGCCAATTGGCAAACGCCCCGATCGGGCACGGCGAGCGGCCGGGCGTCCGGCGAATGCGGAGTGACAGATGCGAAGTGATGGCCGGATCAAGGGACTGCGGGCAGTATCGGCGCTGGCGGCGCTGGCGCTCATGGTCGGCGGTTGCGCCAGCATCAAGGACCACCGCGGCTATCTGATCGATCCGGCGCTGACGGGTTCGGTGCAGCCGGGGATCGACAACCGCACTTCGGTGGAGCGCGCGCTGGGCCAGCCGACTTTCAAGAGCGAGTTCGGCAAGCAGATCTGGTACTACGTCTCGATCGACACGCGGCAGCGCCCGTTCAAGCGTCCGCAGGCCAAGACGCAGAACGTGCTGATGGTGAGCTTCGACGATAAGGGCAATGTGGCGAGCGTCGAGCGGCGCGGGATGGAGAAGGTCGTCTCGCTGAACCCGGATGCCCACAAGACGCCGACACTGGGCCGCACGCGCAGCTTCTTCGAGGACCTGTTCGGCAACATCGGCTCGGTCGGTGCAATCCCCGGCCAGGGTGGGCAGGGCGGCGGTCCCGCCGGGTCGGGCCCGAACGGGAGCTGAGCGCTCCCGCTTGAACCGGGATTTTGGGCCCCCATATCCCGGGTATGAGCGATTCACATTCAGCCCACGGGCTCGTGCAGTGGCACGGAACGACCATCATCGGCGTCAGGAAGAACGGCCGCACCGTCATTGCCGGTGACGGGCAGGTTTCCATGGGCAACACCGTGATGAAGCCCAATGCGCGCAAGGTGCGGCGCATTGGCGCTCTTGATGAAACGGGGCGGGGCAAGGTGATTGCCGGGTTCGCGGGCGCAACCGCCGATGCTTTTACCTTGTTCGAGCGGCTGGAGCGCAAGCTGGAGCAACATCGCGGGCAATTGATGCGTGCTGCGGTCGAGCTCGCCAAGGATTGGCGCACCGACAAGTATCTGCGCAATCTCGAAGCCCTGATGATCGTCGCGGATGCCGAGACGATGCTCATCCTGACTGGCAACGGCGATGTGCTGGAGCCGGAAGGCGGATCAGGTGCAATGATTGCCGCGATTGGCTCTGGCGGGAATTATGCGCTGGCGGCCGCGAAGGCGCTTGATCCCTATGAGGAGGATGCCGAGACGATTGCGCGGCGGGCCATGCAGGTGGCCGCGGAAGTCTGCGTCTTCACCAATGACCGCGTGACGCTCGAAGAGATCTGAAGCGCGCAAGCCCACCCCCGACCCCTCCCGCAAGCGCGAGGGGAGTGAGAGAATCCATGATCGAGACCCTTACCCCCAAGGCCATTGTTGCCGCGCTCGATGCGCATATTGTCGGCCAGGCCGATGCCAAGAAGGCCGTGGCGGTTGCCCTGCGGAACCGTTGGCGGCGGCAGAAGCTCTCTCCCGAACTGCGCGACGAGGTCACGCCGAAGAACATCCTGATGATCGGGCCCACGGGCTGCGGCAAGACCGAGATCAGCCGGCGGCTGGCAAAGCTGGCGGAGGCGCCGTTCGTGAAGGTGGAAGCGACCAAATTCACCGAGGTCGGCTATGTCGGCCGCGATGTGGAGCAGATCGCGCGCGATCTGGTCGAGGAAGCGGTGCGGCTCGAGAAGGAGCGCCGCCGCGATGCGGTGCGCGATGCGGCGAGCAAGGCGGCCATGGACCGGCTGCTGAAGGCGCTGGTGGGCGACGGCGCGAGCGAGGCGACGCGCGAGAGCTTTCGTCAGCGCATCAGCGAAGGCGCCATGAACGACGTCGAGGTCGAGATCGAGGTGGAGGACGCGCCGAACAAGCCCATGGAGATCCCGGGCATGGGCGGCGGCGTCGGCATGATCAATCTCTCCGAGATGATGGGCAAGGCCTTTGGCCAGAAGCCGCTGAAGCGGCGCAAGCTGCGTGTGGCCGATGCGTGGGACAAGCTGGTCGATGAAGAGGCCGAGAAGCGCATGGATCAGGAAGACGTCGCGCGCGCGGCGCTGATCAACGCCGAGACCAACGGCATCGTGTTCATCGACGAGATCGACAAGATCGCGGTGAGCGACGTGCGCGGCGGTTCGGTGAGCCGCGAGGGCGTGCAGCGCGATCTGCTGCCCTTGATCGAAGGCACGACGGTCGCGACCAAGTATGGGCCGATGAAGACGGACCATGTGCTGTTCATCGCATCGGGCGCTTTCCATGTGGCCAAGCCCAGCGACATGCTGCCCGAATTGCAGGGCCGCCTGCCGATCCGGGTTGAGTTGACCGCGCTGACTGAGGATGACTTCGTGCATATCCTGAGCTCGACCCGGGCCAACCTTGTCGAGCAGTACCGTGCGCTGCTGGCGACCGAGGAGGTGACAGTGGACTTCACCGAGGACGCGATTCGCGCCGTGGCGCGCACGGCGGCGCAAGTGAACGAGACGGTCGAGAACATCGGCGCGCGGCGGTTGCAAACGGTGATGGAAAAGCTGCTCGAGGAAGTGAGCTTTGAGGCTGAGGATCGGCGCGGGACGACGGTGACAGTGGACGCGGCCTATGTCAGCGAGCGGCTGGCGGGGCTGGCGGGCAATACCGACCTTTCGAAGTATATCCTCTAGGC
>CANCET010000070.1 GCA_947375105.1 Sphingomonadaceae bacterium
AAGGGCAGCGTGTGGCGCTTCTGCATTCCCGCCGCGCTGGGCTATGGCGAGAAGGCGACCGGCCCGATCCCGGCGAACTCTGATCTCGTGTTCCAGGTCGAACTCGTCGATTTCAAGAGCCAGGCCGAAGTCGAGGCGATGCGCGCCGAGGCCCAGAAGCAGGCCGCGCAGGAACAGGCAGGCCAGCAGCAGGCAGGCCAGCAGCAGGCAGGCCAGCAGCAGGCGGGCCAGGCACCGGCACCAGACGCTGCCGCCCCGGCTGCGGGCAAGTCCAAGAACTGATCTTCGATCTGGCAGGAAATGGGGGACCAATTCACTGGTCCTTCATTTCCTGCCAGCCTATACAGCGAACATGGCTTTTCTGTCCCGGTTCGCCCCGCGCTCTGCCCGCGCTTGTAATCCCCTGCTTGCCGCCGTCCTGATCGGCCTGCTTGGTGCCCCGGCACCCACGCTGGCCAAGGCCCCGGCACGCACGCCGGCAGCGAAGGCGCCAGTGAAGGCGGCTGGCAGAACCGAGACGGCTTCGGGGCCATGGCTCTACCGCGGCAGCGATGTGCCGCAGGACAAGGAATGGATCTTCGGCGTCCTGCCCAATGGCCTGCGCTATGCGGTGCGCCACAATGGCGTGCCGCCGGGCCAGATCTCGGTGCGCATGCTGATCGACGCGGGCTCGCTTTATGAAACCGAGCCCCAGCGCGGCTATGCTCACCTCATCGAACATCTCACCTTCCGCGATTCGAAGTATCTGAAGGCGGGTGAGGCGATTCCGGCGTGGCAGCGCCTCGGCGCGACCTTCGGCAGCGACACCAATGCCGAGACGAGCCCGACCCAGACGGTCTACAAGCTCGATATTCCCGACGTCTCGCCCGCCAAGCTCGATGAGACGTTCCGCCTGCTTTCCGGCATGATCACCGCGCCGATCTTCACCGATGTGGGCGTGCACACCGAAGTGCCGATCGTGCTGGCCGAAATGCGCGAGCGTTCGGGCCCGCAGACCCGCATTCTCGATGGCACGCGCGCGCTGTTCTTCGCCGGGCAGCCGCTCGGCAGCCGCTCTCCCATCGGTACCGAGGAAACGCTGAACGCGGCGACCCCGGCGAAGGTCAAGGCGTTCCACGATGCGTGGTACCGGCCCGACAATGCGGTGATCGTGGTGGCCGGCGATGCCGATCCGCAGGCGCTGATCGCGCATATCAAGCAGTGGTTCGGCACGTGGAAGGGGACAGGAAAGCGTCCGCCCCAGCCCGAATTCGGCGCGCCCAAGGCCCCAGCCGGCAGCGATCCCGCCAATCCGGTGGGCGACGCCAAGGTCATGGTAGAGCCCGACCTGCCGCGCGTGTTCAACTACGCGGTGCTGCGTCCGTGGCATCAGGTCCACGATACGATCGTCTACAATCAGGGCCTGATGATCGACCGGCTCGGCCTGGCGATCATCAACCGCCGGCTTGAAGGCCGGGCGCGGTCCGGTGGCAGTTATCTTTCCGCTTCGGTGGAATCGCAGCGGATCAGCCGTTCGGCCGACGCCACGCTCGTGACCGTTACCCCGCTCACCGATGATTGGAAGGCCGCGGTCAAGGATGTGCGCGCGGTGATTGCCGATGCGCTTGCCACCCCGCCGACCGAAGAGGAAATCGCGCGCGAGGTTGCCGAGTTCGACGTGGCCTTCAAGGTGCCGGTGGAGACGCAGGAAACGCTCGCCGGATCGAAGGTGGCGGAAGACATCACCGATGCCGTCGATATCCGCGAGACCGTCGCCAATCCCGATACGGTCTACGGCATCTTCCGCTCGTCCATCCCGCTGTTCACGCCCGCGGCAGTGCTGGAGCACACCCGCACGCTGTTCAAGGGCACGGTGATCCGTTCGGTGCTGATCACCCCCGATGCCGCCGGCACGACCGAGGCCGACTTGCGCACCGCGCTGCTCGCGCCGGTGGAGCCTTCATCGGCCAGCCGCCTTGCTGCCCGTTCGCTGAGCTTCAAGGACCTGCCGGTGATCGGCACGCCCGGCAAGCTCGTCAACAGCGAGGCGACCGGCCTGCTCGGCATCGAGCGGGACGAGCTTTCGAACGGGGTCAAGGTGCTGCTCTGGCCGAACCAGGCCGAGCCGGGCCGCGTGATCGTACGCGTCCATTTCGGCGGCGGTTATGCGGTGATGGATCCCAGGGATGCCGTCTATGCCAGCCTTGGCGAAACCGCGCTGATGGATACCGGCTTCGGCGCCATCGGCCGCGAGGAACTGGACCGGCTCGCCACGGGCCGCAAGCTCAGCCTCGATTTCGATATCGACGATACCTTCTTCAAGATGTCGGCAGACACGCGCCCCGCCGATTTGGCCGACCAGCTCTATCTCTTCGCGGCCAAGCTGGCGATGCCGCGGTGGGATGCCAATCCGGTGGTGCGTGCGCAGGCGGCCGCGCGGCTCGCTTACGAATCGACCAATGCTTCGGCATCGTCGGTGCTCCAGCGGGATGCGGGATGGCTGCTCAAGGATGGCGATCCGCGCTACGCGACGCCCAATCCCGCCGAACTGGCCAAGGCCAACCCCGAAGGCTTCCAGCGCGTGTGGTCCGCGCTGCTGAAGCAGGGGCCGATCGAGGTGGATATCTTCGGCGATTTCAACCGCGAGGAAACGGTCGCCGCGCTGGAGCGCACATTCGGCGCGCTGGCCCCGCGCGATCCGCTGCCCGCGACCGGCTTTGCCCCCAGGGTGCCCGAGCCTGTGGGTGATCCGCTCACGCTGACTCATCACGGCGATGCCAACACCGCTGCCGCGCTGGTTGCCTGGCCGACCGGCGGCGGCAATGCCGGGGTGCATGTCGCGCGCCAGCTCGAACTGCTGGCGCAAGTCTTCAACAACCGCTTGTTCGATGCGATGCGCGAGAAGATCGGCGCGAGCTATGCGCCGCAGGTCTCTTCGAACTGGCCGCTCGATCTGCCTTCGGGCGGCTACCTTGCCGCGATGACGCAGCTGCGCCCGGGCGATCTGCCCGCGTTCTTCGCCGCGTCCGACAAGATCGCCGCCGATCTTGGCGCCAGCCCGCCGACCGCCGACGAAATGGCGCGCGTGACCGAGCCGATGAAGCAGCTCATCACCCGCGCCAGCACTGGCAACGGGTTCTACATGTACCAGCTCGAAGGCGGCGCACTGGCGCCTGAGAAGTTCACCCAGATCCGGTCGATCCTGTCCGATTACAGCCAGATCACGCCGCAGCGCCTGCAGGAACTGGCACAGCGCTTTCTGGTTGCGGACAAGGCGTGGCGGCTCAGGATCGTGCCGGGCAAGTAGGCGAGGGCGGCGGACGCCATGATCTCGCGCACCGCCACCTGCCGCTGCGGCCAGCTCACCGCCGCTTGTACGGGTGAGCCGGTGCGCGTCTCGGTATGCCATTGCCTGTCCTGCCAGAAGCGCAGCGGCAGCGCGTTTGCCGTGCAGGCGCGCTGGCCGCATGAGCAGGTGGAACTCACCGGACCATTCCACGAATGGACCCGCGTGGGGACAAGCGGCAAGCCCGCCACCTTCCGCTTCTGCCCCACCTGCGGCGCGACGTTGACTTTCGCTTCGGCCAGCATGCCCGATTTCACCGCCGTGCCCGTCGGCGCCTTCGCCGACCCCGCGTTCCCCCCGCCGCGCTTCTCGGTCTACGAGACCAGCATGCATCCGTGGACCGGCGTTTCGGGCGAGGATGTGGAACATTGGGACTAGCTCGCGGCAATGTGCACCTGTGGCGCGTTGAATCCGCTGCGACGGCTGTTAGGCTCAGCTTGATGGTAATTCAGGAGTATCCGGATGCGGCGTGTTTCCCTGTGGGCTGCGGTGTGTGTTGCCGGCCTTGGCAGCCCGGTTTCGGCGCAAGCCGTGGCTGAGGCACCGGATCCCTACCTCTGGCTCGAGGACGTGTCTTCGCCGCGGGCGATGGCGTGGGTCGAAGCGGAGAACGCGCGCTCGCTCGCGGTGCTGCAGGGCGATCCGCACTATGCGGCTTTCTATGCCGCTGCGCTCAAGATCGCGGAAGCGACCGACCGCATTGCCCTGCCAAACCAGATCGGCGGCCAGATCACCAACTTGTGGCAGGACGCCGCGCACGTCCACGGCGTGTGGCGCATGACCTCGCCTGCCGATTATGAAAAGCACGCTCCGGCCTGGCAGACGCTGCTTGATCTCGATGCGCTGGTGGCGGCGGAAAAGACCAACTGGGTCTGGGCCGGTGCCGAATGCGAGCCGCTGGCCGAAAAGCGTTGCCTCGTGTCCCTGTCCGATGGCGGCGAGGATGCCAACACGGTGCGCGAGTTCGATATCGCGGCGCGCGCGTTCGTGCCCGGCGGCTTTGTCCTGCCCAAGTCGAAGCAGTGGGTGACCTGGGAAACGGCGGACAGCCTGGTTGCCGCGCGCGACTGGGGCGCGGGCACGATGACGACCAGCGGCTATCCGTTCGTGGTCAAGCGCGTGAAGCGCGGGCAGCCGCTGGATGCGGCGACCGAAGTGTTCCGCGGCAAGCCGGACGACGTGTTCATCATCCCGCAGACTTTCACCGACGGCGCGGGCCATTCAATGGTGGTCATCACGCGCGGCATCACGTTCTTCGAAGCCGAGTTCGTGCGCGTGACAGCGGCGGGCACCGTGCCGCTGGCAGTGCCGCGCAAGAGCGCGGTCAAGGGGCTGGTCGATGGCCGCCTGATCTTCCAGGTGAACGAGGCGTGGACCCCTGCGGGCGGTACGCCCATCGCAGCCGGCGCGCTCGTTGCGGTCGATCCCGATGGCAAGGCCGCGCCCGAGGTGATCTTCACTCCGGGGCCGCGCCAGTCGGTCGATGCAGACAACATGATCGTGACGAAGGACCGCGTTCTCGCGGCGGTCCTCGACAACGTGCGCGGGCGCGCGTTCAGCTTTGCGCGAACGGCAAAGGGCTGGACGCAGACCGCCATCCCGCTGCCCGACAACGCCGCCATCAACGTGAAGTCTGGCGACCGGGCGGGCAACACCGCCTATGTCACGGTCGAGAGCTTCCTGCTGCCGACCGGGCTCTGGAAGGTCGACGCCGCTGCGGGCACCGCGGTGCAGATCAAGGCGACCCCGGCGCGGTTTGCCGCCGATGGCCTCGTCACCGAACAATTCGAGGCGACCTCGAAGGACGGCACCAAGGTTCCTTATTTCATCACCCACCGCGCCGATATGCCGCTCAACGGTTCAACGCCGACCTTGATGACGGCGTACGGCGGGTTCCAGGTTTCGGTCACGCCGTGGTATTCCGCGACAACGGGCAAGCTGTGGCTGGAGCAGGGCGGTGCGCTGGCCGTTGCCAATATTCGCGGCGGCGGTGAATTCGGCCCGGCGTGGCACGAGGCCGCGCTCAAGACGAAACGGCAGGTCCTGTACGACGATTTCGCGGCCGTGGCCGAAGACATGATCGCGCGCAAGATGACCAGCCCGCCGAAGCTTGGCATCTATGGCGGTTCGAACGGCGGCTTGCTGATGGGCGTGGAACTGACCCAGCGGCCGGACCTGTTCGGCGCGGTGACCATCCAGATCCCGCTGCTCGATATGCTGCGCTACGAACAGCTTTCAGCGGGCGCGTCGTGGGTTGGCGAATACGGCTCGATGGCAAACCCCGATGAAAAGGCGTTCTGGCTCAAGACCTCGCCCTATTCGAACCTCAAGCGCGGCGCGGCCTATCCCGAAACGTTCATCTGGACGACGACGAAGGACGACCGCGTCGGCCCGGTGCAGGCACGCAAGTTTGCCGCACGGATGAAGGAATATGGCCTGCCCTACCTCTATTACGAGAACACGGCGGGTGGGCATGGGGCCGGGGCCAATCTCAAGGAGACGGCGATGACCGGCGCGCTCCAGATGGTCTATTTCCAGCGCCGGCTGATGAGCGGGAAATAAGCGCCTGCCGCCAAACCTTTGCATTTCCAGCCCGGGA
Organism: Sphingomonadaceae bacterium; assembly: GCA_947375105.1. Taxonomy (GTDB): domain Bacteria; phylum Pseudomonadota; class Alphaproteobacteria; order Sphingomonadales; family Sphingomonadaceae; genus Novosphingobium. The sequence goes on from CANCET010000070.1 coordinate 5,925, forward strand.
CCGCTAAACGCGCGCGTCTTTCACGAAAGCGAGTACCGTGGCAAACAACTGGAATGCGCAAAGCTGGCGCGCGGCCGAGGCCAAGCACCTGCCCACTTACCCCGATGCGGCAAAGCTTGCCGCGGTCGAGGAAACGCTGACCCGGTTTCCCCCGCTGGTCTTCGCCGGAGAGGCGCGCGCGCTCAAGGCCGATCTCGCCGAAGTGGCGGCGGGCCGTGCTTTCCTGCTTCAGGGCGGTGACTGCGCCGAAAGCTTCGCCGAGTTCCACCCGAACAATATCCGCGATACGTTCCGCGTGCTGCTGCAGATGGCGGTGGTGCTGACGTTCGCCAGCAAGCAGCCGGTGGTGAAGGTGGGCCGCATGGCCGGCCAGTTCGCCAAGCCGCGCTCCTCGCCGGTCGAGAGCATCGGCGGCGTCGAGTTGCCGAGCTATCTGGGCGACAATATCAATGGCATCGATTTCACCCCCGAGAGCCGCATCCCTGACCCTGAGCGCATGCTGCGCGCCTATTCGCAGGCCGCCGCCACGCTCAATCTGCTACGTGCGTTCTCCACCGGCGGCTATGCCAACTTGCGCCAGGTCCACCAGTGGACGCTCGACCATATCGGCAAGAGCCCGTGGGCGGCAAAGTTCGGCGAGATGGCCGACAAGATCGGCGAAGCGCTCGATTTCATGGAAGCCTGCGGCGTGAGCCCGGACACCGTGCCGCAGCTTCAGGGCACCAAGTTCTACACCAGCCACGAAGCGTTGCTGCTGCAATACGAACAGGCGATGACGCGGCAGGATTCGCTCACCGGCCAGTGGTACGACACCAGCGCGCACATGCTGTGGATCGGTGATCGCACGCGCTTCGAAGGTTCGGCGCATGTCGAGTTCCTGCGCGGTGTGGGCAATCCCATCGGCATGAAGTGCGGGCCGAGCCTGACGCCGGACGCGCTGCTGCGCATGCTCGATACGCTGAACCCGGGCCGCGAACCGGGCCGGATGACGCTCATCAGCCGCTTCGGGCACGACAAGGTCGAAGCCGGTCTCCCCGCGCTCGTCCGCGCCGTTGCGCGCGAAGGGCATCCGGTGGTGTGGTCGTGCGATCCGATGCACGGCAATGTGATCAAGGCGGATAACGGCTACAAGACGCGTCCGTTCGACCGCATCCTCAGCGAAGTGAAGGGCTTCTTCGCCGTTCACCGCGCGGAAGGCACTCATGCCGGCGGCATCCATATCGAGATGACCGGGCAGGACGTGACCGAATGCACCGGCGGTGCGATCGCGATCACGCAGGACGCGCTGGGCGACCGCTATCACACTCACTGCGACCCGCGCCTCAATGCGGCGCAATCGATCGAGCTGGCGTTCCTGCTGGCCGAGGCGATCAACCTCGAACGCGCCGAACGCAAAGCCGAAGCGGCCTGAACTTCAGGACCCTCCCCATTTTCACGAAGTGCAAATGGGGAGGTGGCATCCCGCAGGGCTGACGGAGGGGGATGGTTCCTAAACCGGCGGCAGCGGCGGCCTGAAATCCCCCTGCCGCCACGGCGCGTGCTGCATGTCCTCGGCATCAGGCACGGCAAAGCGCACGTAGCCGAAGAACGTGGCGATGGTGCGCTCAGCCGCATCCGCAATCGCGCGGCGGCCGTGCAGAAAGCGCGTGTTGTCGAGCACCAGCACATCGCCAGCCTCCCAGCGCACTTCGGCCGTCAGCGCTTCGCCTGTGGCGTGGATGGCCTGCAACCAGTCTTCCGGAACCGGGGTCAGGTCGTCGAGCAGCGGGAAATTGCCGCGCCCGTTGTTGAAGCGCGCGAACAGCAGGAAATTGCCGAACGCAGGCCCGGCGGCGAACATCGGCTGGTGGAGCGCTGGCCTTGAAAACTCGCGCGCGATGCGGCCATCGGGCATGCGGAAGAAGCGATAGGGCAAGGCGCGCTGCGGATTTGCGAGCAGCGCATCGTCCGGGGTTTCGGTGCCCAGCCAGAAGCGCAGCAGTTCGGGCCAGACGCCCATCACATGCACCAGCCGCCGCCCGAGGAGCCCCGCACGCACATGCGGTGGCAGCGCAGCGGCCAGCGCGATGCCATCGCACAGAGTTGTCTCACCGCCGGTTCCGGGCGGGCTGAGGCAGCCGAACAGCGCGGCATCAGGCTTCCACGGTTCGCGCGCGAGTTCCGGGTGGAGCGCAAAGGCATTGGCGCCGCCATCGACTCCCTGGATCGCATGCGCGCTATCGAGCACCGCGCGGCCCGGGCTTTCGTTGATGACCGCAGTCAGGCACAGGCTGCGCGCGAAGTGGCGGAATGCGGCAAGGTCTGCGCCGTAGCCCCGAAACAGCAGCGCGCCGTGAGCCTTGTAGGCGGCTTCGACCAGCGCGGGGTCAATCGTCGCCAGCGTTTCTCCGCCGCTTGGGCTGAGCACCGCATAAGGGCGCCCGGGAACGGGAGGATCGATCACGGCCATCGCTGCCGGTTAGACCACGATACGGGCGTTTTCCATAGCCCGGCGGGCAAACCCCGCTATGCTCGCGCCATGCCGCCCAGCGTCTCCGAAATCGCCGCTTCGCCCGATCACTACCTGCATTCCTGCGAAGGCGCAGACGCAGTAATCGTGCCAATGGACCGGGCGGCCTATGCGCGCTCGATCTTTCTCGATGCGCGCATTGCCCCGGCGCGTGAGGGCGCCGCGCTCGTGCCGGTGGCAGCACTGGCCGCTGCGGCGCCAGAGCCCCGCATGACCGCGTGGATTTTCCACGTCGCGCATTGCGGTTCCACGCTGCTTGCCCGCGCGCTCGAAGCGGTCTCCTCCGGGCTCGTACTGCGGGAGCCGATGGCGCTGCGCCAACTGGCGTTCGCGCCCGATCCCGCGCGGCTTGAGCTCGTGCTTGCCATGCTCGGGCGGCGCTATGGCGGGGATGAGCCGACGCTGGTCAAGGCCAACGTCCCGGTCAATGCGCTGCTTCCGGCCATTGCCGCCGCCGATCCGGCAGCGCCTGCGGTGTTCCTGCACCTTGGTTTGGAAGACTATGCGCTGGCCGTGCTGCGCAGCCCGCAGCACCGCGGCTGGGTGCGCGAAATGGCGGCGCGCTTTGCCGCCGCCCCCCCGGGCGCGAGCGACGCTGCCAGCCTTGCGGCGCTGTGGCTGTGGCAGATGCGCGCCTTCGCCGCCGCGCTGGGTGCGATGCCGCAGGCCTGCACGCTCGATGCAGAGCGGTTCTATGCCGATCCTGCCGCCACGCTTGCCGCGCTGGCGCCGCGCCTCGGCCGCCGGGCCAATCCCGCGCGGATCGCCGAAGTCGCGGCCGGGCCCTTGTTTGCGACGTATTCCAAGCGGCCCGGCGTGGCCTTCGACAACGCCGCTAGGCTGGAACGGCGCGAGGCGCTGCTGCGCGAAATGGCCGGAGAGATCGCCGCCATCCGCGCGCTTGTGGAGAGCGCCGAGCCCGATCTGGCCGCACTGGAAGCGCGCTTGGCCGCTGCCGCACTCTGACCATGCAACCTGTCCGGTCAATTTGAAACTTTACGGGCTTGAGGCAGCGCCCAGCTGAGCATAGCCTGCCGCTACAGGACAAGAATGCGGGGGCGTCATGGAAACAGGATTTGGTCATGCCAGAATGGCAGCTTGCGCCGCGCGCGTGCTGATGGCGGCCATTTCGGCGCTGGCACCTGTTGCTGCCCTTGCAGCCGATCCAACTGCCGCGCCTGTCACGCCGCCTGTCGCGCCGCCTACCGCTCCGGCACCAGCCGTAGTGAAAGCCCCCGCCGGCCCGCCAGCCAAGATCCCCACGACCATTCTTTCGCAGCTCCCCTTCATCTCGGAGCCCAAGCTTTCCCCCGACGGGAAGCAGATCGCGGCGCGGGTGGCGCTGAAGGGCGATACCCTGATCGGGATCTTCGACCCGTTCACCGGCAAGTCGCGGACGCTCAATCCCGGCAAGGCGCTTGAACTCAATTGGTTCCGCTGGGCAGGCAACGACCGTATCCTGATCAGCGTGGGCAAGATCGTGCCGTGGGACGATGACGAGGCTTGGCAGACCCGGCTGATTGCCTTTGACGTGACGACTGGCGAACAGCGCTTCATCGGCGGCAAGACCGAAGGGCTGATTGGCGATGATCTGCTGTGGGTCGATCCCGAGGGCAAGAGCGCGCTGCTCTCGTTTCAGGCCACGATCTTCGATTATCCCAGCGTTTCGACAATCGATCTGGCAACGAACAAGGCAAAGCAAGTGATCGGCGCGCGCGACGGCGTGCTGAAATGGGTCGCCGATACCAGCGGCGTGGTGCGGGCCGGGTGGCTGTTTGGCGATCGCAGCTGGAAGCTGCTCTACCGTGCCAAGGACGGCGAAAGCTTCCGCACCGTGGCCAAGGCCGCCTACGATACCGATGACGACGACGCGACGTTCGACGATGTAACCCGCATCTATCAGGGCAGCGACGAGGGTTATCGCATCCTGCCCAACGAGAAGACCGGGAACGACGCGCTGTGGCGCTACAATTTCGCCACGCGCAAGCCGGGCGAAATGGTGTTCGAGGTGCCCGGCGTCGATATCGCGGATTTCGATACGCAGGATGCCAGCTCGGATCTCTATGCCGCGTGGTACACCACCGATCGCCCGCGCGCGCACTGGTTCGATGCGGAACTGGCCAAAGTGCAGGATGCCATCGACAAGGCGGTGAGCAGCGCCGTGGGCGACCGCGCCGCGACGATCGTCAGCTATTCGCGTGATCGCAAGCGCATGCTCGTCCGGCTCGGCGGCTCGAACGATCCCGGACGTTTCTACCTGTTCGATCAGGATCAGGGCATCATGCAGCTGTTCGCGAAGGCGAACGAAAATCTGAAGCCGAGCCAACTGACCGCCACGACCTACACCCGCTACAAGGCGCGCGACGGGCTGGAAATCCCCGCCTACCTGACGCTGCCCGCCGGCCGCACCGCCAAGGGGCTGCCGCTCGTGATCATGCCGCACGGCGGACCTTACGGCATCCGGGATGATGGCACGTATGATGTCGAGGTGCAGTTCCTCGCCAATCGCGGCTATGCCGTGCTGCAACCGGAATACCGGGGCTCCGGCGGCTACGGCAAGGCCTTTGGCGACAAGGGCCAGGGCCAGTGGGGCCGCGCGATGCAGGACGATCTCGACGACGGGATGGACTGGCTGGCCAGGCAGGGCACGATCGATCCGCAGCGGGTGTGCATCATCGGCAGTTCCTATGGCGGCTATGCCGCGCTGTGGGGCGCGATCCGCAATCCGGAGCGCTATCGCTGTGCCGCCAGCTTTGCCGGCATTTCCGATCTCAAGCGCCAGATGAAGTTCTGGGACAGCATGTCGAGTTCGAGCAGCAGCCGGAGCGAATGGCGCAAGACCGTGAAAGGCGACGACACGTTCGACCTGACCACGGTTTCCCCGCTCTATGCGATCGACAAGCTCAAGGTGCCGCTGCTGATCGTTCACGGCGACGAGGACCAGCGGGTGCCCTACAAGCAGTCGAAGCTCTACGCCGATGCGCTTGCCAAGTCCGGCAAGCCCTATGAGTTCATCACGCTGAAGGGCGAGGGCCACGGGTTTTCAAGCGATGCCAACCTGCAGCTCTGGCTCGACAAGCTGGATGCGTTCCTGACCAAGTACAACCCGGCGCCCTGAAGCTCTCGCCATCGCTGTGGGGATCAGGCAGGATGCCTGCATGATCCGCAAACTCCTCACCGCCACGCTGGCGCTTGCCGCCCCCATCACGCTTTCCGCCGCTGCCCAGGCAGAAACGCTTTATGTCCGTGCCGGGCATGTCGTCGATCCCGAAGCGGGCACGCTGCTTGGCGCGCGCCTGCTGCGGGTGGAGGATGGCCGGGTGGCCGCCGTGCTGCCCGATGGCCCGGTGCCAGATGGGGGGAAGCTGGTCGATTGGTCCGCCTTCACCGTGCTGCCCGGCCTGATCGATTGCCACGTCCATCTCGCGGATACCGGGCAGACCGCCAATGTCGCCGAGCCGCTGCTCCATTCGCCGATGGAGATCGCCTATATCGGCGCGCGCAATGCCCGCACCACGTTGATGGCGGGCTTCACCACGGTCCACGATGTCGGGAGCTTCCGTGCGTTTGCCGATGTGGAACTGCGCGATGCCATCAATCGCGGCGATGTGATCGGTCCGCGCATGCAGGCGGTCGGCGCTTATGTCACGGTGCCCGGCGGCGGCGGAGAAGTGACCGGCTTCTCGCCCGAAGTGCGCATTCCCGATGACATGCGCGCAGGCGTGGTAACCGACGCGGCGGACGCGCGCGCCAAGGTGAACTACCTGTTCCAGCACGGCGCGGATTCGATCAAGCTGATCGCCACCGGAGCGGTGCTGGCGAGCGGCACCGAGGCAGGGCAGCAGGAACTCACCGAGGACGAAATGCGCGCCGCGGTCGAGGTCGCTGCCGCGCGGCATTCGTGGGTAACCGCCCATGCCCACGGCGCGGGCGGGATCAAGGCCGCGATCCGCGCCGGGGTGCGGGCCATCGAGCATGCCAGCCTGATCGACGACGAAGGCATCGCGCTCGCCAAGGCCAAGGGCGTGTGGCTGGATATGGATGTCTACAACGGCGACTATATCGCCGACGTCGGCCGCCGCGAGCACTGGCCCGAGAACTACCTGCGCAAGAACGACGAGACGACCGAGGCGCAGCGTCAGGCCTTCCGCAAGGCGGTCAAGGCCGGCGTGCGGCTCTCGTTCGGCACTGATGCGGGCGTCTATCCGCACGGCGAAAACGCGCGCCAGTTTGGCTATATGGTGCGCTATGGGATGACACCGATGCAGGCGATCCAGTCCGCCACCACCAGCGCGGCGGAGCTGATGGGCTGGAGCAAGGATGTCGGCGCGCTGTCTCCCGGCCACTTTGCCGACATGATCGCGGTGCCGGGCGATCCCACTGCCGATATCACGGTGCTGACCCGCGTTGCCCACGTGATGAAGGGCGGCGAAGTGGTGCGCTGAGCACTTTTGCTGGGCGCGCGCCCTCGCGCTTTGCCCTATCCTCGGCGAGTACTCTGGGGAGAGCTTGATGCATGACGTGATCATCCGCGGCGGCAAGATCGTCGATGGTTCGGGCGCGGCGCCCTATATCGGCGATATCGCCTTCACGAACGGGGTCATCACCGAAGTCGGCCCCAAGGTCTCCGGCACTGCGGCCCGCGAGATCGATGCCGAGGGTCATATCGTCACGCCCGGCTGGATCGACATCCACACGCACTACGATGGCCAGGTCAGTTGGGACGATGAGCTCGCGCCCTCCTCGCACAACGGCGTCACCACCGTTGTCATGGGCAATTGCGGCGTGGGCTTTGCGCCGGTGCGGCCGGGGCAGGAAACGGAACTGATCGAGCTGATGGAGGGGGTGGAGGATATCCCCGGCACCGCGCTCTACGAAGGAATCGAGTGGGGCCGCTGGGAGAGCTTTCCCGAATACATGGACTACATCGCCTCCCGCCAATACGCGATCGACGTTGGTGCGCAGATCGCCCACGGCGCGGTGCGTTACTATGCGATGGGCGAACGCGGGCGCACCAACGAGGACGCCAGCCCCGACGAAATCGAGCGGATGGCGGATCTGGTCGAGGAAGCCGTGGCGGCAGGTGCGGTCGGCTTTTCGACCTCGCGCACCATCGGTCACCGCGCTTTGTGGGGCGAGCCGGTGCCGGGTACGTTCGCGCCCGAGGAGGAACTGCTCGCCATCGCGCGGCGGTTCAAGAAGCTGGGCAAGGGCGTGATCGAGGCGATCCCCGCGGGCACCGTCGGCAAGCTGGAAGCCTTGGGCGGCGAACGCAGCGAACCGCTGGCCGAACTCGACCTGTTCCGCCGCATCTCGGAGGAAAGCGGGCGGCCGCTGACCTTCACGCTGGTCGAAATCCGCGAATATGCGCCGGATCTGTGGCGCCAGATGCTCGACCGGTGCCGCGAAGCCAACGCAGGCGGCGCGCACCTTTTTCCACAAGTGCCCTCGCGCATCATCGGCTTCATTCATGGGCTGAGCAGTTACCACGTGTTCATGCGCCGCCCGACGTATCTGGAGAAGCTGGCGCACTTGCCGCTGGCCGAACGAGTCAAGGCGATGCGCGATCCGGAGATCAAGCGGCAGATCCTGTCGGAACGCGATGTGCCGCATGAAGCGCCGGGCTCGATGCAGAACGTCTATGGTCTGTTCCGGCGCGGCGCGGCGAGCCTTTATCCGCTGACCGAGCCGATCAATCTGGAAGCCGAAAAGAGCGCCTCGATCGGCGCGCGGGCCAAGGCGGAGGGGCGCGATCCGCTGGAGTACCTTTACGATGCGATGCTGGAGGACGAGGGCCGCGCTTTTGCCGCGCTCACGCGCGACAACCAGCCCAAGAGCCTTGCGGTGCTGGAAGAGATGCTGCGCCATCCCGACACTGTGACGGGCCTCAGCGATGCGGGCGCGCATGTCACGCTGATCTGCGATGCGACGATGCCGACGACGCAGCTCAGCTATTGGACGCGCGACCGCAAGAGCGGACCCGTGCTGCCGCTGGAATTTCTCGTCCACAAGCAGACCGCGCGCAACGCCGCGCTCTATGGCTTTGCCGATCGCGGCCTGCTGGTGCCGGGCCGGCGGGCGGATATCAACGTGATCGACTATGCAGGGCTCAGCGTTGCGCCGCACGTGGCGCATCACGATCTGCCAGCCGGCGGCACTCGGCTGATGCAGCCGGTGAAGGGCTACCGCGCCACGTTCTGCAACGGCGTGATGATCCGCGAGAACGACACCGATACCGGCGCGCGGCCGGGACGGCTGGTGCGCAGCTGAAAGGGCCCGGCTCGCCTGAAGCTCAATCCGCCCAGTAGAGCCGCATCGGGTTGTCCACGAGGAGCTTTTGCTGAAGCTCGGCGGTCGGCGCGATGCGGGGGATCATGTCGACGAGGTGGCCGTCGTCGGGCACTTCGGTGTCCATGTTGGGGTGCGGCCAATCGGTGCCCCACAGCACGCGGTCCTGATAATCGGCCACGAGCGGCGCAACCGCGTGGGCGAAAGCGTCCCACGGATCGCCCGCGCCGCCTTCCTTGATTGCGTCGAGCCGGTCCGGGCAAGTGGCCTTGAACCAGATATCCTCACGGCTGTTCAGAAAGGCCCGGAAAGCGCGCATGTCGGTGCCGTCAGGACCCTGGCGCACATCGGGGCGGCCCATGTGGTCGATGACGAGGGGGACGGGAATCGCGTCCATGAACGGGCGCAGTTCCTCGAGGATATCAGCCTCGAAATAGATCACCACGTGCCAGCCCTTGGGCAGGCGCCGGGCGACTTCGAGGAACTTGTCCTTGGGCGCGTCGTCGACCAGGCGCTTGAGGAAATTGAAGCGGATGCCGCGGATGCCGCCTGCGTGCATCGCGTGGAGATCGGCTTCGGAAATCGCCGGATCGACGACGGCGACACCGCGCGCGCGGCCATTGCTTCGCGCGATGGCGTGGAGCGTGGCGGCATTGTCGGTGCCGTGGCAGCTGGCCTGCACGATGACATTGCGCGCGAAGCCGAGATGATCGCGCAGGGCAAAGAGCATGTCCGGCC
>CANCET010000071.1 GCA_947375105.1 Sphingomonadaceae bacterium
GGCGGCATGGCCTTGCTGGCGGCAACCAGCTTTGCCCAGATTGGCGGCGCGGGTGCGCGCGCCGCTCTGATCGTTGGGATGACGGTCATCTGGGGGCTGCGGCTCGGCTGGCACCTGTTCATACGCTGGCGGGCGAATGGGGAGGATCCGCGCTATGCCAAGATCCTGGGGCCATACAAAGCGCAGGGGCGCTTTGCTTCTGGCGCGTTCAAGCGGGCATTCGGCCCACAGGCCGTGCTGCTGTGGGCCACTTGCCTTCCTGCCCAGCTTGGCATTGCCGCCAGCAGCGCAGCGAGCATCGGCACGATAGCATGGGCGGGGGCTGGTCTGTGGCTGATTGGCATGGTGTTCGAAACCGTCGGCGACCTGCAGCTTACCCGCTTTCGCGCTGATTCTGCCAACAAGGGCAAGGTGCTTAGCACTGGCCTTTGGAGATATACCCGCCACCCTAACTATTTCGGCGATGCCTGTGTGTGGTGGGGCATCTGGCTGGCCTCGACCGAGGCAGGCTGGCCCGTTGCGCTGGGCGGGCTGATCGGCCCGCTATTCCTCACCTACACACTCACCCGTTGGTCGGGCAAACCGCTGCTCGAAAAGGGTCTGATACAGAGCCGCCCTGGTTATGCGGAATACGTGGCGAAGACTTCCGGCTTTATTCCTTTACCGCCGCGGCGTTGACGATACCGCCCGCTGCGCTCGACAGCGCAGCAGCCTCGCGGCACAACCGTCCCTCAAATTCAAGGGATGCGCGCGATGAGCGATGAAGTGCTGGTAGAGGTTTGCGATAACGTAATCGAAGTTACCATTAATCGCCCCGAGGCGCGGAACGCCATGACCCAAGCGGCGAGCGAGGGCATTGCGGAAGCCATGGACCGGCTCGATGCCGATCCGCAACTGCGCTGTGCCATCCTGACCGGTGCTGGCGGTACATTCTGCTCCGGTATGGACCTGAAGGGCTTCCTGAAGGGGGAGCGGCCCAAATCGGGCGACCGGGGCTTTGGCGGGCTGACCAACTGGACACCGAAGAAGCCGGTCATTGCTGCGGTTGATGGCTATGCTCTGGCTGGCGGCATGGAACTGGCTCTCGCCTGCGACATGCTGGTAGCCAGCCGGGGGGCGAAGTTCGGCATTCCCGAAGTGAAGCGCGGCCTGGCTGCTGCGGGTGGCGGCATGGTCCATCTGCCGCGCTTTTTGCCCCGCCAGCTTGCCATGGAACTGGCGCTGACCGGTGATCCTCTCACTGCCGAGCGCGCCTATGAACTTGGCATGGTCAATGCTCTGGTTGATGGCCCGGCAATCGAAGGCGCGCGGGCGCTGGCGCAGCGGATCGTCGCCAACGGGCCGATGGGCCTGATTGCGTCAAAAGGCGTGATCCGCGATTCGTGGATCTGGCCGAATGACCGGATCAACGAGCTGCAGAAACCCTATGTTGCAGCGGTGTTTGATTCCGAAGATGCCCGCGAAGGCGCAAGGGCCTTTGCAGAAAAGCGCAAGCCGGAATGGAAGGGGCGCTGACCCACCAACGAAAAAGGCCCCGGAAATCCGGGGCCTTATCGAATGGTGGGCGTAGCAAGGATTGAACTTGCGACCCCTACGATGTCAACATAGTGCTCTACCACTGAGCTATACGCCCGCACCATCCAGCTTCCGCTGCGCCGGGGCGCCTCGGAGAGGGAGCCCATTAGCCGGGGGCGGCTGGGCTGGCAAGAGGGGTTTTGTTGTAGAATTACCCCTCCGACCCGCCTGCGGCGGGCCACCTCTCCAATTGCCCCTTCGACAAGCTCAGGGGAAAATGGAGAGGACCTGAAAGTCAGCGCAAATTGCCGGTCATCGGCGACTCGGCGAAGACACGTTCCACTTCGAGCACGAGATCGCGCAAGTGGAACGGCTTTGAAAGGACGCGCGCGCTGGGCGCCTCGCGATTGGCCTTGAGCGTGACGGCCGCGAAGCCGGTGATGAACATGACCTTGGTGGCGGGGCTGATCTCGGCGCAGCGCTGGGCGAGCTCGATTCCATCCATTTCCGGCATGACAATATCGGACAGCAGCAGATCGAAGTGCTGTGATTCCAGCAGCGGCACGGCTTCGGTGCCGCGATCGACCGAGACCACCTCGTACCCGGCGTTCTCGAGCGCACGAGCAAGATACGTGCGCATCGCTTCTTCATCTTCGGCCAGGAGAATTCGAATCATGGTCACCTTCAACGTCTTTGGCAATTTTCCAGTGCCCGGTTTCCATGGGCTTTTCGCCCGTGGGCCTTGGCTTGCGGCGTCCCCTGCAAGGTCTTCCTACACCCGCGCAGGTTAAGATTCCGTCCAGATCGGCCGCAATGCGCCTACGCACTATGGAGCACTTTGACATGCGGGCCAAACCCCGGCAGCTTTTGCTCATGAAGCAACCCTTCGCGTCGCGTGGCGAATCGCCAGCGCATGGCACTGCCTTGGCCACCAGCGGGGGCTGCATCCCCGGGCTGGAGGGGACGCCGGCGTTTACGGTGTGGAGCCACGACCCTTCGCCCGTACCGGTGGTGATCGCGGTGCCGCATGCCGGGCGCAGTTATCCGCACGATCTCGTTTCGGGCATGCGCCAGCCTGCGTTCAGCGCACCGCGGCTGGAGGACCGGCTGGTTGATCTCGTCGGCCGGGCGGTGGCGGAGCGGACCGGGGCGGCCTTGATCGTGGCCCATGCGCCGCGTGCGATGATCGATCTCAACCGCGCCAGCGACGATATCGATTGGGAGATGATCGGTGGTGGCGCGCCCGATGGCGGGCCGATTGCAGGATCTTCGGCTTCGGGGCGCCGCGCGCGGAGCGGGCTCGGCCTCGTGCCGCGCCGGTTGCCGGGGCTGGGCGAGTTGTGGAAGTGGCCGATCGCGCGCGAAGAACTGGTTGCGCGCATCGCAGGCGTGCACGAGCCCTATCATGCGGCGCTTGGTGGGCTGCTGGACAGCGCGCGCGCACGCTGGGGCGCGGTGTTGCTGATCGATCTCCATTCGATGCCATCGCTGCCGACGCGCGCGGGCGAGCCGGCGGCCGAGTTCGTGCTGGGCGACCGTTTTGGCGCGGCTTGCGACGGGGCGCTGGTGGCCGAGGCGTTTGCGACGCTGGGGCAGGCGCGGCGGCTGGCGGCACACAACCGGCCTTATGCTGGCGGCTATGTGCTGGAACGCCATGCCCGGCGGCAGGCGGGTGTGAACTGCCTGCAGCTCGAAATCGACCGGCGGATCTACCTCGATGCGGCGGCTGCCGAGCCGGGGCCAGGCCTTGACGGCACGGTCGAGGTGGTGGCGGCGCTGGTGCAGCGCATGGCGATTGCGGTCGCCGATCTGGGCCGTGAACGCGGATACTGGCGCGCCGCAGCGGAGTAAGTTCCTAAAAGACAAGAAAAAACCACCTGGAGCATAGCTCCAGGTGGCCAAGGTTCAGGGAGGAGGTGCACAAAGTGCACCTGCCGCGCCGGGCCATGAGGGGAGCACCGGCGAGACTTACGGAAGATAAGGGGGCGGCACCGCCAGCGCAAGGCTTTTTGCCTTCCGATATGGCAAAAATGCCACAAGCCCTTATCCAAACAGTATTACGCCGCGCGATTCCGCGCTTGCGGCGAGGATGGCCGCATCTGTTTCAGCCGGGCCGAAACAGATGCGTAGGCCATCAGAACGTCGGCAGCTGCGGGGTGGGGCCGACGCCCTGTTCCACCTGCTTGCCGAAGATCGAGCTCATCAGTTCGAGCGAGAAGATGTGCGCATAGACCAGCGGCAGCAGGCCGCTCTGTGCCCAGCCGCGCAGCACGTCGCCGCGCATGTCGCGCAGCTTTTCCTGGTTGACCATCTGGAAGCCGCGATACACGAAAGGCGCTTCGACACCGGCCTGCTGGATGGCGGCTTCACCGTCCATGAGCAGATCGTGCTTGGTCAGTTCCTCGACGAAGTTCTGCGTGCGCTGGCCGGCCTGTTCGAACTGCTCGCAGAACTGGAGCACGTTGCGCGTGGCTTCCGAAGGCTCTTCGCCAGCAAACAGGGGCTCGCCTTCGGCAAATTCGCCGAGCAGGCCCGACGACGGATCGAAGCACAGCGAAAGATCGGTGGTCTCGGGCGTCAGCTTGGCGAGAAGGAAGGGGTAACGGCGCGCGTAGGCCGGGACATAGGCGCCCGGGGCGACATTGCCGGCCGCATCGACGAACACGTTGATGCCTTCGTTCAGGCCCATCAGCGCCAGCGGCACCGGGTTTTCGCCCGAGGCGAAGATGATCGGGAAGTGGCGCGACGCCTGCGGGAATTCCTCGACCGTCAGCGGCACGGCATGCTGGCCGACCATCCACGTCGCCGTATCGGCCGCACGGGCCTTCCAGTTCGCGTGATCGCGCAGGTTAAGCGGCACGAGATCATTGTAGAACAGGGGCAGGGAAGCTTGCGGCGCGCTGGCCATGGAATTCTCTCCGTCAGACTGGTTGCCAGGCACGCGCCAGAAAGGGCGGGATTGCGGCGGGAAGCGCGCCGTTTAGGGATTGTGCGGAAGCTGCGCAAGTGTGCCTGCAACACGATTGTCATAGACCGGGACGTTGCCGGCTAGATCAGTTTCCCCGGGTTGAGCAGCCCGTGCGGATCGAGCGCGGCCTTGATCTGGCGCAGCAGCGCGAGGGCGACCGGATCGCCGAGGCGGGCAAGCTCGTCGCGCTTGAGCTGGCCGATGCCGTGTTCGGCCGAAATCGAGCCGCCCCATTCGGTCACGAGGTCATGGACTTGCGCGCTGATCGCCTTGCCGTCGGTGATCTGCCAGACGGCGGGCTCAACGCCGGCCGGTGCGATCACGTGGAAATGGATGTTGCCATCGCCGAGGTGGCCGAAGCCGACGGCACGGGTGCCGGGCCATGCCGCCTCGATCAGCGGGACGGCGTGTTCGACGAAGGCGGGCATCAGTTGCGTCGGCACGCTGATATCGTGCTGGACGGCGGGGCCCAGCGCGCGTTCGGCGGGGGCAATGCTGTCACGCAGGGTCCAGAAGGCTTCGGCCTGCGTTTCGCTCGCGGCAATCGTGGCATCGGCGATGAGCCCGGCCTCGAACGCGGAGGCGAGCAGCGACTCGGCCCGGGCAGGAAGGTCTGCCGCATCGGCTGCGTTTTCGGCGACGAGTTCGATGAGCGCATGCCATGCGTGCGGCTGTTCCAGCGGCGCGCGGGCGGATGGCAAATAGGCGCAAACCGCCTCAAGCGAATGGCTGGGCATCACCTCGAACCCTTCGAGCGCGGTGCCGGAATGCGCCTCGGCATGGAGCAGCAGCGCGCGGGCATCGTGCAGCGAGGCGAGGCCCGCCCAGAGCACGGCGCGGCCCGCGATCCGCGGCGCAAGGCGCAGCGTGGCGGCGGTGACGATGCCCATGGTGCCTTCCGAGCCAATCAGCACCTGCTTCAGGTCGAAGCCGCGGTTGTCCTTCTTGAGCGGCGTGAGCGTATCGAGCACGGAGCCATCAGCCATGACCGCTTCGAGCCCGAGCACCATGGCGCGCATCGTGCCGTGGCGCAGGACCTGCGTGCCGCCCGCATTGGTCGATACAAGGCCGCCGATGGTGGCTGAGCCTTTGCCGCCGAGCGTGAGCGGGAAGCGCAAGGCGGCCGCATCTGCCGCCTCGTGCAGCGTTTGCAGGACGACTCCGGCGTCGGCGGTGACCATGCGGTTTTCCGCATCGAGCGCGCGGATCGTGTTCATGCGGCGCAAGCTGAGCAGCAGCGCGTGGCCGCCGGTGTCCGGTGTCGCGCCGCCGGACATGCCGCTGTTGCCGCCCTGCGGCACCAGTGGCACGCGGTGCTCTGCGCAAAGGCGGACCAGCGCGGCGACTTCGGCGGTGGAGGCGGGCGAGGCCATCGCCAGTGCGCGGCCGGTGAAGCGCCCGCGCCAATCGGTCAGCCAAGGGGCCAACAAGTCCGCATCGGCGGTAAAACCACGGGGGCCGAGCAGCGCGGCCGCGGCGGCAAGGAACGAGCTGTGATCGGGGCTGGTCATCGCAAGGCATCGGCTAGTCCCGCCACCATGCCGAGGGCAATTCATTTTTTCGCAAAGGCAGGTTAAGCCGGGGTTCAAGCGCAAATGCTAACGGGGAACCAATGATTCTCCACAGCGCGAGGCTTGCCTGGCAAGGCCGGGCAGGGCGGGGACAACGAACGCGAGGGACCAGACGACTTCTGCCGCCACCATGAGCACACTTTTCGATCTTTTCGCGAGCATCGCCCTTGCCCTGCCGGGTTTCCCGGCGGACCTGGCGGCGTCGGGTTTCCCGGCGGACCCGGTGGTTTCGTCGGCAGTTTCGGGCGTGTTCGGGCCGCTGGCGGACGGTGCTGATGCAGAGGATGTGTGGTCCGCTGGCGCGTTTCCGGCCGGGGCGCCGCTGCTGGTCAGCCCGCAAGAGGCCGCGCCAGGTTCCGCCAAAGCTCTCGGAATCGCGCCGCTGGGCGCCGATGTGTGGGACCAGGTGCGGATCGAGCAGCGCGTGATCATCCGCATCACCCCGCGCGATGCCGGGCGCGATGCGCTGGCCCCGCAAGTGCTGCCGATGCAGCCGATGCAGCCCGTGGTCCAATCGCTGGTGCCGCAGCCGCGCTCGACTTCGGTCCGCGTGCGGGAACGCAAGACGGGCAAGTGCTTTTCCGCAACGGGCATTGCGGCCGTGCAGCCGGTGACGGACGGGCGGCTGATGTTCTACATGCGCGATCGGCGGATGCTCGCGGCGGGGCTGGAGAAGGCGTGCAGCGCGCGCGATTTTTACCTCGGTTTCTACATGTCGAAGACGGCGGACGGGCAGCTTTGCGTCGGCCGGGACCAGATCCACTCGCGCGCGGGCACGACTTGCAAGCTCAAGGACGTGCGCGAATATGTTCAGGTAGATGGAAACTGACAACCTGGCGCGGGGCCTGTATCCAGTTTCCTTGACTTTCGTGGCGCTTTGGGACTAGGCGCGGGCTCAAGAAGACTGGCCGCAGGGCCGGACCTTCGGCGCGCCGGACAATCTTGCGTGCCCCCTGCTTTTCGGATCATCGCACCTCATGAAATTTGCCGATCTCGGCCTGTCTGACGAATTGCTCCAGTCGGTTCTCGATGCCGGCTACGACACGCCGACCGCGATCCAGGCGCAGGCGATCCCTTCGGTGCTGATGATGCGCGACATTATCGGCATCGCGCAGACGGGCACCGGCAAGACCGCCGGCTTCGTGCTGCCGATGATCGACATTCTGGCGCATGGCCGCCGCCGCGCGTTGATGCCGCGCTCGCTGATCCTCGAGCCGACGCGCGAACTGGCCGCGCAAGTCGCGGAGAACTTCGAGAAGTACGGCAAGAACCACGATCTCAAGATGGCGCTGCTGATCGGCGGCGTGCAGATGGGCGATCAGGTCAAGGCGCTGCAGGACGGCGTGGACGTGCTGATCGCGACACCGGGCCGCCTGATGGACTTGTTCGAACGCGGCAAGATCATGCTCAACGGTTGCAGCATGCTGGTGATCGACGAGGCGGACCGCATGCTCGACATGGGGTTCATCCCGGATATCGAGACGATCTGTTCGAAACTGCCGCCCCAGCGCCAGACGCTGCTGTTTTCGGCAACGATGCCGCCGGTGATCAAGAAGCTGGCGGACAAGTTCCTTTCGAACCCGAAGTATATCGAGGTGGCGCGCCCCGCGTCGAACAACACCAATATCGCCCAGCACAAGGTGCACGTGACGACGCGCGGCAAGCGCGAGGCGCTGCGGCACCTGCTGCGCACCGACAACGTTTCCACCGCAATCATCTTCGCCAACCGCAAGACGACGGTGCGCGAGCTGGCCAAGAGCTTGCAGCAGAGCGGTTTTTCCGCTGGCGAGATCCATGGCGACATGGACCAGAACGCGCGCAACGCCGAACTGCAGAAGTTCAAGGACGGGGTGATCTCGGTCCTCGTGGCGTCCGACGTCGCCGCGCGCGGGCTGGACGTGAAGGGCGTGAGCCACGTGTTCAACTATGACACGCCGTGGCATCCGGATGATTATGTCCACCGCATCGGCCGCACCGGCCGCGCGGGGGCTTCGGGCCGGGCGTTCACCTTCGTGACCGACGAGGACGCGGAAGCGATCGGCAATGTCGAGAAGCTGACGGGGATGAAGATCCCGGTGTTCACGTTCGATGGCGCGGATGCGGCTGAAGCGCCGGTATCCGAGAAGCGTGAGCGCGCACCGCGGGCTGAGCGTGCGCCGCGCGCCGAGAAGGCACCGCGCCGCGAGCGCGCGCCCAAGGTGGCAGCACCTGTGGACGAGATCGAAGTTTCGCCGGAATTGGCGGAAGAGCCTGTGCGCGAAGCGGCACCGGCGCGGGCTCCCCGCGCACGCCGCGATGAGCCGCGTCCGCCCAAGGATGTGCTGACGGAATTGCCGTCAAAGCCGGGTGAGTGGAACGGGCCGGTGCCCGGGTTCCTGGGCGTTTCGGCGCTCTGAGGAACGCCGTCGCGCCGTACCCAGCGTAAGTGTCCAAGCCCTTCGTGCGCTCCGGCTAGAGCAGCAAGACAACCGATGGGATCGTCGGCCCGGACTTGATCCGGGCCTTGGCTTTTC
The DNA here is from genome assembly GCA_947375105.1 of Sphingomonadaceae bacterium. Classification (GTDB taxonomy): domain Bacteria; phylum Pseudomonadota; class Alphaproteobacteria; order Sphingomonadales; family Sphingomonadaceae; genus Novosphingobium. Next base: position 8,568 of record CANCET010000071.1, read on the forward strand.
TTTTTTCGGCGCCGCGCCAGAAGAACAGCCCAACCCCGTGTCAAGCACGGGGTGACGGAAGAAAGATCAGCGCAGAATGTGCGGAATGGCAGCGATTGGTGGCAAGCGGACAGGCAGCTTTGTGTCTCGCCCGACGCTTCTAGCTACTCAGATCGAACGCCTCAGCGAGCTTCGCGCCCAGTTCATCAGCCGTAAGCGGGATACTGATAGCCTGATCTGGCAGGTCCGCACCGCCATGTTTCTCGTAATTGCAGCTTGGCGTGAGCGTCACGACGCCATCGTGACATTCTATCCCAACGCTCCTCGCGCCTTTCGCCAACGCGGCCCAGCTCTTTGCCCCAACCGCCTCTAACATTGGCTTCTGAACATCCTTCCATCCCGCCTTGTCGGGATGGGAAACGCCTTGGATGGAGTGGGTAAGCGATGCCCGGATGTTCGCACCCATATCTTTAGGCGACGAGATCGAGCCCACGTGCACAGGACCTCGCCCGATCCAAACGCCAGAAGTCGTCTGCGCATACCCATGTATGTAAACGCGCCCAGACTTCAGTATCGCTGATGCCACTCTCATGGCGCTGTTATCATTTGCGCCGGGAATGTCCGCAAGTGGGCGTGAGCAACCATGCGTGCTGACGGGGAGAAAGCCCCTATTCAGCGTATGCATTCGCCTTCGTCCATGGTGAGAACGACGCCCTGCACATGTACCTTGATGGTATCGTGTTCCTTGCAGTTCAGTTGCTCAGCCGGGATGATTCTCTTCCCGACAAACCCCCTCGCGTTGCGGAACATGATGGTCGCTGACTTGCTGGTGGTGTATTTTGAGTTGCCAACGAAGATCCAGGTGACTTCGGCATAGTCCTGCGTGATGGGTTGCGGTTTGCAGCCCGCGAGTTGCAGGGCAAGCAGCGCACAAAGGGCCTCCGTTTGTCTCAAGCCGCCTTCACAAAGCTATCAATCACCCGCTTCCGATCTCCGGTCTCGAAGTCGATCTCCAGCTTGTTGCCTTCCTGCGCGGCGACCGTGCCGTAGCCGAACTTGTCGTGAAACACGCGGGTGCCGACAGTGATGTCGGTGCGGGGCTTGGCGGCGAAGCTGGCGGCGCTGCGGCTGGGTTCGGCGATGCGCTTGGGGGTGGCGTCGTAGGTCGTGGCAGCGGCGCGTTGCCAGCCGGGGCCTCGGGTGAGGTTGCGCGCGGGGTTGGCGCTCGCGACGTGCGCGAAGGGATCGCTGTGTTCGGACCACTGCGCGCGCCAGAGGGAGGCGCCGCCGCTCATCGTGGTTTCTTCCTCGATGTGGTCTGCGGGCAGTTCGCCGACGAAGCGGCTGGGGATCGAGCTGGTCCACTGGCCGTAGATGCGGCGGTTGGCGGCGTGGAGGATCGTGCAGCGGCGGCGCGCGCGGGTGATCGCGACATAGCCGAGGCGGCGTTCTTCCTCCAGGGAGGCGAGGCCGCCTTCATCGAGCGCGCGCTGCGAGGGGAACACGCCTTCTTCCCAGCCGGGGAGGAACACGTTGTCGAATTCCAGCCCCTTGGCTGCGTGGATGGTCATCACGGTGACCTTCTCGGTATCCGCCGCCGCGTCGTTGTCCATCACGAGGCTGACGTGTTCGAGGAAATCGCCGAGCGTCTCGTATTCCTCCATCGCGCGGGCGAGTTCGGTGAGGTTTTCGAGGCGGCCCGAGGCTTCGGTGCTCTTTTCCGCCTGAAGCGCGGCGGTGTAGCCGCTTTCGTCGAGCACGGTGCGCATCAGTTCGGCGGGGGCGAGCGTGGCGATCCCGTCGCGCCAGCCGATGAAGCTGCGCATCAGGCCGGACAGCGTGGCGCGGGCGCGGGCGGGGAGTTCGTCGGTATCGCAAAGCTCGATGGCGGCAGCGGCCAGCGGAATGCCGCGCGCACGGGCGTGGCGGTGGAGCTTCTCCAGCGTCTTGTCGCCCAGCCCGCGCTTGGGGGCGTTGTAGATGCGCTCGAACGCCAAGTCGTCCTGCGGGGAGGCGATGACGCGCAAGTAGGCGAGCGCGTCGCGGATTTCGGCGCGTTCGTAGAAGCGGAAGCCGCCGACGATCTTGTAGGAAAGGCCGATCTGGATGAAGCGGTCTTCAAACTCGCGCGTCTGGAACGAGGCGCGCACGAGGATGGCGATGCGGTCCAAGGGCGCGCCTTCGCGCTCCAGCCGCTCGATCTCCTCGCCCACGCGGCGGGCTTCTTCGGGGCCGTCCCACACACCGATCACGCGCACCTTGTCGCCGCCGTTCGCCTCGGTCCACAGCGTCTTGCCGAGGCGCTGGCTGTTTTCCGCGATGAGCCCGCCGGCGGCGGCGAGAATGTGCGGTGTGGAGCGGTAGTTCTGCTCCAGCCGGATCACTCTGGCGCCGGGGAAATCCTTTTCAAACCGCAGGATATTGGCGACTTCTGCGCCGCGCCATGAGTAAATCGACTGGTCGTCATCGCCCACCACGCAGATGTTCTTGCGCGTTTGCGCGAGGAGGCGGAGCCAGAGGTACTGGACGGCGTTGGTGTCCTGATATTCGTCCACCATCACGTATTTGAAGCGGGCCTGCCAGCTTTCGAGCACTTCGCGGTGCTGCTTGAAGATGGTCAGCATATGGAGCGTGAGATCGCCGAAATCGCAGGCGTTGAGCGCGCGCAGTCGGTCTTGATAGAGCGTGTAGAACTTCGCGCCCTTGCCGTTCGCGTAAGCCTCGTTGTCGAGCGCGTCGAGGTCCTTGGGCCCGAGGCCGCGGTTCTTCCAGCGGTCGATCAGGCCGGCCAATTGGCGCGGGGGCCAGCGCTTGTCGTCGATCCCTTCGGCCTGAATGAGCTGCTTGAGGAGGCGCAGCTGGTCGTCGGTATCGATGATCGTGAAGGCGCTGTTGAGGCCGACGAGTTCGGCGTGGCGGCGCAGCATCTTGGCAGCGACCGAGTGGAACGTGCCGAGCCACGGCATGCCTTCGACCGAAGGGCCGATGAGCTGGCCGACGCGCTCGCGCATTTCGCGCGCGGCTTTGTTGGTGAAAGTGACGCAGAGGATTTCGGATGGCCATGCCAGCCGCGCGCGCAGGATATGCGCCATGCGCGCGGTGAGCGCGGCGGTTTTCCCCGTGCCGGCGCCGGCGAGCATCAGCACGGGGCCGTCGGTCGTCAGCACAGCCTCGCGCTGCGGGACATTCAGGCCATCGAGCCAATCGGAATCAGGAGCGGTTACAAGAGTCACACCGGAACAAGTAGAGAACTAAATGCCCGTGCGCAACCGCGATGCGGCGACTTGTCCGCGTGTTCGGAACTCGGCCCAATCGCCAGCCAATGCGGGTTTCAGCGCGGGTTTCAGTGCGGGTGTCAGGGCGAGATTGCGGCTGGGATGGGGGACTGGCGCCGTTTTTGGAACCGCCCCGACATCGATTCTCGTGCCCCCTGCGGCGCAGTCCATCTGAATGGGGGCGCCAGGCCGCCATGATTGACGATGCGGCTAGGCTGGCATAGCGGCAGGCAAAGGAGGGGCCGGAAACGCCGGACAAACCTTCCGTCTGGGGGAATTGGAAAGCGCATGTCCGAATCGAGAAACCCGTTCGTGGTTCATGCGCGCGTGCTCATGGCCAGCCTCGTCGGCACGGCGGTCGAGTTCTACGACTTCTACATCTTCGGGACGGCGGCGGCGCTGGTGATCGGGCCGCTGTTCTTTCCGGCGGAAAGCCAGGCTGCGCAGACGCTGCTGGCGTTGATGACCTTTGGCATTGCGTTCTTTGCGCGGCCGGTGGGCGCGGTGGCGTTCGGCCATTTCGGGGACCGCATCGGGCGCAAATCGACGCTTGTCGCCTCGCTGCTGCTGATGGGCATTTCGACGTTTCTGGTGGCGTTCCTGCCGGGCTACGCGGTGGCGGGGTGGGTCGCGCCAGCGCTGCTGTGCCTGCTGCGCTTTGGCCAGGGCTTTGGCCTTGGCGGCGAATGGGGCGGGGCTTCGCTGCTCGCGGTGGAGAACGCACCCAAGGGCATGGAAGCGCGTTTCGGCATCGCGGCGCCGCTGGGGGCTCCGCTGGGCTTTCTGTTCGCCAATGGATTGTTCCTCGTGCTGGGGCTTGCGCTCAGCGAAACGGACTTCCTGAGCTGGGGCTGGCGGGTGCCGTTTCTGGCAAGTTCGCTGCTGGTGATCCTGGGCCTGTGGATCCGGCTGAGCATCGGCGAGACGCCGGCGTTCAAGGCCTCGCTCGAAGCCGCGCCGCCACCGCGCGTGCCCATCGGCGCGCTGCTGGCGCGGTATCCCGGTGCGGTGCTGGCGGGAACGATGGGCGTGATCGCCTGCTTTGCGCTGTTCTACCTCGCGACGACGTTCGCGCTTTCGTTCGCAACGACCAAGCTGGGCTACCCGCGCGAGACGGTGCTGGCGATCCAGCTGGGCGCGGATGTGGTGTTTGCCATCGGTATCGTGGTTTCGGGCTGGTGGTCGGATGCGACTTCGCCGCGCACGGTGATGGCGGTGGGGGCAGGGCTCACCGCGCTGGTGGGGTTCGTGTTCGGCGCGGGGCTGGCGGCGGGATCGCTGCTGGTGCTGTTCCTCACGCTGTCCGCCGCGCTGTTCGTGATGGGGCTGTGCTATGGCCCGATCGGCGCGTGGCTGCCGTCGCTCTATCCGGTGGAAGTGCGCTACACCGGCATTTCGCTGGCGTTCAACCTGGGCGGCATCGTGGGCGGGGCGCTGGCACCGCTTGGCGCAGCGTGGCTGGCCGCGCACGGCGGGGTGGTGTGGACGGGGCTGGTGCTGACGCTGGCCGGGATCGTGACGCTGGTGGGTGTGCTGGCAGCGCCGCGCCGGTAAGTACCCCTCCGTCAGCCCTTCGGGCTGCCACCTCCCCATTTGCACTGCGTGAAAATGGGGAGAATCAGGAAGGCAGGCGCATCAGTGTCAGGCGGGCCTTGCCGACTTTGCGTTCGGCGTCGGTTTCCAGCACGCGCACGCCAGCGGGTTCGTCGGCATGGGTTTCGAGGCTGACCCAGGTGCCGGGGCCAATCCAGCCGAGACGGACGAGCCGGTCGATCGCAACCGCACCGGCTCCCGAGCCATAGGGCGGATCGAGCATCACGACATCGAGCGGGGCCGGCGCAGGACCAAGCGCGAGGACCGATGCGGCGCGCACGTCGCACTGGGCCTGCGCTTGCAGCGCGGCGATATTGGCGCGGACTGCGCGGATCGCGGCGGGGTCCTGCTCCACGAACAGCGCCTTGGCCGCGCCGCGCGAGAGGGCTTCGAGGCCGAGTGCGCCGGAGCCGGCGAACAGGTCGGCCACGGTCAACTCGTCGAAGCTGCCGAGGCGGCTGGTGAGCATCGAGAACAGCGTTTCGCGCGTGCGATCTGCGGTGGGCCGCGTGGTATCGCCTGCCGGGGCCTGCAATTTGCGGCCGCGCCAGGTGCCGGCAATGATCCGCAGCATCAGCGCTTGCCCCCGGGCCGCCCGCCGGGCTTTCGTGGCGAGCTGCGCAGTGTCTTGCTTGGTGCGCGGGCATCGGGCCCGGGAGAGGGCAAGGGGGGCTGGGGCGCTTCTGTCGGGGTCTTGGCGTAAGGACGGTTGGGATAGGTCTTCGCGGCGGGCCGCGCCGCGGACGGCTTGGCCACAAGCTGACCGGCATCGGCGGAGGGCCGGATGCGTTCGGCGCGCGCGCGCGAGGGCCGCTCGGGTTCGCGCGTCATGCGGGCAGGCCGCGCAGGCTTGGCGGCCTCTTCAACCGGTTTCGGTGCGCGCTGCGCGTAGGGCTTTCCGGCGTGCACGGCCTGTTGGTCGCGCGTGGCGCGATCACCGGCGAGGCCCTTGCGGAATCGCTCGACCACGATCTGCGGCACTTCCTCTGCGCCGCCGCGTGGCAGTTCGCCCAGATCAAACGGGCCGTAGCGCAAGCGCAGGAGGCGCGAGACTTCGAGGCCGAGATGTTCGAGCACGCGGCGCACTTCGCGGTTCTTCCCTTCGGTGAGGGTCATCTCGATCCACTTGTTGCGTCCGGCGCTGCGCTCCATGTTGGCGTTGATCGGGCCGTATTGGACGCCCTCGATCTCGATCCCCTGCATGAGATCGTCGAGCATGGTCTGAGTGACCGTGCCGAAGGTGCGCGCGCGGTAAGTGCGCGGCACGCCATTGGCGGGCAGTTCCATCGCGCGCTTGAGTTCGCCATCGTTGGTGAGGAGCAGCAGCCCCTCGGTGTTGATGTCGAGCCGGCCGACCGGCATCACGCGGCCTGCGCCGGGCGGCAGCGCATTGCGCAGCGCGGTGTAGATCGTGGGGCGGCCGGTGGGATCGCGCTCTGCGGTGATGAGGCCGGAGGGCTTGTGGAACATGAACAGGCGCGGCGGCTCGGGCGCGGCAACGGGGTTGCCGTCCACCGTCACGCCGCGCAGGTTCTTGAGGATCGTGGCCGGCGTGGTGATCACTATGCCGTCGAGCGCGATGCGGCCTTCGTCGATGTAGCGCTCGATCTCGCGGCGGCTGGCGATGCCGGCGCGGGCGAGGAGCTTGGCGATGCGGTCGCCTTCGCGAACGGTGCCATCATCGGCGGGCGCGCGGGTCTGCGGAACAGCTGGCGCCTTGGGCAAGCGAGGCTTGGGGATCTTGTAGGGCGCGGGAGCCGCGGGGTTGCGGCGCGAGCCGGTGCCTGCGGTGTTAGGAGCCGCGGGCCGTCCCGGTCGGCCGCTCCTGTCTTTGGGGGGGAATGCCATGGCCTGCCCTTACGCCCGAGAGCGCGCCTCGTCACCCTTCTTCGTGTGCAGCAATCTCGCGCTGGCAGATATCGTGGAAGCGGCGGATCCCGCCTTCAAGCGTTCCGAGGGTAAGGTGTGGGACGGCGCCGGTGGCAAGGCCCTGCTGGCCGAGTTCGGCGGCGCGGAA
>CANCET010000072.1 GCA_947375105.1 Sphingomonadaceae bacterium
CTGAGCGCCATCAATCCGCGCCTGATCGCGGTCGAATCGAGCGCGTTCGGGCGCACCGGTCCGTGGTCCAGACGAATGGGTTATGGCCCACTGGTGCGCGCCGCTGCCGGCCTCACCGCGATGTGGCGCTACCCGGATGATCCCGAGAGTTTTTCCGATTCGGTGACGATCTACCCAGATCACGTCTGCGGCCGCATCGGTGCGAGCGCCGTTCTCGCGCTGCTTGCCCGCCGCCAGCGCACCGGATGCGGGGGCCATGTCGATGTCTCACAGGCAGAAGTCATGCTTGCGCATCTTACCACCGAAGTCGCCGCCAGCGCGCTCGGCCTCGCCGCCAGCGAGGAAGCGCGAGGGGGCGTGTTCCCGGCACAGGGCGAGGATGTATGGTGCGTCGTCACCCCGCGCGATGAGGCCGACTGGCAGCGGCTCTCAGGTGTGATCGGCACCCACGGCCTTGCCGATTGGCTGGCAGACAAGGACGCCGCGGAAGCCGCGCAGGCCTTGCAGGCCGCCGGTGTCCCCGCCGCGCCCATGCTCCGCGCCGCAGACCTCGCCGATCACCCCTACTTCGCTGCGCGCGGCCTCTTCCGCCACGAGCCGCACGAACTGCTCCCCGAACCGATGACGGCCGAGCGCCGCCCCGCGATCTGGCATTCGATCCCCGATGCGGACGACCGCCCCGCACCGCTCATGTGCCAGGATACCTACGCCGTGATGCAGGACTGGCTGGGCATGGACGAAACCGAATGCGCCAGGCTCGAAGCTGAAGGCGTGCTCGAAACGATCCCCGAGAAGATCCGCGCTATGGTCGCCACCAAATCCTATCTGGAGACTGCCCGATGAACGCCCCTTTTCTGGAACCTGCAAACGGGACTGATCCCGAACGCATCCCCGTCATCATCGGCGTCGGGCAGCTCAACGACCGGCCCGCAAGCCCCGAACTGGGCCTCGATCCGCCGGGGTTGATGGCCGCAGCATTGCGCCTTGCCGAGGCGGACGCAGGCGGCAATGTGCTCCACGATCTCGACAGCCTCGCCATTGTCGATCAGATCAGCTTCCGCCATCTCGGCAACCTGTGTGACAGCGTGGCCAGTGCCATCGGCGCGAACCCGGAGATCAACTACCAGTCCGAAGCCCCGCACGGCGACACCCCGATCCGCCTGCTCAACGAAGCGGCCAACCGCATCGGCGCAGGTGAGATCAAGCTCGCTGCCGTGGTCGGCGCCGAAGCACTGCGCACCGCCGCGGGCCTCGCCGCGCTAGCCGCAAAAGGCGAGGACAAGAGCTACAACGCGGTCCGCAATGTCTCCACCCGCCGCGATCCCACCTATGCCCAGGCACATGGCCTGACCGCGCCGGTCGACGTCTACCCCATCTACGAGAACGCAGGCCGCGCCGCCTACGGCCAGACACTCGCCGAAGCACAAGCCGAAAGCGGCGCGATCTGGTCCGGCATGAGCAAGGTCGCTGCCGCGAACGAAGGCGCGTGGATCAGAAAGGCCGTATCGGCAGAGGAGATCCTTACACCGGGTCCGTCCAACCGCCCGCTGGCGTTTCCCTATACCAAGCTCACCGTCGCCAATTCGTCGGTCAATCAGGGCGCAGGCTTCCTAGTCGCCAGCCTTGCCGAAGCGCGGCGGCGGGGCATTCCCGAAGATCGGCTGATCTACGTGGGCATGGGCGCGGCAGCGAAGGAAGACCCCAGCATCCTGCGCCGCGACCGCTACGACCGCTCTTCCAGCATGGACACCGCGATCCGCCGGACGCTGGAGCTCAACCGGATGACCGGCGCGGACTTCGACCATGTCGAGCTTTACAGCTGCTTCCCCTGCGTCCCCAAAATGGCGCGCCGGGTGCTCGGCTGGCCGGTGGAGAAGCCCCCCACGGTGTTCGGCGGCCTCACCTTCGGCGGCGGCCCCATTGCCAATTACATGAGCCACGCCGTCGTCTCGATGGTGGATCGCCTGCGCAGCGGAGACGGTAAGACCGGCTTCCTTTTTGCCAATGGCGGCTATGCCACCGACAACCACTGCATCGTGGTCTCGCGCGAGCCCGTGGCGGCGGCGCAGTTCCCGCAGGACTTCGATTATCAGGTCGAGGCGGACGCCGCGCGCGGTCCCGTGCCGGAGCTGGAGAAGGACTACATCGGGCCGGCGACTGTCGAGAGCTACACTGTGTTCCACAACCGCGAGGGCATGCCTTCGAGCGGCGTCGTGATTGCCCGAACGCCGGACGACAAGCGCACGCTTTGCCACATCGATGTGGCCGATCCTGCGATGCTCGCCTTCTTCATGGATGGCGTGGTGGAGCCGGTCGGCACCAGCGGGACGATTGCCATGGAGGGTGAACAGCGGGTGTGGACCAGATAGGCCCGTCCCAAATCAAAATACCAGTAGCCCGCCCGCATCACCGCCCTATCATCGCTCTCCTGACTTCAGGGAGAGAACAATGAGCGGACGGTTTCACGGCAAGGTGGCGCTGATCACCGGGGGCACCTCGGGCATCGGGGCAGGCACCGTGCGGCGGCTGGCCTCCGAAGGCGCCAAGGTCGTGTTCACCGGCTCCAACGCCGCGCTCGCCGAAGTGCTCTCCGCCGAGACTGGTGCCGAATTCATCCCGCACCGCGTGCAGGAAGCCGCCGCGTGGCACGAACTGATGGCCGATATCGCCGGTCGCCACGGCCGGCTCGACGTCGCCTTTGCCAATGCCGGGATCGAGACCGGTGACAGCAGCGTCGAAACCATCGAGATGGACGCGTGGGAACGCATCATGGGGGTAAACCTCACCGGCGTGATGCTCACCATCCAGCACGCAATCCGTGCGATGCGGGCCAACCCCGATGGCCCGACCGGCTCCATCATCGTCAACTCGTCGATGAGCGCCTATCGCCCCATGGGCAATTTCGTCGCTTATTCTGCCAGCAAGGGCGCGCTGATTGCGCTGACGAAGTCCGCCGCACTGCACTGCGCCAATCAGAAGACCAAGATCCGCGTCAACTCGATCCACCCTGGCGTGGTCGAGACCGAGATGATCCGCAACGTGATCGAACGCAGCCCCGATGCTGCCGCTGCCCGCGCCCTGTTTGAGGGCATGGCCCCGATTGGCCGCATGGCGCAGGTCGAGGAAGTGGCCGCCCTCGTCGCGTTCCTCGCCTCGGACGAGGCCGGGTTCATCAGCGGCTCGGAATACGGCATCGACGGCGCCAGCACTGCGGGCATGATGGGCGTCTGATGCAGAAAGGGCCCGGGTTGCCCCGGGCCCTTCGCATTTCTTCAACAGCTGCTGGCCTTCAGGCCGCGGCCCCCAGATACCCCAGTTGTCCGGCCTTGAAGACGGCCTGGCTGCGGTTGACCGCGTTGAGCTTCTCGCCCGCGCGCTGGATATGATAGCGCACCGTCGCGTGGCTCAGCGCTAGGATCAGGCTGATTTCCTTGTCGGTCTTGCCGATCGCGGCCCAGCGCAGGCATTCCACTTCGCGCTTCGACAGGCGGCAGTCGCTCGGGATCCACTGCTGCGTGCGCATCGTGCTGACGTAGCTCGCGACGAAGCGGCGGGTCAGCGCGCCAAGGTAATCGCCATGCTCGGCAAACACGTTGGAGAGATCGTCAATGGTCTTGTCAGCCGGCACGAAGCTCGCAGCGGCAATCTGGCCGAACGAGAGGTGCGAGGGGATCACGATCATCGATCGCGCCTTGCTGAACTTGTGGAACTCCGAGAAGTTCAGGTCCTCGAGGTAGTTGTTGCGCGCTACGGTGAAAGCGCCGTGCGCGTTGCACCAGAAAGGCTCGCTTTCATAGCGCGTGGCGCGCGGGAACGGCGAGGACAGCGCCAGCGTGCCGTTTTCCCACCAGCGCTCGCCATCGGCGGTCCAGCCGAAGATTTCGGCGTTGATGATCTTGCCATCGGCATCGAGCATCTGCTCCTTCGACGAAATGTCGGGGCAGACCGCGATGCGCAGGTCAAGCTTCAAGGCAACGTCGCGAATGGCGATTGCGGCCGGTCGCACGTCTTCAACGGCCCGAATCGTCACCTGCTCGAAGGTGGTGTTCGCCCAGTCCATGCTGCATCCTCTTGCCAGCGCCAGTTATTCCGACATCCGGATCGATTCGCATGCTAACCTAGTGCGTGCCGTAGCGGAAGCCCCATCCGGAATGGATGCGGAGTGGGGCTTCTACGCCACAGTTTGTTGCTGTTTCTGTCAGAGCGAAACAGTCAATGTCTGGCCCGGTTCCTAGAGACCGAGGACCTGTTTCGCGATAATCGTCTTTTGCACTTCGTCCGAGCCGCCGAAGATCGTGTAGGCGCGGCCGTTGAGGTAGGCAGGCATCGCAAGCTGCGCCGCGCGGCTGCCGACGTATTCCGGAGCCTCGTTGCCATAAAGCGGGCGCGTGACGGGCAGTTGCAGACCTTCATAGCCGAACAGGTCCACCGCCAGCTCGTCGATCGCCTGCCGCAGGTTCGAGCTGGCGAGCTTGACCAGCGACGTCTGCGGCCCTGCCGGGCGGCCCTTGGCGAGTTCCGCGAGGATGCGCAGCTCGGTCACTTCGAAGGCCTGCGCTTCCAGCCGCAGGCGGGCGAGCCGCTGCGAGATGTTCGGATCGTGGATCATGGTGCCGCCAGAACCATTTGCGCTGCCCGAAGCTTCCTCGCGCGCCCAGCGTTCGATCCGGTCGAGCTTGGCCAGCAGCGCCGGCGCCGCGCACGATCCGCCGCGCTCGTTTTCGAGCAGGAACTTGGCAATCGTCCAGCCCTGCCCTTCCTCGCCGATCAGGTTGTTTGCCGGAGTTTCGGCATTGTCGAAGAACGTCGCGTTGACTTCGTGATCGTTCGCCATCGTGATGATCGGCGAGACGCTGACACCCGGCTGCTCCATCGGGATGAGCAGGAAGCTGATCCCGCGCTGCTTCTGCACGCTGGGATCGGTGCGCACGAGCGCGAAGATCCAGTTGGCGTGGTGCGCGTGGGTGGTCCAGATCTTGGAGCCGTTGACCACGTACTTGTCGCCGACCCGCTCCGCGCGCGTCTTGACCGCAGCAAGGTCGGACCCGGCGCCCGGCTCCGAATAGCCCTGGCACCAATAGTCCTCACCCGAGATGATGCGCGGCAGGAAGCGCGCCTTCTGCTCGGGCGTGCCGAAGTGGCAGATCACCGGGCCGACCAGGCGCAGGCCAAGGATCGGCAGAGAAGGCGCGCCGGCAATCGCGCATTCCTTCTCGAAGATGTACTTCTGCGTCGGCGTCCAACCCGGACCGCCATCCTCGACCGGCCATGAGGTGGCGAGCCAGCCCTTTTCGGCAAGGATCGCCTGCCATTCGCGGGTGATATCGGGCTCGGTGAACACGCTCGGCGTGGCCGCCGCACCTTCGCGCAGGCGGGCATTGAGCTTGTCATCGAGGAACGCGCGCACTTCCGCCTGGAAGGCGAGGTCCTCGGGAGAGAAATCCATATCCATCGTCAAAAATCCCTCAGGCGATCTCACTCATGGCCCAGCGAATACCGCGCCGTAGCGTTTCGTAATAAACGGGATAGTTCCAACCGCAACGTTCGGGATGTGTCCAAAAGGGCAGCAATTCAATAACATCGAAGTGGCTGCGGCAGTGACCAAGCGTGTTGTAGAGCACGCCGCCCTTGCCGTGATCGCGCAAGTAAAGGATCGGCACGACAACATTATCGTAGTTCGCCTCGATGAACCCGGTCGCTTCGCCATCGAAGCGCGTCTGCATCAGGATCTTGATCGGTGCCGTCTGCTTGGTGATGTAAAGCTCATCGATGATATCGAAATCTTCGAGGCCTTGCGTCAGCGCATGGGTCTTGTCCGTCACCTCGACGCGGAAATTGCCGATGGGCGGGTGCGCCTTGAACTGGGTGCCCAGCACTTCCATCAGGTCGTCACGCTCTTCGGGGCAATCGACCCCGCCCTCGACAAACTTCAGGATGGAGTTCGTCCCGTGCAGCGCCAGCCAGCGTCCGCCGCGATCGAGGAACTCCTTGATCTTCACCGTCTCTTCGGGCGTCGGCAGCACGGTGCAGGTATAGGTCACAAGGAACTGGCACTGCTCCAGCCGCTCGGTGTTGGAAAAATCCATCGCCACGGTGGTGCGGATCTCGGGATGCTCGCCCAGCAGCTTGAGCACTTCGAGCCGGGCGAAGTCGATATCGTGGTATTTGCCGGCGGCCACGAAGTGGGCGTCAATCCGCTTGGTCATTACTTGCACTCCAAAGTCCCGCAGCGCTTACGCAGCGCGGGCATAATCCAGAATATCGCTCGCCGGGTCACCGAACAGCTTCGACAGGAGCACGATGCGCTTCAGCCCGTGGCCAATACCCAGTTCGTCGCTCATGCCCATGCCGCCGTGCAATTGCACTGCCTGATGGCCGATCCAGATTGCGTTTTCGGCCACATGCGCCTTGATCGCCGCCATCGGCGCGGCCGGCTGCAGCAGCGCGCGAAGAATCGCGGACTGCACGCTCTCGACCCGCGCATAGGCATCGACCATGCGGTGTTGCAGCACCTGGAACCGTCCCAGCGGCTGGCCAAACTGCTCGCGCGTCTTGAGATATTCCAGCGTGTCGGCAAACAGACGCTGGGCGATGCCGGTCATTTCCGCTGCCGCCATCAGCCGCGCCTCGTCGATCACCGCGCCCAGATCCGCAGAAAGCGGACCTTCCGCTGCTGCATCGTGGAACGTTACAATCGCCGCGACGCCGCCATCCGCCACCGGATAGGGCCGCACTTCAACGTCCGCCGCCTTGGCGTCGACCACATAGAGGCCGGTCTTGCCATCCTCTTCGGCGGTCACCACGAACAGGTCCGCCGCCCCGCCGCCCAGCACGAACTGCTTGGTGCCGGAAATCTTGCCGCCGCGAACCTTGACACCCTGCGCATCCAGCACAAAACGCCTGCCCGGCTCGGCGAACGCGAACGCCGCGATGGTTTGCCCCGCGATCACGCCTTCCAGATGCGCCGTACCCGCGAGCAGACGCGCGGGAAGGAACCCGCATTCCAGCCACGGCTCGACTGCCTGCGCATGCCCGAGCGCCTGCGCCACCACGGCGAGATCGCCGTGCGACCCTTCCATACCGCCGTCCGCCTCGCCGGCGGCAAGGCCGATCAGGCCCAGTTCCGCCAGTTCCTGCCAGCGCGCGCGGTCGATGCCGCCCGGAAGCGCCCGCGCCGCGCGCCGCGCCGCCACGTCCTGCCCCTGGCAGAAGCGCTCGACCGCCGCCTTGAACAGTTCCTGGTTCTCGTCGAGATCGAAGTTCACGCAGCTGCCTTCTTGAAAGTGATGGGAACGGAGACGAACCCGCGGAGAAGCAGGTTCGGCGAGACGCGAAGCTCCGCGCCATCCTTGAGGCGGATATCATCGAGCCGGCGCAGCAGCTCGGTGAAGGCCACCGTCATTTCCTTGCGGCTCAGCATGTTGCCCACGCACATGTGGATGCCCTTGCCGAATGCGAGATGCGTGCGCGCATTGGTGCGCTCGACATCGAACTTGTCGGGGTCAGGATACTTCGCCGGGTCGCGGTTCGCCGCGGCATAACGCAGCATGACCATCTCGCCCTTCTTGAAGCTCTGCCCGCCCAGTTCGGTATCGCGCATCAGCAGACGCCACATGCCCGCCGTCGGCGTATCGAGGCGCAAAACTTCCTCGATCATGTTGCCGATCAGCGCCGGATTGGCGCGAACCTTGTCCTGCTGCTCCGGGTTCTGCGCGAGGTGGACGATGCCGCCCGCCAGCGCATGCGTCGTGGTCTCGTTGCCAGCCACCATCAGCTGCTGGGCAATCGAGAGGATTTCCGCATCATTCAGCGGGGTTTCGCCATCGAGCCGGGCGTTGACCACGTCCGACAAGAGGTCGTCGGTCGGCTTTTCGCGGCGCGCGTCGATCTTCACTTTCAGCTTGCGCTGGAAATCGACGATCTCGTGCGCGCACTCGATCTCACGCTCGCGCGGGATCATGTGACCCAGCCGGTCGGCAAACGCATCGGACCAGCGCTTCACATCGGCGCGCTCGGCTTCGGAAAAGCCCAGCTGCTCGCAGATCACCTGCACCGGCAGGCCGACGCTGAACTCCGTCACGAAGTCGCATTCGCCCTTGTCGATCAATCCGTCGATCAGCTTGTTCACCTTGTCGCGGATGCCAGCTTCCAGCGCGTTCACGCGCGGCATCGAGAACGCGAGGTTCACGAGCTTGCGGAAGCGCGTGTGGACCGGCGGATCGGCGGTCAGCAGCGTGTTCATCTGCGGCCATCCCTGCGCCAGAATACCGCTGACTTCAGGATCTTCGGCAAGCGCGCCCGAAAGCACGCCACTGAAATCGTTCGAGAAAACCTCCGGCAGCCCTGCCGCTTCCGAGCACATTTCATAGCTCATCACGACCTTCATGCCCGTCTCGGGCAATTCGATCACCGGCGCGTTCGCGTGAGCCCACTGGTACAGCGGGAACGGATTCTGCATCACCTCGGGATCGAGCAGGCTCTTGGTCATTTCATTCATTGCGATCCCCACTGAGTTCCATCTGGATTTGGCACCGTCAAATAGGCCGTACCACGCGCGAAAATGCTAGGTTGGCCTGCCCGCTGGGGCAGATTTTCACGAGTGAACCATTACCCCGCCATCGACCATGATGCCCTGCCCCGTAATGAACCGCGCATCATCGGTCGCGAGAAACACCATCACGTCCGCCACGTCTTCCGGCTGGCCCACCCGGCCAAGCGCGGATCGGCCCGCGTAATAGTCCTTCGCCCCCGGCGTGTCATCGAACAGGCTTCTGGTCATCCCCGTGGCGATCGCGCCCGGCTGCACGCAGTTCACCGTGATGCCCTGCGGCCCAAGTTCCATTGCCAGCGCGCGCGTCAAGCCGAGGATCGCGTGCTTCGATGTGGTGTAGGCCACGAGCCCGGCATCGCCATAGCGCGACATGATCGAGCCGACATTCACCACGCGCCCAGCGCCCGAAGCCGCCAGCATCGGCATGACCGCGCGGGTCAGTTTCATCACCGCGGTCACGTTGATCGACAGCGCGGAATTCCATTGGTCGTCGGTCATCTCGGCAAACGGGCCAGACGGACAGACGCCGGCATTGTTGATCAGGATATCGCAGCCGCCCAGCAGGCTCTCGGCGGCACCGGCGATGGTGGCGATCGAATCGGGGTCGTTCAGGTCCGCCACCAGCGTATGCGTGCCAACGATCCCTTCGCTCACGCGGTCGACACCCAGCACCGCAACGCCTTCGGCCAGCAACCGCGCCGCCGCCGCCGCACCCATGCCCGATGCCGCCCCGGTGACGACCGCGCGCCGTCCTGTCAGGTCCTTGCCGCGGGCAATTTCCGGCGCAGCTGCCATCATGCAAACTCCCGCTGGAACTCGGCCATGTCGAAATAGTCGCGCCACTTCGAAACCTTGCCCTCGGCATTGATCTCGAAGGTTCCCGAAACGCGGATTGCCCGCCAGCGACCGCCGATCAGGAACTTGTCGGTCCGCTCGGTCAGCACGACGTTGCCGCTGGCGGCGATGTGGTGGACGATCCACTCGGTGCCGTCGATGGGGGGAAACTGCGCCATCAGCGCCTGCACCCCGGCAAGCCCCACGGCAGGCTCCATCGGGATGTTATGCCACACCACGTCATCGGCCATCATGCCGAAAGCGGCGGGCGCATCGCCCCGGTTCCACGCAGCGATGAACGCTTCGACGATTTCCTGCGGGCTCATGGCTGGCTCCTCGGCTGCGCCGTCCACTCCAGCGCGTTTGCGATCACGCGGCGGACGGCGAGGTTGGCATATGTGTGCGGCCCATCGCCGAACTGGCAGTAGACGATGTGCGCGCCGCCCGCTTCCTTGGCCCAGGCCACGAGATTGCTGCCGGGCGGGTGCGGCCAGTCCGAATTGTCGAACATCCGGCCTGCCACGGCGTGCGCGGCAGAATAGAAGTTTTCCGCGACATACTCGTGCCGCGCGCGGATCAGCGGGGTCACGTCTGCCTCGAACACTTCGCCGAGATAGAGCTCGTCGTTCACCGGAAAGGTGGCTGGCACGCCTTCCAGCACCGGATGCTGCGACACCAGTTCGGCGGTGTAATCGACATCGTGGCGATAGCCGGAATCGAGCCTGTGCTCGCCGCGCACCGGGCCCGGCTGGTAGAGGAACCGTCCGCCCAGCCATTCGCTCCACTGCGGCCATTCTGCCCAGCCGGCAATCGCGTGGTGCATCATCACCGCGCCGCGCCCGCTGGCAAAGCGCCGCGCCAGCGCCGCCTTGAACGCATCCGAAGGCGCCGCCGTCTTCACCGTCCCGTCGGCAAAGGTGTAGCCCGGCATGTCGTAGAACAGCACCGCGTCCGCCGTGTCTGCAGCGCCTGCGGCAACCCGCTCTTCCGCCTCGGGATGGACATAATGGACCACCCGCCAGTCCTCGCCCGGCAGCATGCCTGCCACAGCGTCAAGAAACGCCGCCCACGGCGCCTCCTCGTAAGGATGCCCGCCGGAGAGGACGAGGAGCGTCTTGGCCATCGGGTCAGCTCAGCTTCAGGATCATCTTGCCGTCGTTCGAGCCGCTGAACAGCCGCAGGAACGCCGGGAGCGCGTTGTCGATGCCGTCGTCGACATGCTCGTCGAACACCAGCTTGCCGGTGCTCATCCAGCCCGCCATCGCGGCGATGCCTTCGCCAAAGCGCGGCACATAATCTGCCACCAGCAGGCCGGTGATCGAGGCACGCTTGACGATAAGCTGCCACACATTGCGCGCGCCGGTCTTCTCGCCCGCGTTGTTGTATTCGCTGATCAGGCCGCACAGGCCGATGCGCGCATACATCGCGAGGTTGTTGAGCCCGGCATCGAGGATATCGCCGCCAACGTTTTCGAAGATCACGTTGACGCCGTTTGGCGCAGCTGCCGCGATTTCCGCCGATAGCTGGTCCACATTCTTGCCGCGGTAGTCGATAGCGACGTCGAAGCCGTAGCGCTCCACCAGCCGCTTGCACTTCTCCGGCCCGCCCGCGATGCCGATGACCTTGCTCGCGCCCTTGAGCTTGGCGATCTGGCCGACGAGCGAGCCCACCGCGCCCGCCGCGCCCGTCACCAGCACGACATCGCCCGGCTGCGGCTTGCACACCTCAAGGTAGCCGAAATAGGCGGTCATCCCGACCGCGCCGAGCACCGAGAGGAAGTTCGTCGGCGATGGCACGATGGTGGGATCGATGGCGGCGCTGAAGCCGCCGGACTGCGAGACCGAGTATTCCTCGATCGCGTTCAGCCCCGAAACCCACTGGCCCACGGGGAAATCGGCGGTCTTGCTTGCCACCACTTCGCCTACGGTCGAGGCGCGCACCGGCGTGCCCAGCGGGATCGGCGGCATGTAGCTGGGTGCATCATCCATCCAGCCGCGCATGGCGGGATCGAGCGAGGCATAGTGGTTGCGGATCAGGAACTGACCGTCCGCCAGCTCGGGCAGCGGTTCGGAGACCAGGCTGAAGTCTTCGGCAACGGGTGCGCCATTGGGGCGGCGGACCAGCAGGAAACGGCGATTTTCGGTCACAAACAAGGCTCCTGAACGGGGGACTCCCGAGAGGTTAGAGCCTAGACCTCGCCAACGCCAAGACGACTCTCATTTTTGCCCATGAGCGCGCAGCCCACTCCCCATTTTAGCAGGTGAACGCGTCCCCCTTCGCACCCACATTGGGGCGAGGACGCCATCCAGCGCGGCGAACAGGCCTTTCGGGAGGATATTCGGGTCATGGCAGAACCGTTCTTCGATCACCCTTATCTTTCCGGCCATCACGCGCCGATCCGGTTCGAGGCCGATGCGCCCGATCTGATCGTGGAGGGCACGCTGCCCGACGATCTCGCCGGCATGTTCTATCGCAACGGCCCGGACCCGCTCTATCCCCCGCGCGAGGGCGATTATCACTGGTTCGATGGCGACGGCATGGTGTTCGCCTTCGAGTTCGCCGATGGCCGCGTCTCGATGCGCAACCGCTGGGTGAAGACCGAGAAGTTCGAGCTCGAAAAGGCCGCCGGGCGCCGCCTGTTCGGCATCTTCGGCAATCCGATGACGTCTGACCCCAGCGTTCAGGGCAAGCGCTACAACACCGGCAACACCAACATCATCCTCCACGGTGGCCAGCTCCTGGCGCTGATGGAAGGCGCGCCGCCCGTGGCGCTAGATCCGCGCAAACTGGATACGCTGCACGAGGAAACCTACGGCGGCCTCGTCACCTCCAGCTTCTCCGCGCATCCCAAGATCGACTACGCCACGCGCGAGATGATCAACACCGGCGCTGCCATCCACGGCATGATGGGCCCGGCGGAAATGCGCTATGATGTGGTCGCGGCGGACGGGACGATCCGCAAGACCGAGATCATCCCGATGCCGCACTTCAGCCTGATGCACACCTTCCTGCTGACGGAAAACTGGGCGATCTTTCCGTTCATCCCGATCGACACGGACCTCAAGCGCTTCGCCGCTGGCGGGCCGATGACCGCGTGGGTGAACGACCGTCCGACCAAGTTTGCGGTCATGCCGCGCGAAGGCACGGCGGACCAGATCAAGTGGTTCGAGTTCGAGCCGCGCCACATGTTCCACGAACTCAACGTGTGGGAAGAGGACGGGAAGATCATCGCGGACGTCGCCGCTGCCAACGGCACGGCGCTGTTCCCGGACGAGACCGGCACGCGGCGCACACACGGCGATACGCAGCAGAGCCTGCGCCGCTGGACCATCGATCCCGCCGGCAACACCGGCTGGATCAAGGAAGAAGTGCTCAACGGGCGCGACATCCAGTTCCCGCGGCCTGACGACCGTCTGATGACGCGCAAGAGCCGCCACAGCTTCGCCAACATCAACTTGAAATCACGCGATGGCCGGGTGGAGGGCATGGACGCGGTGCTGCGCTATGACACGCAGACCGGCGAAGAAGACATCTGGCACTTCGGCGCGGGCGCAGCGGCGGGCGAACTTGTCTTCGCGCCGCGCCTGGGCAGCACAGACGAAGCCGACGGCTATGCCATGACGCTGGTCCACCCTGCGAATAGCGGCACCAGCGAGCTTGCCATCTTCGCCGCGAAGGACATCGCCGCCGGGCCGATTGCCCGCGTGCTGATCCCCTTCCGCGTGCCGAGCGGCTTCCACTGCAACTTCTACGCCGAGGACAACCCGCTCTACCGGCAGGCTGTCACGAACTGATCCGAAAACGAAAGCCCACCATGGCCACTATTCCTGCACATCTGGCCCAGTTTGCCGCTGACGGCAGCTGGACCAACATGACCATCGGCGATTACGCGCGCCGCTGGGCCGAAACCGATCCGGAAAGGCAAGTCTATCTCGGTGATCCCGCCGCGCCGACGTATGCCAGCCTGCTGGCAGACGGCGAGGCGCTGGCCCGTGCGCTGCACGACCTGGGCCTGCGCACGGGCGATGTGATCGGCTTTCAGGTGCCCAACTGGGTCGAGGCTTCGGTGATCAACCTTGCCGCCAATCTCGGCGGCTTCGTGATCGCTCCGATCGTGCCGATCTACCGCGATGCGGAAGTGATCCAGATGCTGGGCGACAGCAAGGCCCGCGCGTTCTTTGTGGCCGAGAGCTTCCGCAACTACGACTTTGCCGGGATGGTGGACCGCGTACGCCCGCACCTGCCCGAGTTGAAACATGTCATTTACGTGCGCCCAGCGGAACGTACCCCCGATTTCTCAGCGCTGGTGGACCATGGCCGCGGGCTGAACACGCCGCTCGCCAAGGTCGATCCCAACGCGCTCAAGCTCATCCTCTACACCTCGGGCACCACCGGGCGGCCCAAGGGCGTGCTCCATTCGCACAACACGCTCGACCGCGTCGCGCAGTTCGGCAAGCGTTACAGCGGTATCCCGAACGACGTGACGCTGATGCCCTCCCCTGTCACGCATATCAGCGGGTTTTCGGGCGGGCTGGAAAAGCCCTTCGCATCGGGCAGCCAGGTCGTGCTGATGGAAGTGTGGAAGGCCAAGGACGCGGTCGAACTGATCGATCGCTACGGTGTGACCTCGACCGTCGCCGCCACGCCCTTCCTGCAGGAACTGTGCGACGCTGCCGAGGCTGCGGGTTCCAAGTTGCCCACCTTCCGCCGCTTTGCCTGCGGCGGCGCGGCAATCCCGTCAGAGCTGGTCTATACCGCCAACAAGCGCCTTGCGCACCCTTGCGCCTACCGCGTCTACGGCAGCTCCGAAGTGCCGCTCGCCACCCCCGGCATCCTGCCTGAAAACAGCCTTGAAGAGGCCGCAGAAACCGACGGTGCTGCGCTCGATTACGAACTGCGGCTGGTGGATGATGATGGCAATGAAGTGCCCCATGGCACTGACGGCGAAATCCTCGTGCGCGGCCCGGCGATGTTCCTGGGCTATGCCGATCCCGAGCAGACTCGCGAATCACTGACCGAGGACGGCTTCTTCCGCACTGGTGATATCGGCAAGATCACGCCTTCGGGCGCGTTGGTCATCACCGGGCGCAAGAAGGATCTGATCATCCGCGGCGGCGAGAACATCAGCGCCAAGGAAATCGAGGACGTGCTTCACCTGCATCCGGCGATCAAGGAAGCCGCGGTTGTCTCGATGCCGCATCCGCGCCTTGGCGAAGGCATCTGCGCCTATCTCATCGCCGAGGGCGAAGGCCGCCCGGACATGGCCGGCCTTTCCGCATTCGTGAGCGAGGCCGGGCTTGCCAAGCAGAAGTGCCCCGAACGCATCGAATGGGTGGACACATTCCCTCGCACCGCTTCGGGCAAGATCCGCAAGGACCAACTGCGCGCGATGATCAAGGCGCAGATGGAAGCGGAAAAGGCGGGGTAGGCGCTGCACCTCCCGAACCGCACACGATCCACACCGCCCACGATCCACACCGCCCACGTGTTCGTCACTCCGAGCTTGACCCGGGGCTAGGCTTCAATGGTCACGCGCCGCGCCCGCAAAAAAGCCTAACCCCGGATCAAGTCGGGAGTAATATAGATGACAAAGCAGATTAATCCTGCTGCAGCGTCAACCGACAGGCCGGTGCTAGGGATTGCGGCTGAAATAGCCGCAATCCTGTATGAGGAAATCAGCCTTGCTGCGCCTGACGATTTAGAATTTCTGCGATCTCAGGTTCTCGACATAGCTCATCGAATAGCCGCCCTTCCCTATTTGCAGAATGCCCAGACAGGATGAATCTGAAGGTTAAACCCCAGCCTGCGATGCGTTCAAACCGTGTTAT
>CANCET010000073.1 GCA_947375105.1 Sphingomonadaceae bacterium
GCCGCAGACATGATGGACAAGGTCGGCAACAAGGCCGCCGCGCTCGAAATCGCGATGATCAAGGTGCAGGCGCCCAACATGGCGCTGCGCATCATCGATGATGCGATCCAGGCCCACGGCGGCGGCGGCGTTTCGGAAGATTTCGGCCTTGCCGAAGCCTATGCCCACCAGCGCACGCTGCGTCTGGCGGACGGTCCGGACGAAGTCCACGCCCGCGCCGTCGCCCGCATCGAGTTTGCCCGCCACACCGATCTGCCCAGCGATCCGGGCTTCACCTCGGGCGACATGGCGATCTCGCGCTGACCTCATACCCCCCTCCCGCTTGCGGGAGGGGTCGGGGGTGGGCCGATCCAGACACACCCCCCTCCACCAAAACCAACCCCTAACCCCTCCCGCATGCGGGAGGGGAACTCCACAAGGTAAGCCCCATGAAAGCCGCCATCCTCGAAGCCGCCGGCCAGCCGCTCGTCATCGACCAGCTTTCCGTGTCGAAGCCCGGCCCGCATGAAGTCCTGATCCGGACTGCCGCCTGCGGCCTGTGCCATTCGGACCTGCACTTCATCGATGGCGCCTATCCGCACCCGATGCCCTGCGTCGCGGGCCACGAAGCCGCCGGGATCATCGAGGAAGTCGGCAGCGAAGTGCGCACGGTCAAGAAGGGCGACGCGGTCGTCACCTGCCTGTCCGCCTTCTGCGGCCACTGCGAATTCTGCGTCACGGGGCGCATGTCGCTCTGCCTAGGCGGCGATACCCGCCGCCGCCCGGGCGAGGCACCGCGCCTCACCCGCACCAGCGATGGCAGCATGGTCAACCAGATGCTCAATCTCTCGGCCTTTGCCGAAATGATGCTCATCCACGAACACGCCTGCGTCGCGATCAATCCCGAAATGCCGCTGGACCGCGCCGCCGTGATCGGCTGCGCCGTCACCACCGGCGCGGGCACGATCTTCAACGCCTGCAAGGTCACGCCGGGCGAAACCGTCGCGGTGATCGGCTGCGGCGGTGTCGGCCTTGCCACCATCAACGCCGCCAAGATCGCCGGCGCGGGGCGCATCATTGCCGCCGATCCGATGCCAGAAAAGCGCGCACTGGCGATCAAGCTCGGCGCGACCGACGTGATCGACGCGCTCGATCCCGATGCCGCCAAGCAGATCCAGGAAATGACCAAGGGCGGCGTCCACCACGCCATCGAAGCCGTGGGCCGTCCCGCCTCGGGCGATCTCGCGGTCGCTTCGCTGCGCCGCGGCGGCACCGCCACGATCCTCGGCATGATGCCGCTGAACCACAAGGTCGGTCTCTCCGCGGTGGATCTGCTTTCGGGCAAGAAGCTGCAGGGCGCGATCATGGGTGGCAACCACTTCCCGGTCGATCTCCCGCGCCTTGTCGATTTCTACATGCGCGGTCTGCTCGATCTCGACAGCATCATTGCCGAGCGCATTCCCCTTGAAGGCATCAACGAAGGCTTCGAGAAGATGAAGGCGGGCCATTCCGCTCGCTCGGTGATCGTGTTCGACCAGTAACCCTTTGCCGCCCTTCCGTCCTGAGCCTCTCGAAGGACCGCATTTTCCTCGCGGTCCGAACCTACCCCAAGTGAGAGGACGCTCCTGCGACGGGCTCGGGGTAAACGGGATCTGAGCAGACGGACTGCAAGCAATTCAAACGGGACTTTTGGAATGACCGAAGCCATCGACGCACAGGCTGCCTTCACCGGCACCGTCACCCCCGAAGGCGCTGACAAGCTCGACGAGGCAAAGCTTACCGCATGGTTCGAGGCGAATGTCGCGGGCTTCAAAGGTCCGCTCAGCGTCTCGAAGTTCAAGGGCGGCCAGTCGAACCCGACCTACAAGATCGACGCGCCGTCCGGCCCCTATGTCCTGCGCCGCAAGCCGCTGGGCAAGCTGCTGCCCAGCGCCCACGCGGTCGACCGCGAATTCAAGGTCCAGTCCGCGCTCGCCCCCACCGGCTTCCCGGTCGCCGCGCAGTATGGCCTGTGCACCGATGAAACGGTCGCGGGCGCGATGTTCTATGTCATGGGCTGCGTCAATGGCCGCACGATCTGGGACGGCGCAATGCCCGGCGCGACTCCCGAAGACCGTCGCGCCACGTATTTCGCGATGGTCGATACCCTCGCCCAGCTTCACAGCGTCGATGTCGATGCCGTCGGCCTCACCGATTTCGGCAAGCCCGGCAACTACTTCGGCCGCCAGGTTGATCGCTGGACCAAGCAGTACCGCCTTTCCGAAACCGAACGCATGGAGCCGATGGAGCGCTTGATCGAGTGGCTCCCGCGCACCCTGCCCGAACAGACCCGCACCAGCGTGGTCCACGGTGACTACCGCATCGACAACATGATCTTCGCCCACGGTGAGCCCAAGCCGCTGGCCGTCCTCGATTGGGAACTGTCCACTCTCGGCGATCCGCTGGCCGATTTCACGTATCTGTGCATGGCGTGGTCCACCGAGAATGGCGGCCGCTCCGGCGTCAAGGACCTTGACCGCGCCGCGCTCGGCATCCCCGAACTCGATGAAGTCGTCACCCGCTACTGTGAAAAGACGAACCGAGACGGCCTGCCCGGCATGGAATGGTATCTCGCCTACAACTACTTCCGCCTCGCCGGCATCATCCAGGGCATCAAGAAGCGCTATCTGGATGGCACCGCCAGCAGCGCGCACGCCAAGGCGATGTCCGACCGCGTCGGCCCGCTCGCGGACACGGCGTGGGAATATGCGGTGAAGGCCGGGGCCTGAACAGATCCTCCCCATTTTTGCGGCACGTACAAATGGGGAGGTGGGACCGCCCGAAGGGTGGTGGAGGGGGAGGCACAAGAGGCCTCCGGCGGGCAAGGGCTATTGCCCTTGCATCCCTGCAACTAACAGCGCCGCGCTCTTGATTGGCACCGTTTTGCGACGTTAGATGCGCCCGCAAAGGTCCGCTAAAATTAAAAAATCCAAATTAAACATTAAATTTATAAAAAATCAGCAAATTAATTAATATTTAAGTCTAAAATATGACAAAAAATCTTATTGAAATAAATAAATATACAAAATAATATTATTTTTATCAATATTAATTTCATAATTATTCTTGAAAGGAATATAATGAAAAATATAACACTTATTTTAATATCATGTGTAATATTTGCGACAAATAATGAACCTGCAAACGCTCAATTAATTTACATCAATAATTAAACTTCTATTGCGCCATCAGAAAGTCTGCAACCTACACTTTGGAAGGAATTTCATGCCGGCATGTCAATTGATGAGGCAGCATCAACATTGAGCAGAATGCCAACAATCAAGAAATTCAAAATTAATCATTCAAAAAATACATACAGCAACAACCCTGATCCACTTCTCCCAACTGGACTGCAATTTCCAATTGATATTACCAATTTTATAGACGATTCAAAATTGACCAGAATTTTAGACGTCCCTGTAGTATTTGATCTCGGTTTTGATTATAATGAAAAACTAAAGGTAATAATAATTTATCCTGTTTTGAAAATTTCAGGAAATTACAAAACAATTGGACTTGGATGCGCGGGATTTTTGCCGCAAGAATTACAAGACGCTCAGATTTTCTGGGAGACCGCAATAGCTACAAAATACAAAAATCTAAAAGAAATCAGTGAAGAATCAACCTCCTTTACTGACGGAAAAATCAATGTTTCAATTGATTACAAAAAAAATTATGCGGCAAAAAAACCGACGGAAGAAGAAATCTCCAAAAATCCCGGCCTATCAATGCAATCGCTCTACAAGTGCTATATTGACACTTATTATTTGAGATTAATTTACAGTGACTACGACACATTCTATGAAACACAGATTAGAAACAAGAAAATTCTTGATAACAAGGTTGATGAACTTCTAGATCAAGCTAAAAAAGATCTTTGACAGCACGGATTATTCATAGAACTCCAGAGGGGCAATGGCCCTTGCCCGCCGGAGCCAATCCGCTAACGCACGCCGCCATGCCCAAGCCCGCCCACCGCCCCCCTGTTTCTTTAGCCGTTGCCGCGCTCTACCGCTTCGCGCGGTTTGACGACCCGGCGGCGCTCAGGAGGCCGTTGTTGGCGCTGTGCGAGGCGCAGGGGATCAAGGGCACCCTCCTGCTCGCCCGCGAAGGCATCAACGGCACCATTGTCGGCAGCGCCGAAGGCATCGCCGCCGTCATCGATCACATCCGCCAGCTCCCGGGCTGCGCGGACCTCGACGTCAAGTATTCCAGCGCCGAGACGATGCCCTTCGGCCGCCTCAAGGTCCGCCTGAAGCGCGAGATCGTCACGATGGGCGAGCCTGACATCGACCCCTTGGCGAGCGTTGGCACCTATGTCGCACCGCATGACTGGAACGCGCTGATCTCCGATCCGGAAACGATCGTGATCGACAACCGCAACGATTACGAAGTCGCCGTTGGCACCTTCCCCGGCGCCATCAATCCCGAAACCCGCTCGTTCCGCGAATTCCCCGCATGGTTCCGCCGCGAACGCGAGCGCCTGCTGGGCGAGGGCAAGACCCCCAAGGTTGCGATGTTCTGCACCGGCGGCATTCGCTGCGAGAAATCCACCGCCTTCCTCAAGGCGGAAGGTGTGGAACAGGTCTACCACCTCAAGGGCGGCATTCTGCGCTATCTCGAAGACGTGCCCGCCGCACAAAGCCTGTGGCAAGGCGAGTGCTTCGTGTTCGACGAACGTGTTGCGCTTGGCCACGGCCTGACCGTGGGCGAACACACGCTTTGCCGCAACTGCGGCGGCGCGGTGGCGGCAGGCGAGGCGTGCCCCACCTGCCGCTGAACGGACTTGCGCCTCACTCCACCACGAACGTCAGCGCGCCATCGCCCTCGTCGATCTTGACCGCGCTGCCATCGGGGATCTCCCCGCCCAGCAGCCGCTCGGCCAGCGGATCCTGCACATAGCGCTGCACCGCGCGCTTCAGCGGCCTTGCGCCATAGACCGGATCGTAGCCCACCCGGCCCAGCCAGCGCTTCGCTGCCTCGGTGAGGTCGATCACGATCTTGCGGTCCTTCAGCAGCTGCTGCACTCGCGCCACCTGCAGATCGACGATCGGCGCCATGTGTTCGTGGCCGAGGCGGTGGAACAAGATGATCTCGTCCAGCCGGTTGAGAAACTCCGGCCGGAAGTGCGCGCGAACCACGTCCATCACCTGCGGCTCGACCATGCTCACGTCCTGCCCCTCTTCCAGATTGGCGAGGTACTGGCTGCCAAGGTTCGAGGTCAGCACGATCAGCGTGTTGGTGAAGTCCACCACGCGGCCCTGCCCGTCGGTGAGGCGGCCATCGTCGAGCACTTGCAGCAGCACGTTGAACACATCCTGGTGCGCCTTCTCCACCTCGTCAAACAGCACGACCTGATAGGGCCGCCGCCGCACTGCCTCGGTCAGCACACCGCCTTCATCATAGCCCACATAGCCCGGGGGCGCACCGATCAGGCGGCTCACGGAGTGCTTCTCCATGAACTCCGACATATCGATGCGCACCATCGCGTTGTCGTCGTCGAACAGGAAGCCGGCCAGCGCCTTGGTCAGTTCGGTCTTGCCCACGCCCGTGGGGCCAAGGAACAGGAACGAGCCAAGCGGCCGGTTCGGATCCTGCAGCCCGGCACGCGCCCGCCGCACCGCCTTGGACACGGCAACCACCGCATCGCGCTGCCCGATCACCCGTTTGCCGATGGTCTCTTCCATCTTGAGCAGCTTCTCGCGCTCGCCCTGCAGCATCCGCTCGACCGGAACACCCGTCCAGCGGCTGACCACGCCCGCGATGTCATCGGCCGTCACTTCCTCGCGCAGCAAGGCGTTTTCGGCCATGCCCTGCGCTTCGGCCAGCTGCTTCTCCAGCTCGGGAATCCGGCCATAGGCGAGCTCCCCAGCCTTGCCGAGATCGCCCTGCCGCTGCGCCTGCTCCAGCTCGATCCGCGCCGCGTCGAGCGCTTCCTTGAGCTTGCCTTCGGCCGCGATCTTGTCGCGTTCGTTCTGCCAGCGGGTAGTGAGCTCGCTCGATTGCTGCTCCAGATTGGCGAGCTCCTCGCGCAGCGCCGCCAGCCGGTCCTTCGAGGCTGCATCGCTTTCCTTGGCGAGCGCCATTTCCTCGATCTTCAGCTGGATGATCCGCCGGTCGAGGTTCTCGATCTCCTCGGGCTTGCTTTCCACTTCCATGCGCAGACGGCTGGCCGCCTCGTCCATGAGGTCGATGGCCTTGTCCGGCAGGAAGCGGTCCGAGATGTAGCGGTTGCTGAGCGTCGCTGCCGCCACGATAGCGCCGTCGGTGATGCGCACGCCGTGGTGCAGCTCGTACTTTTCCTTCAGCCCGCGCAGGATCGAAATCGTGTCCTCCACGGTCGGCTCGCCCACGAACACAGGCTGGAAGCGCCGCTGCAGCGCGGGGTCCTTCTCGACATACTTCTGGTATTCATCGAGCGTCGTTGCGCCGATGCAATGCAACTCGCCGCGCGCCAGTGCAGGCTTGAGCAGGTTGCCCGCATCCATCGCGCCTTCGGATTTGCCCGCGCCGATCAGCGTGTGCATCTCGTCGATGAACAGGATGATCTCGCCTTCCGCGCCCTTCACTTCGTCGAGCACGGCCTTCAGCCGTTCCTCGAACTCGCCGCGATACTTCGCGCCTGCGATCAGCGAGCCCATGTCGAGTGACATCAGGCGGCGATTCTTCAGGCTGTCGGGCACGTCGCCATTGGCGATGCGGATGGCGAGTCCTTCCGCAATCGCGGTCTTGCCCACGCCAGGTTCGCCGATCAGTGCCGGGTTGTTCTTGGTGCGCCGCGCGAGGATCTGGATCGTGCGGCGGATTTCCTCGTCGCGCCCGATCACCGGGTCGAGCTTGCCCTCGCGCGCCGCCTCGGTGAGGTCGCGGGCGTACTTCTTCATGGCGTCATAGGCGTTCTCCGCCCCCGCACTGTCCGCCGTGCGGCCGCCGCGCAGCGCAGTAATCGCCGCCTCCAGCGCCTGCGCGGTCACGCTCGCGGTCTTGAGCGCCTGCCCTGCCGCGGTTGTGGTGGCGAGGGCCAACGCGACGAGCATCCGCTCGACGGTGACATAGGCATCGCCAGACTTCGCCGCGATCTGCTCTGCGGAATCAAGCACACGCACAGCATCGTTATCCAGCCCCGGTGTCTGCTGCGCCCCGCCGCCCGAAACGGTTGCGATCTTGCCCAGTGCCTTGTCCACTTCGGCCAGCGCAACGGACGCGGTGCCGCCCGCCCGCTGGATCAGCCCGGAAGCCATGCCCTCGCTGTCCTCCAGCAAGGCCTTCAGCAGATGCTCGGGCGCGATGCGCTGGTGGCTCATGCGGATGGCAACGGTCTGCGCCGCCTGCAGGAAACCCTTGGCGCGGTCGGTGAATTTCTCGAGGTTCATGGTGGAATCGTCCTCCTTTGGTCCAAAGGTAGTGTGTCATTTCAGCCACACAAGGATCTGGATCAAATTTCGGCCGCAGCGGCAGACGCCTGGGCCCCGCGGTCCGATCCGGATGATTTTATAAGTGTTTATGCTTGTTTCCCCAAGCTGCATCGCCAGAGTGACGTCAAACAAGGAATCCTCCACCCATGGCGAATATCTTCGGGACGAACGGTGCGGACAGCCTTTCAGGCACGGACTTGGCAGACAGGATCTATGCGCGCTCCGGCAACGATGCGATCTATGCGGGCGATGGGAACGATC
Organism: Sphingomonadaceae bacterium; assembly: GCA_947375105.1. Lineage (GTDB taxonomy): Bacteria > Pseudomonadota > Alphaproteobacteria > Sphingomonadales > Sphingomonadaceae > Novosphingobium. Next base: position 7,695 of record CANCET010000073.1, read on the forward strand.
TGCTGATCGGCGGTACCGGCAACGACGCGCTCTATGGCGGCGCCGGCCTCGACACCGCGCTCTTCACCGGCAAGTCCACCGACTACCGCATCGTCCACCTCGGCAGCGGCAACTACGAGGTTCTCTCGCTGGTGCAGCCCGTTTTCACCGGCGCGCGCGAGGCCGCCATCGGGGTCAGCGGCACCCACGCTGTGGGCGATGCGACCGACAGTGCGGGCCTCTATGGCAACGATCACCTGTTCGAGATCGAGAAGCTCCGGTTCGACGACGGCACTTTCGACATTGCCACTCTCGGCGATTATATCGGCGCGCTGATCCACCCCGCGGACGACGGCGAATACCAGTTCTTCGACAGCAACGTGTTCGCCGACAGCCCAATCGCAACCAACGGCGACGACTTCCTCTCCGGCGGGTCGGGCAACGATATCATCGCCACGGGCAGCGGGTCGGATACCGTGTTCGCCGGAGCGGGCGACGATATCATCGCGGGCAACATCGGCGGCCTGCACTACAATCCCGATGGCGCCACAGTCATCGATCCCGATGGCAACGATGGCGATGGCTTCCAGATCGTCGGCGGCGATACGCTCTATGGCGGAGATGGCAACGACAGCATCTACGCCGGCTACGGCACGAAGGTCGATGGCGGTGCCGGGGTCGATACGGTGCACCTCGACCTCTCGCTGCACTGGGAGCCATGGGTTGCCCACACCATCCTCACCTCATTCAACACGCTGGGCCTCATTCGCGATCTACGGACGGCCGCCGACGGCGCGGTTTCGCTGAGCATCGACGGGATCGGCAACCCCTTCATCAGCATCGAAAACATCGAACGCTTCGACATCGTGTTTGGCGGCGGCAATGACCGCATCATCGGCGGCCTGCTCGACGATCGCCTCAATGGTGCGAAAGGCGATGATTGGCTTTCCGGAGATACCGGCAACGACACCCTGATCGGCGGCGACGGCGCGGATACGCTGCTGGGCGGCACGGGCAACGATACCCTCCAGGGCGACGGCGGTGCCGACCGGCTGAGCGGCGGCAAGGGCAATGATGTGCTGCTTGGCGGCGATGGTCGCGATATCCTGAACGGCGGCGCTGGCAATGATCGCCTGATCGGCGGCAGCAGCGCAGACCAATTGACCGGCGGCACCGGTGCGGACACGTTCGTGCTGGCCAACCTGCCGGTCAGCAGTGCCGGCAGAGACACTGTGACCGATTTCGTGCACGGCGTGGACAAGATCGAAATTTCGATGTCCGGCTTCGGCGGCAGTGAAGTCTTTGGCAGCAGCGTGCTCACGCTGGGCAGCACCGCGGGCAGCAGTTCCGAACACTTGCTCTACGATGCGGCGACCGGCCTGTTGCGGTTCGATGCCGACGGTAGCGGGGTTGGCGCAGCAATCGACATTGCCCTGCTTGCCAACAAGCCAGCACTCGACGCGAGCGATATCGTCCTCGTCTTCTAGGGCTCGCGCTCGTTGAGACACCACTTGCACGGTTTTTGAATCCATACTGCACTTGCCGCCGTCCCGCCCGCCGCGATCTTTGCCTTCTTCCTAGCGATGATGCTGCTCCAGCTGATCTGGGTTCTGCGTGCGATGCCCGAAACGCGCGGCACGCCGGTCGATGACGCAACGGCCTTCATCGGGCATTGACTGTCCGACACCAATCAACCCCGCTATGGATGCGCTCATGACTTCAGCCCCCTTCCCCATCAGGGCAGATTGCGCTGCATTCGATTTTGCTTCTGTTCAGCTGCCGCATGTTTTGGAAAAGAATGATCACACCCCCCGGCGCGGCCGCCATCCAGCGCCCCGCCCCAGCCGCAGGACACCCATGCCCCGTTCGCTAATGGCCGCTCTCCTCGCGCTCCCCGTCATGCTCGCCGCCGCGCCCGCGCTCGCGGCGGATCCTGCCGCGCCCCAGATTCCGGCCGCGCTACAAATCACGGCGGCGCCGGTCGCCGATCTCGTGAAGGCGGTCGACATCCCCTACGAGCGGTTCACCCTGCCCAACGGGCTCGCCGTGCTCGTCCACACCGATCGCAAGGCGCCGGTTGTTGCGGTTTCGGTGTGGTACAAGGTCGGCTCGAAAAACGAACCGCGCGGCAAGACCGGCTTCGCGCACCTCTTCGAACACCTGATGTTCAATGGGTCGGAACACGCGCCGGGCGATTACTTCGGCCCGATGAAGGAAATCGGGGTGACCGACATCAACGGCACCACCTGGTTCGACCGCACCAACTACTTCGAGACCGTGCCCACCGCCGCGCTCGACCGCGCGCTGATGCTGGAGAGCGACCGCATGGGCTATCTGCTCGGCGCGGTGACGCAGGAGAAGCTCGATAATCAGCGCGGCGTCGTCCAGAACGAAAAGCGCCAGGGCGACAACGCCCCCTTCGGGCTGGTCGAATACGAAGAGTTCGAAACGCTTTATCCCGCCGGCCACCCCTATCACCACAGCACCATCGGTTCGATGGCCGATCTCGACAGCGCCAGCCTTGATGATGTTAAGGGCTGGTTCCGCGATCATTATGGCCCGAACAATGCTGTGCTGGTGCTTGCGGGCGATATCGATCTCCCGGCAGCGAAGGCCAAGGTGGAGAAGTGGTTCGGCGCGATCCCCGCAGGCCCGGTCGTCCAACCCGTAAGCGCACCTGTGCCCACGCTGCCCGCTCCCGTCGCCCGCACCGTGCAGGACCGCGTCGCCACCACCCGCGTCTACCGGATGTGGGCGGTGCCGGGGCTCGACAATCCCGATTACCTGCCGCTCCAAGTCGGCGGCCTGATCCTCGGCGGCCTCGCCAGCTCGCGGCTCGATGATGCACTGGTGCGCAGATCGCAGGTCGCCGTCGCGGCCTCAGCGAGCGCCAGCATCTTCGCGCAGGCCGGCCAGTTCGTCATGCAGGCAGACGTCAAACCCGGCACTGACCCCGCCAAGGTCGGCGCCGCACTCGATGCCGAGCTAGCGCGCCTGACCACCGAAGGCCCGACCGCCGACGAACTGGCGCGCGCCGCGACGACCTTTGCCGCCAGCGAGATTCGTTCGCTCGAGTCTGTGGGCGGTAACGGCAAGGCTGCCACGCTCGCCGAAGGGCTGATCTATGCCGACGATCCGGCGCACTACCGCCGCGAACTGGAAGCCGCCGCAAAGCTGACACCCGCCATGGTGCGCGATGCGCTGGTGCGGTGGCTCAAGCGGCCTGCCTTCGCACTAACGGTCGTCCCCGGTGACCGCACGTCCGGCGGCGAGGCGCGCGGCGGTGATCCGGCGCTGGCCCCGGCCGCACCGGTTGCCCCAGTGGCCCCAAAGGCTGCGGCCGCCGCCGTTGCCGCTGCAGCCGTGCCCGCCGCCGCGTCCAGTGCCGATCGCAGCGCGCTGCCGCCTGCAGGCGATGTTCCCGCGCTGCAATTCCCCGCCATCGAGCGGACCAGCCTCCGCAACGGCATGAAGGTCGTGTTCGCGCGGCGCAGCGCAGTGCCGGTCGTGTCGGTGCGCATTTCGTTCGACGCGGGCTATGCCGCTGATCCGATGAACGCGCGCGGCACCACCGCGCTGCTGCTGCGCCTGATGAACGAAGGCACCACGAGCCTCGATTCCTCCGCACTCGCCCGCGCCGAAGAAACGCTGGGCGCGTCGATCAGGGGCAGCGGCCTGCCCGATTCAACCGCGTTCGAACTCAACGCGCTGACCGCCAACCTTTCGCCGTCGCTCGATCTTCTGGCGGACTACGTGCGCCATCCCGCGCTCGATCCGGCCGAGTTGGAACGCGTGCGCACGCAGCAGCTCAGCACGATCAAAGCCGAACGCGCCGACCCCTTCTCGCTGGCCACGCGCGTGCTTTACCCCGCGATCTACGGCCCCGCGCACCCCTATGGCTATGCCCCCAGCGGGACGGGCGATGCGGATGTGGTGAGCAAGCTGACACGGGCAGACCTTGCCGCATTCCACGCCCGCTGGCTGCGGCCCGACCGCGCGACGGTCTATGTCGTGGGTGATACCACGCTGGCGAACGTCATCCCGCTGCTCGAAAAGAGCTTCGGCAACTGGCCGAGCAACCGCATGGCCCCGCCGGTGAAGGATTTCTCCGCAGCCATCCCCGCGCCCACCCCGCGCATCGTGCTGATCGACCGCCCCGGCTCGCCGCAGTCGATGATCGTCGGCGGCATGGTCATCCCCGCCAAGGGCACTGACGACACTGTCACCCTGCGCACCGCCAACGACGTTCTCGGCGGCGATTTCCTCAGCCGCATGAACACCAACCTGCGCGAGACCAAGGGCTGGTCCTACGGTGTCGACAGCGCCATCAGCGACCGCGCCGACCGGCTGATCTTCCGCGTCGTCGCGCCGGTGCAGACCGACCAGACCGGCCCCTCGATCACCGAACTGCGCGGGGAAATGACGCGCTATCTCGGCGACAAGGGCACGACGCCGGAGGAAGCCGCTCTCGCCACGCAGGGCAGCGCGCGCGAATTGCCGGGCATGTTCGAAACCTCGGGCGCGGTGCTCGAAGGCGTCGCCAAGATCGAGACCTACAAGCGCCCGGACACCTATTACGAAACGCTGCCCGCCCGCTACAAGGCGATGACCCCGGCCGAACTCGACGCAGCGGCGCGGGCCAAGCTCGATCCCAAGGCCGTCACCTGGGTCGTCGTCGGCGATGCCGCCAAGGTGAAGCCGCAGCTCGACGGGCTGGGCTTGCCGGTGGAGATGATGAAGGGGGAGTGAGGGGAAGCCCCTCACCCCCGCTTACTTCTTGATCTTGGCCCGACTGATCAGCGTCGGGCTCTCGATTTCCTGTCCGGTGCGCAGATCCACAATCGTATCGCGGTGATAGCCCAGCACGCCGGGAACCGGCAGCAGCCGCGAAATCATGATGCCGAAGAGATTGTTCAGCTTGCCGTTTGCGTGGAACTCGGCCTGCACCGAGGGCCAGTCCTTAAGGCTGGCGGGAAGGCCGAACTTGATGTCGGGGCGTTCGACGGGAGGCAGCGGCTTCTTGCCTGCCGCAATCCTTTTATCATTGGCCTGTTGGATGACTTGGCGATGGATTTCATCGGGTTCGGGCGCAGCGAGCAGCCAATTGCCCACATCCGTAACCACTCCGGCCTTCACTTCGAAACGAACTGTGCCCATGCATGTGCAGACACCGCCGGCCGGAAGGCCAGCGCCGCCGAGGACCGGACCGTACCAGATGTAGGTCCCGGGCTTGACCGCTTGCATGTAGCTGACCGTCTCGCCCTTGGCATAGACAAACTGAGGCCCGAAACCGACCTGATCGCGCAAGTCGATCGGATCGAACTGCAAGGTTTCGAGCGTCGGTTCGACCGGCGCATCGGGCACCGCCATCTTGTGCTCCTTGAGCTGCGCCGCATTTGCCTGCCACTGCGCAAGGTCGGATCGATAGGATTTGAGCGCCTTCGCGAACGCCTTCGCCCGGTCCTTCTCCCACTCCGGCCGCGTCGTCTCATCCGGAACGCGCAGGAACATCCCGAACTGCCGGGCCGAGCCGCTGACGAAGATATAGCCCTTGGCGGGATCTAGTTTGATCTTGCCCGAAACAACGTCCTTTTCCTCGACAGCGCGAGGCTCAATCTTGGCAGCCATCGCAAGGAGGCCTTGCGCATGCAGTGCCGTGGCCGAAGCCGTGGCGGCAAGCACGATGGCAAGGGTGGTCAGCCTGACATGCTTGATGAAAGTCACAGACCGAGCTCCTTCGTCGTCGGTGCAGGTCCGGAGGCGACGAGCGCCTGCCGTGCCAGCGCATCATTGCGCCGGTCTTCCTTCTTGCGGCCCATGCCTTCCTCGAAGTTGAACTCGGTCCACAGGTCACGCGCGAGGCCGTAACGCTTGTATTCCTTGAAGCCCATGCAGTTGCGCAGGTTTACCCGGCGTTGTTCACGCCGAGCTGCCGAACCGAAAATCGCATCTGCAATCGCGCCGCCAATGGCACTTCCGATCGCGCCAGGCAGCACGCCGTACTGTGCGACAGCCCCAGCTGTAGCCGCATTGCCGCCGAGGTAGATACTGCTGCCGCTCGCCAAGGCATCGCACTCGTGAATGTCGACGTAGGCTTCGGCGAAGGTCGTGTTGGCACGGTGAAAATAGAAGTACTTGTCGAAGTCCTTCTCGATCTCGGGCGTCTCCGTGAAATCCAGCTTCGGCATCACCAGACCCTCGGGCGAGGGGATTACCGGGTTAGCTGGCTGCGCGGCGGGCGCATCGGCAGCAGGCGCCGGGCCGGTAGCGACTGCCGGTGGGATCGCTTGCGCAGGCGCTGCAACCGTTACCTGCGCAGCGCATGGCGCTGCCGCAACAACAGCGGCCAGGACGACCGCGAGAGCATGACGATGAAGCACTTTTCCCCCTCAACCAACTGCCGCGTTCAACAGCACATCAGGATCAACGGGAAAAGCCTGTTCAGTACCAGTCCGGACGCAAAGTCGGCTGGCTGATGATCAGCCCAGCTTCGCCTTCAGCACTTCGTTCACCAGCCCCGGATTGCCCTTGCCCTGCATGGCTTTCATCGTCTGGCCGACGAAGAAGCCGAACAGCGCTTCCTTGCCGCCCTTGTACTGCGCCACCTTGTCGGCGTTCGCTGCCAGAACGGCATCGACAGCGGCTTCGATTGCGCCGGTATCCGAGGTTTGGGTGAGGCCTTCACGCTCGACGATCACGCCGGGGGCATCGCCGGTTTCGAGCATGAGTTCGAGCACCTGCTTGGCCGCGCTGCCGGAAATCGTGCCCTTGCCGACCAGCGCCAGCAGTTCGCCGCCCGCCTCGGGGCTGACCGGGCTTTCGAGCAGGCCCTTGCCGAGCTTGTTGAGCGCGCCGAACAGTTCGGAGGTCAGCCAGTTGGCCGCCTGCTTGGCAACTTCGCCTTCGGGCTTGCCCTGCTTCGCGGCGCTTTGCGCCAGCAGCGCCTCGAACCAGCGCGAGGTTTCGACCTCGGCGGTCAGCACGCCCGCGTTGTAGGGCGAGAGGCCGAGCGCGGTTTCATAGCGGTGGCGCTTGGCATCGGGCAGTTCGGGCAGGCTGGCGCGGCATTCTTCCACGAACGCGTCGTCAAGCTCGATCGGCAGCAGATCGGGATCGGGAAAGTAGCGGTAATCATGCGCATCTTCTTTGCTGCGCATCGAACGCGTCTCGTTCCGGTCCGGATCGTAGAGCCGGGTTTCCTGCACCACGGAGCCACCGTCTTCGATCAGCGCGACCTGGCGCTTGGCCTCCTGCTCGACCACGGCCATCACGAAGCGCACGGAATTGACGTTCTTGGTCTCGGTCCGCGTGCCGAAGGGTTCGCCGGGCTTGCGCACGCTGACGTTGACGTCGGC
>CANCET010000074.1 GCA_947375105.1 Sphingomonadaceae bacterium
GCATCGCCGATGCGGCCCAGGGTCTCGACCGGGCGGTTTTCGGCACCGGGAATATTGGCCCGTGCATGTTCGTCGGCGCTGCGGATGTCGATCAGGCGCGCGCCCTTGGCGACCAGTCGGCGCGCTTCATCGGGCGTAATGGTGGGCAAGGTCATGGCATCAGTCCTCGGTGCAATAGAGCTGGTAGAGCGTGGCGAGCAGCGCTTCGATCCGGGCATCGGCGATGCGGTATCGAAGCACTTGCGCATCGCGCGTGAAGGCAACGAGGCCTTCCTCGCGCAGCCGGGCGAGATGCTGCGAGAGCGCCGATTGCGAGAGCCCGACGCGCTGCGCGATGTCCCCCACCTTCATCTCGCCAGCCTCGGCCAGCGAGCAGAGCACCATGAGCCGGTGCGGATTGGCCAGCTCGCGCAAGATGGCGGCAACCATTGTTGCGTTGGTCTCGAATGCGGCGATGTCTAGCGGTGGGTGGATCATCATAGTGCCTATATATTATCTCTTGCTAATTTAGCAATATCTAATATAAAGCGTGGCTGAAAGGATGCCGCGATGCCCCCCACGCCCGAAATCCTCGCCTTCTTCGATGAGCCGACCAATACCGTGACGTATCTCGTGGCCGATCCGACCAGCGGCGCTGCCGCGGTGATCGATCCCGTGCTCGATTTCGATCAGGCCTCGGCGCGCATCGGCACCGCCTCGGTTGAGGCGGTGCTTCAGGCGGCGGCGGCGCGGGGCTGGCGGATCGAGATGGTGCTGGACACGCATGCGCATGCCGACCACCTCAGCGGGGCGAAGCTGATCGCTGCGCGCACCGGGGCATGGATCGGGATCGGCGCACTCATCACCGAAGTGCAGGCCACGTTCGCGCCGATGTTCGGGGCCGACGACGTGCTGCCGGAGGGCCGCGATTTCGACCGGCTGCTGCAGGATGGCGAGGTCGTGCCGCTTGGCGATCTGGCCATCACCGTGATGCACACGCCGGGGCACACCGCGGCCTGCATCAGCTTTCGCATCGCTGATGCGGTGTTTGTCGGAGATACGCTGTTCATGCCGGATTATGGCACCGCGCGGACGGACTTTCCCGGCGGCGATGCCCATGCGCTCTATCGCTCGATCCGCCGTCTGCTCGCGCTGCCGGACGCGACGCGGCTGTTCCTGTGCCATGATTACAAGGGGCCGGATCGCTCCACTTATGTCTGGGAGACGACGGTCGGCGCGCAGCGGCAGGGCAATGTGCAGGCACACGATGGGATCGATGAAGCGACCTTCGTCGCGCAGCGGCAGGCGCGCGATGCGACGCTGACGCCGCCGCGCCTGCTGCTGCCCTCGATTCAGGTCAACATTCGCGGCGGACGGCTGCCGCCTGCCGATGCCCACGGAAACCGCGCGCTGCGCCTTCCGCTGCGCGCGGGAGACGCGGGTGCGGCTACTCTTCTGTCCTGACGAGCACCGTCTCGCCGATCAGGAGGAACAGGAAGAAGGGTGCCCATGCCGCCAGGATCGGCGGATAGCCACCAAAGTTGCCCATCGCGAGCGCGGCATTGTCGACCACGAAGTAGGCAAAGCCGAGCGCCATGCCGATCACCGCGCGCACGAACAGCATGCCCGAGCGCGCAAGTCCGAAGGCGGCAACAGCCCCCAGCAGCGGCATGAGCAGCGCCGAAAGCGGGCCTGAAAGCTTGTGCCACCATTTGCCTTCGAGCTCGCTCGTGCGGTAGCCCGCGCTGCGGATCGCTGCGATCGATTGCGACAACTGGTTGATCGATTCGCCGTCGGCATCGGCCTTGCGGATCACCACTTGCGCTGGATTGACGCTCCGCGCAAAGATCTGGTCGGCCCCATAGGAGAGACGGCGGGCGCTCTGCACATCAAAGCCGGTGGGGCTGCTGAAATGCCAGCCCGGCCGCCCGTAGGTCGCCGCGGGCGAACGCACCATCTCGGTCACTGTGCCGGCGCTATCGCGGCGGTACCAGCTGACATCGGACATCCGGGTCTGTTCGCCCTGTCCTTCGACCGAGCGCGCGAACAGCAGGTTGTTCCCGTCCTGCAGCCACACATTGGTCTTCACCGCACTGTCACGCGGGATCGCGCGATAATCCACCGCCTGCCACGCCTTGAGCGTGGCGGAAGAGCGCACCACGACACGCTCGTTGAACCCTAGCGTGACCAGCGAAGTGAGCCCTGCGACAAGGAACAGCGGCGCGAGCACCTGATGCGCGGAAAGCCCGGCAGCCTTGAGCGCGATGACTTCGCTGTTCTGGTTGAGCGTCATCAGTGTGATGATCGTGGCGAGCAGCACCGAATAAGGCAGGAACCGGCTGATCAGCTGCGGAACGCGCAGGCCGACATACGTGAGCAGCTCCCCTTGGCCGTTGCCCGGCGCAGCGAGGATGCGGCCGCTTTCGCTCAGCAGGTCGAGCATCTGCAGCACCAGCACCAGCATCAGCAGCACGGCGATGATCCGCACGGCAAACATCCGGCCGATGTAGAGCGTGATGGTGCGCGAGGGGAAGAAATCAAGCTGCATCGACCGCCCCCGATGTCTCGGCCGCCAAGACCTTTGGCTTGCGGGCGGCGAACAGCTTCATCACCGATCGCGAAATCTTGGCGAGGCCGGTTTCCAGCGCGCCGATCGGCTGGCCGCCGGGCACATAGGCGAGCCGCCAGTACATCGCCACGATCAGCGCCGAAAACAGCGCAAACGGGCCCCAAAGCGCGAGCGTGGGATCGACCCGGCCCAGGCTCGAGACATCCTGCCCATATTCGTTGACCTTGTGGTAGGCGACCACCATCACGATCGAGACGAACACGCCAAGCGCCGAACTGGAGCGCTTGGGCGGCACCGCCAGCGCGACAGCGAGCAGCGGCAGCAGGAACATCATCGCCACTTCGACAAGGCGGTAATTGAGGCTGGCAATGCTCTGGTAGCGCGCGGCCGCGCTCGCGTTCTTGCTCCAGCCGATGCGGAGAAGTTCGGGCAGGAAGTATTCGCGGTCGCGTTCGCCGCGGCTGCGGAACTGCTCGATCCTGGGCAGGTCGATCGGCAAGTCGTGCGTGGCGAACGTGAGCACGCGCGGAGAGGAAATGCCCGGTCCATCCTGCACGATCTGCCCTTCGGTCAGGCGCAGGATCACCGTGTCGGGGTTTTCCTTGTTGGCGAAGAACTGCCCCTCACGCGCGGAGATCACGAGGACCTGGCCGTCCTTCGAAGCGATCCGCGCGAAAATACCGCGCAGATCGCGACCTTCATCGCGGCTCGAATCCACCCGCAGCGCGGTGCGGTCCTGCAGCGTGTTGAACTCGCCCACCTTGATCGAGGCACCAAGCGCGCCCGAGCGCAGATCGAACTGGAGCTGTTCGTAATAGTAGCGCGAGAGCGGCTGGAGATAGCCGACGATCAGCAGGTTGAGCGCGGCCAGCACCACCGTGAAGAGAAAGGGCACGCGCAGCAGCCGGGTGTAGGACAGGCCGACTGCGCGCATCACGTCCAGCTCGGACGAGGTGGCGAGGCGCCGGAATGCGAGCAGGATGCCAAGCATAAGCCCGAGCGGGATCGCGAGGCTGGCGTATTCCGGCAGGAGATTCGCCAGCATCTTGAACACGATGCTGACCGGGCCGCCCTCGGTCGCGACGAAGTCGAACAGCTTGAGCATCTTGTCGAGCACGAGCAGTGACGCCGCAATCACGAAGACCGCGCACATCGGCACGAAGACGAGCCGGGCAATGTACCTGTCAGTGGCGGTGAGGAAGGGCAAGGGCGGGGCGGGCTCGCTGGACCGGAGGGCGGTTCCGGTTAGCCCGGTTCAGGGGCCGGCGGAAGGCGAAAATGCTGACCGGCCTGTCGTCAGCCGGCAATCACGCCTTTTCGAGCGTGCACTGTAGCGGATGCTGATTCTGCCGGGCGAAGTCCATGACTTGGTTCACCTTGGTCTCGGCGATCTCATAGGGGAAGATCCCGCATACGCCGACTCCCTTCTGGTGCACGTGGAGCATGACCCGCGTTGCCTGCTCCAGATCCATGCCGAAAAAGCGCTTGAGCACCATCACGACGAATTCCATCGGCGTGTAATCGTCGTTCAGCATCAGCACCTTGAACATGCTGGGCTTCTTGGGGCGGGTGCGGGTCTTGGTGGCGATTCCGACCTGGTCATCACCGCCGCCGCCGCCTTCGCCAGGGCCCTTGGGCTCGTTGTCATCGGCAGCGCGCAGCGCACTGCGCATCGCATCAGCGACGATGCCGTCAGGGGCGCCTGGGCCATCAAGGGCACCGGTGTAAGCTTGGATTTGCATGGCTTGGGGAGAATATCGCATTGCAGGCCGCCGCGTACAAGAGGCAGGCGCACACTTGGCCTCAAAGTCCAGCGTCCGGGCCGCTTTTTTCCGGAGAAACGAGGGAGTGAAACGAAAACGGGCCAGACAGGCAATCCTGTCCGGCCCGCTTCGTGTTTGCAGGCCCGCCAGCGCCGCAGCGCGTGCGGACCGCGCCGTTCAGGCGGCGTGCTTCATCTTTTCGACCGCGAGGCTGACGCGGTTCGAGATCGGCTGGAAGGCTTCGCTGACGAGCTTCAGCATCGCTTCGCTGTTCTTCGAGGTCGCGGCAACCGCGGCGTCGAACTGCTTGCGCATCAGCGCGTTCTGCTTCTCGAAGAACTCGGTCGGCGACTTCACCGAAGCGAGCTCCTTGATCTCGGCCTGCATCGTCTCGACCACGGTCTTGGTCTCGGCGGCGTAGCTCTTGGTCATTTCCTGCAGGCCGGTGGCGAGGATCTTGCTCGATTCGACAACCGCTTCGACATTGCCCTTGGTGAAGGCGCCCATGTCGCCCAGCGCGGCCTGGCTCTTTTCAAGCGCGGCCTTCGCCTTCTCGGCGGCATCCTTCATTGCGGTCTGGATGGTCTCGGTCATTTCGGTGGTGGTGGCGTTCATGATGGAAAAGTCCTTCTGCTTGATAGCCGCGCTCTTCGTGGAGACGGCCAGTTTCTTGTTGGTCTTGACGAGAGGCGTGCTGGTCTTCGCGGCTGGCTTGGGTGCAGGCTTTGCAACCTTCACCACAGGTTTCCCCGTTGCCTTCCGGATCGGCTTTGCAGCCATGACCACCGGCGCTTCCACAGCCGATGCAGGAGCAGGTGCGGCGACCTTGCGGGGACGGCCGGGTTTGCCCTTTTGCTTCGGGGCTTGCGTGGCAGTGGCAGCCGGGGCGGCCTCCGCTGCAAGCCCTTCCGGCTGCGCGAGTGGCGCGACCGCGGCGAATTCAGCCTCGGCGGCCGGCGCGGCGATTGCTGCGTCTGCGATATCCTTGACGTCGTCATCCATGACCGAACTGCTCCTGCGCCGGACACGCCCCATATGCACAATCCAACGACTGGATCAGCAGAGGGCCGTGCTGCACTGCACAAAATAGGAGTGCAGGAGCGAAACGTCAAGTATTATTGTGCACTGCACCATTTGAAAGAAGCGCCCGGAATGGCTGGGCCATCAGCCCCTGCCATGGCGCTTCAGCGGGTCATCACATAGCGCCCGGGCGCATCCTCGATCACCGTGTCGCCGCGCCCGCCGGGCACGCGCTTGCCCTTCGCAGGCAAGACCGCCGGGTCCTGTCCGCGGATCCACTCGATCCAGTCGGGCCACCAGCTGCCCTTGGTCTCCCGCGCGCCGGCGACGAATTCGGCGAGCGTGGTCGGTGTGCCATCGTTCAGCCAGTACTGGTACTTGCCCGCGTCCGGCGGATTGACCACGCCCGCGATATGCCCCGATCCCGCGAGCAGGAAGCGCCATGGCCCGCGGAGCAGGCGGGTGAGCTTCCACACGCTTTCGGCCGGCGCGATATGGTCCTCGCGCCCGGCCTGGATGTAGCAGGGCGTGGCGATGAGGCGCAGGTCGATGGGCGTGCCGTCGATTTCCAGCGAATCGGGCATGACCAGCCGGTTGTCGCGGTAGAGGTCCTCCAGATAGGCCTTGTGCCACTTGGCCGGCAGGTTGGTGGTGTCGCCATTCCAGTGCAGCAGATCGAACGCGGGATAATCCTCGCCCAGCAGGTAGTTGCTGACGACATAGTTCCAGATGAGGTCTGGCCCGCGCAGCAGGTTGAACGTCGCGGCCATGTAGCGACCGTCGAGATAGCCGTCGGTGACCATGCCTTCGAGCATCTTGATCTGCTTGTCGTCGATGAAGCTCTTGAGATCGCCCGCCTTCTCGAAATCGACTTGCGCGGTGAAGAAGGTCGCGGAGCGCACCTTGTCCGCCTCCCCCCGCCGCGCCAGCAGCGCGAGGGTCGCCGCCAGCGTCGTGCCCGCCACGCAATAGCCGATCACGTGCGTGTCCGGCACATTCAGCCGTTCGCGCACCACGTCGATCGCCTCGATCTGTGCGCGGACATAATCGTCCCACATGATGTCGGCCATCGAGGCATCGGCTGATTTCCACGAGACGACGAACACCGTCAGACCCTGCTCCACCGCCCAGCGGATGAAGCTTTTCTTCGGGTTGAGGTCGAGAATGTAGAAGCGGTTGATCCATGGCGGGAAGATCAGCAGCGGCACAGCGAGGACGTTCTCGGTCGTCGGGCTGTACTGGATCAGCTGGTAGAGCGGGGTTTCGTGGATCACCTTGCCCGGCGTGATCGCGATATTGCGGCCAAGCTCGAACGCTTGCGGATCGGTGTGGGTGAGCTGGCCCTTGCGGACGTCCGCGAGCATGTGCTCGACACCTTTGACGAGGTTCTCGCCGCGGGTTTCCAGCGTGCGTTCGATGACCACCGGGTTGGTCATCGGAAAATTCGCCGGGCTCAGCGCGTCGATCATCATCCGCGTGAAGAACTGCACCTGCTGCTGGCGTTCGGGCGGCAGGCCTTTGACTTCGGCCGCCATGGCGGTGAGCCGCTCGGACAGGAGCAGATACGTCTGGTGCAGCAACGCAAACCAGGGCTGCTCACGCCAGCGCGGATCGGCAAAGCGCCGGTCCTGCCGCGGCAGCGGTGCGTCCTTTGCCTCGGGCGCGGCCCCGGATGCAGCAGCGCCGATGCCATAGCGGCCCAGCACCGTGGTCCACAGCTCCAGCCCGTCTTCCCACAGCTTGGCTTGTGTTTCGGCCTGCGCGAGCGGCAGCGCGGAATACCAATCGCTGAACATGCCGGTCCAGCGGGCGGGATCGGCAATGCGCGCCATGACGGGTTCGACCTGCCCCGCCTGCTCGGCGCCGAAATCGAGCCACATCTTCTGCAGCTTCGCGGCAGACATGGCCCAGTGCTGCAGATCGGCCGGATCGGGCGGCGGGGTCGATGTGGTGGGCAGGAACGGAGCGAACAGCGCCTGCATGGCCTCGCCCTGCTGGCGCATCAGGTCCTCGATCACCGCGCTGTCAGGCGTATCGGCCTGCGTATCGGTCGGCGTGGCGGGGTCGGTCATGGTGCTGGAATCCCTGTAGCGCGTCGCGACCCTTATAGCGCCGATTGCGCAGCTTGTGAGCCCTTCCGGTTTCCATGCCCGGGCGATTGTCGTAAGGGGCCTGATGGCGCGGCGCTTTTGCCGGGCCAAAGGAGTGAGTAAACCTGTCGTGACCGAAGAATTCTACCGCATGAAGCGCCTGCCGCCCTATGTCATCGCCGAAGTGAACGCGATGCGGGCCGCCGCTCGCGCCCGCGGGCAGGACATTATCGATCTCGGCATGGGCAACCCCGATCTGCCGCCGCCGCCGCATGTGATCGAAAAGCTGTGCGAAGTGGCGATGAAGCCCGATGCGCACGGCTATTCCGCGTCCAAGGGCATCCCCGGCGTGCGCAAGGCGCAGGCCAATTACTACGCGCGCCGCTTCAACGTCGAGCTCGATCCCGAGACCGAAGTGGTGATGACCATGGGTTCGAAGGAAGGGCTCGCCAGCCTCGCCACCGCGATCACCGCGCCCGGCGATGTCGTGCTCGCGCCCAATCCCAGCTACCCGATTCATACGTTCGGCTTCATCATCGCCGGCGCGACGATCCGCTCGGTGCCGACCACGCCGGACGAACGCTACTGGGAATCGCTCGACCGCGCGATGCGCTACAGCGTGCCGCGCCCTTCGGTGATCATCGTCAACTACCCCTCGAACCCGACGGCCGAGACGGTCGATCTCGCGTTCTACGAGCGGCTGGTCGCATGGGCGAAAGAGAACAAGGTGTGGGTGCTGTCCGACCTCGCCTATTCCGAGCTCTATTTCGACGGCAACCCGACGCGCTCGATCCTCGAAGTCCCGGGGGCGAAGGATGTCGCGGTCGAGTTCACCTCGATGTCGAAGACCTTCTCCATGGCCGGCTGGCGTGTCGGCTTTGCCGTCGGCAACAAGCAGCTCATCGCCGCGCTGACCCGGGTGAAGTCCTATCTCGATTACGGTGCGTTCACCCCGATCCAGGCCGCGACGTGCGCCGCGCTGAATGGCCCGCAGGATATCGTCGAGACCAACCGCCTGCTCTACCAGAAGCGCCGCGACGTGATGGTCGAAGCCTTTGGCCGGGCCGGGTGGGAAATCCCTTCCCCTCGCGCCTCGATGTTCGCGTGGGCCCCGCTGCCCCCGGCGCTGCGCGAAATGGGCAGCCTCGAATTCTCGAAGCAGCTGCTCACCCATGCTGAAGTCGCGGTCGCGCCGGGCGTTGGCTACGGCGAGGACGGCGAGGGCTATGTGCGCATCGCCATGGTCGAGAACGAGCAGCGCCTGCGCCAGGCCGCGCGCAATATCCGCCGGTATCTTTCCAGCATGGGCGTCAACGCCAGCGCCGCGTAAACCCGGATTTCGAGAAGCAGGACCAGCCCATGAAGTTCCATGACCGCGTCAGCGTCACCATCGAAGATCACGTTGCTCATGTCCTGCTCGACCGGGCAGACAAGATGAACGCGCTCGATGATGCCATGTTCGATGGCATCATCGCAGCCGGGAGCCACCTGCACAGCGCCAAGGGCGTGCGCAGCGTGGTCCTCTCGGGTGCGGGCCGCTCGTTCTGCGCGGGGCTCGATCTGTCCAGCATGGGCAACACCGACCGGTGGGGCAGCAGCGGGAGCCTGACCAACCGCACGCACGGCAATGCCAACCGCGCGCAATATGCCGCGATGGTCTGGCGGGGCCTGCCGGTGCCGGTGATCGCGGCTGTCCACGGCGTGTGTTTCGGCGGCGGGCTGCAAGTTGCGAGCGGCGCGGACATTCGCATCATCGCCCCCGATGCGCGGCTGGCGGTGATGGAAGTGAAGTGGGGCCTCGTGCCCGATATGGGCGGCTATGCGCTGTGGCGCGGCAACGTGCGCGACGACGTGCTGCGCGAACTGACCTATACCCATCGCGAGTTTTCCGGCACCGAGGCTGCGGCCCTCGGCTTTGCCACCCATGCCGATCCCGATCCGCTGGGCCGCGCGATGGCGCTCGCGCGCGAGATCGCCGGAAAGAGCCCGCACGCCGTGCGCGGTGCCAAGCTGCTCACCAATCGCACCGCCCATATGGACGAGGACCAGATCCTCATGGCCGAGAGCGTCGCGCAGCACGAGCTCATGTATTCGCGCAACCAGATCGAGGCCGTGAAGGCCGGCATGGAAAAGCGCGCCGCCGATTTCGTCGATCCCTGAGAGGCGCTGATCCGGCGGACCTGAAGAATCCCGTTGCGGGCGGCCCGGCGCTCGGCTAACCGCGCCGCTTCACGCTGATGCGCATCGGGGCCCGATGGCGGAGTGGTTACGTAGCGGACTGCAAATCCGTGCACGCCGGTTCGATTCCGGCTCGGGCCTCCATTTCCCCCCACAGTCATGAGTGCCTCTTGAAAGCTGCGCCGGGCGTTGCGCAATTCATGGTGGCACACGCAAGCGATCGCGGCGGTCTCACCCGTGGCTGCGCGGCGGAGGTTTCATCAGATCGACTCCCAGTAGGGTGGGTCGCGCGATGCCGCGACGCGGTTGGCCGAAGAAACCGGGGCCACCGCGATCCAGGCGAACAGCGCCGACCGCGACCCGCTCGTCGCCACCGTTGCCAGCCGCGGCGCGCTCGACGTGATCGTCATCAACGCTGGAACGCTGGTTCTGGGCGATCCGCTGCAGCTCGATCCCGATGACATCGACCGCATGATCGACGTCAATGTCCGCGCGCCGTACCATGCCGCGGTCGAGGCAGCCCGCCAGATGCACGAAGGCGGCCGGATCATCATCATCGGTTCGGTCAATGGTGATCGCATGCCGTTCGCTGGCGGCGCGGCCTATGCCATGACCAAGTCTGCCGTGCAGGGCATGGTGCGCGGGCTTGCCCGGGACTTTGGCGATCGCGGCATCACGGTCAACAGCATCCAGCCGGGGCCAACCGACAGCGAGATGAACCCCGCCGATGGCCCCATGGCCGAAACGATGCACAGCTTCATGGCGATCAAGCGGCATGCCCGGCCCGAGGAAATCGCCGAGTTCGTGGCCTATGTCGCCGGCCCGCACGGAGCGATGATTACCGGGGCGATGCACACCATCGACGGCGGCTTCGGAGCCTGAGCGCCTGCTGCGAGGATACACGGCGACTTGTGCCATCGACGATGGCGCAGGTCGCCGCCTGGCGCTGGCCGGCACTGTCAGGGCAATTGCCAATGCTCTCGCACCTTCCTGGCGGGAACAATCCCTATGGCGGTCTCGCGCTTGTCAGGTGCGGGACCTGCCGTCTACATCAGGCTCAGGGCTGGGCGGAGGATCGCGAAGCCGGAGGGGTGATGCAGAAGCTTCAGCGGCAATTCGTGTGCCACTTTTGAGGTTCCTTTCGGTCAGGCCGATCGCTGGCGCATCCGCGGCTTTCGCCCGGCTGTGTTCCGGGCTTCTCGCGCGCAGGCTGGTGCGCGCCCTCGTGCTGGGCCTTGCCGTCTTGCCCTGTGCGGCCCACGCGCAGCTGGCGGGTTCGGTGTCGCTTTCCACGAGCGAGATGTTCCGGGGCGAATCCATCAGCGATTCGCGGCCCGTCCTCACGGTTGGCGCCAGTCTGGATAGCGGCACCGGGCTGTTCGCAGGCACCAGCGCCAGCGTGGCGGCCGCAGCGCACGGGCCGCAGATCACGTCGCTGGTGCAATATGCCGGCTATGCCAAGCGTGTGGGCGGGGTGACCGCTGAAGTCGGCGCCATCCACCGCAGATACCTGCAGGTCCTCGACAGGGACTACCGACGCAGCTTCTTCGAAGTTTACGCCGGCCTCGCCTGTCGCGGCATCAAGGCACGGATTTACCTTTCGCCCGATTATCTCGTCGATGGCCAGAATTCCTACTACGCCGAGGTCAATGCCCGCCTGCTCAGGATCAGGGAATGGACCCTCGAGGGCCATGCCGGATTGTCCCTCATTCCGTATGAGCTCGCGCTACCGCGGCGCGGTTTGCGCAACTACCAGGATTGGCGGATGCAGGTCAGCCGTCCCGCAGGTCGGTTGTTCATAGCGGTCGGCGTCAATGCAACGAACTATCCGGTATATAGCGCATCGGGCAAGGCCAAGGTCTTCGCATCGATCAGCACGGCGTTCTGAAGCCGGTCCCAGGCAATAGGGCAGTTTGCAGTCGGATCTTGCAGACGTTGCGGTGGCAATATCGGGCGTCAGGCCCTCGCGGCTGGCAAAGGGTGCAGGTTCGGGCCGTCCGGCAGGAGTTGCCGGGCTGTTTAACCATCCCCGTTCGCGGCCCGCGCCGCTTGCGTAATGCCCCCAAGACAAATTTTTCCGCAAATTTACGATTTGGAAGGCGATCCGGAGGCATGGACGGAGCTTGGGTCTCCTGCGCGCCCCGCGTTCCTGCCGTTTGTGGCCGGGCGGCGGCCTGCCGGATGTCCTTCAGTTCGAGGCCCGTCTGTCGGGGTCCCGTCGGTTTAAGGAATGCCGCCACATGCCGCGTCGGTCGAAAGCCATGGAAGGTGGAGTGCACGCCTCGCTGCGTTCGCTGATCGGACGCCTGCTGCGCGACACGGCGGGGAACACGCTGGGCATCGCGCTCGCCACGATCATTCTCGTTGTCAGCCTCGCGGGCAGCGGCACCGATATGGCGCGCGCCTACATGACCAAGACTAGCTTGCAGAACGCCTGCGACGCGGGTGTGCTGGCGGGCCGCAAGGCCATGGCGACTTCGGGAACCTACGGCACTGCGGAGACGGCGAAGGCGAACAAGATGTTCAACTTCAACTTCAACCCGAACGCGACCAACGCCAATTCGATCACTTTCAACACGTCCGGTTCCACCACCGGTGCCGTTACCGGCACGGCATCGACCGTGATGCCCACGGTGGTCATGGGAATCTTCGGCTTCAAGACGATGAACCTGACCGTCGCGTGCAGCGCCGAACTGCAGATGGCCAGTGCGGACGTGATGTTCGTGCTTGATACGACCGGCTCGATGGCTTGCAACCCCGATGGCAGCAACTGCAACAGCAGCAGCACGTCGAAGATCATGGGTCTGCGCGATGCCATCCGCAATTTCTACAAGACCGTCGCGGCCGCGGTTGTCGACAAGACCAATACCCGCATCCGCTTCGGCTTCGTGCCCTATACCGCCACGGTCAACGTGGGCGGCCTCGTTGCCGCCGGGCAGATGCCAACGAGCTATTTCGCCGATACCCAGGCGTTCCAGACCGCGCTCGCGAACTTCAACACGCCCGTTTACATCGGTACGGCCGGTTCGCCGGTTGCCACCACCGAGACCTACGGCTCGAACATCACCCAGACTCAGTGCAACAGCTACGGAACGAACAGCTATCCGACGTCGGGCGGCAACCCGGTCAGCGGCGGCGGTCCGGCTCCGACTGCGACCACCAGCACTGCCTATTCCTACAAGTCGTGGACCAAGGTTTCCGGCAGCGGCACGAGCGCGCTGGGCACTTGCGTGCGCAACAAGTCGGTGACCACGACCACTTATGTCACCCGCTACCAGTTCACCAACTGGATCTTCCAGGCCGCTACTGTCGATGTCACCGCATTCAAGGGTCTGGGCAACGCCTCGGTCGTCACGAACATCGCCTCGAACGCGACCGTGCCCACCGCCGGCACGTATGACATGCCGACGCTGGCCTCGATGGTCGGCACGACGGGCGTGACGGGTCTCACCACCGCTACGGCCAACTGGGATGGCTGCATCGAGGAACGTTCGACCGTACGCAGCCTCACGATGAGCCCGGTTCCCAGCGGTGCGACCGACCTCGACATCGATTCCGTGCCCACGTCCGACGCGACCCGGTGGAAGCTCAATCTCAACGATGTGGAGTGGTATCGGGGCAGCTCGAACGTAACCACGCGCACCGAAACCAGCCTCCAGAGCGATACCTATCGAGTCGGCTCGCAGTGCCCGCCCAAGGCCATGCTGTTTACCGACGTCGACACGACGGCGCCGACAGTCGTTCCGACCTGGCTCGACACGTACGTCAACACGCTGGTCGCGGCCGGGAGCACCTATCACGACATCGGCATGATCTGGGGCGCGCGCCTCGGCAGCCCGACCGGCCTCTTCGCGACGAACGTCAATGCAGATACGACCAAGTACCCCTCGGTCAGCCGCCACATCATCTTCATGACCGACGGTGAAATGGCGCCGACCACCACGGCTTACAGCGCCTATGGTCAGGAACTGTATGACAACCGTGTGGCGCCGTCCGGCACATCCAGCACGACCCTGATCAACTACCACAACAGCCGTTTCCTTGCCGCCTGCACCAAGGCGAAGAACCTCGGCTACACGGTCTGGCTGATCGGCTTCGGCACCTCGCTGACGACGCAGATGACCTCCTGCGCCACCGCCGGCCGCGCCTACTACGCGAGCGACACGACGGCGCTCAACAACACCTTCAAGTTCATCGCCGGCCAGGTGGCCGACCTGCGGATCAACAAGTGATGGCCCTTTCTGTGCTGCGCCCGCTCTTTCGCCGCCTTCGCCGGCTCACCCGCCGACCGCTGTTGCGCGATGCGCGCGGCGTCAGCGCGGTCGAGTTCGGGATGACCGCCCCGATCCTGTTTCTGGTCGTCTTCGGCAGTCTGCAAATGGCACAAAGCTATTATTGCTACGTGGTGCTGAACGGCGCGGTCAATTCGGCGGCGCGCAAGTCGTCCCTGCAGAGCGGCCAGACCGGCTCGGCGTCGCTCGACACGCTTGTTTCGCAGATGATCAAGTACGTCATGCCCACGGCGAATGTCACGTTCACGCGCAAGAACTACTCCGACTTCACCTCGGTCGGCATGCCGGAAGATTTCACGGACACCAACAAGAACGGCAAATACGATTCGACCGAGTGCTTCGTTGATATGAACGGCAACGGGGTCTGGGATGCCGATATGGGCAAGACCGGCATCGGCGGCGCGAACGACGTCGTCGTCTACACCGTCACCGTCAGCTACGCGCAGTACTTCGGCTTTGCCAAGATGTTCGGTCTGCCCGCAAACCAGATCATGCACAGCACGACGATTCTGAAAAACCAGCCTTTCGCCACGCAATCATCCCGTACGGGAACCTCGGTATGTCCATGACGTCCACGCCAGCGCCCGCCGGTTCGCGCATAGGCCCCGCGCGCCAGCCGTTCCTTTCGCGGCTGCTGCGCAATACCAGCGCGGCCAGCATCGTGGAGCTTGGCCTGGCCATGCCGCTGCTGATGGGACTCGCGCTCACCGGGGTCGAGGTCGTCGCGCTCGCGATCACGCATGTGAAACTCAACCAGCTGGCGATCACCGTGGCCGATAACGCCAGCCGCGCCAAGCAGACCCAGGTCAACGGCGCGCCGCAGTTCCGCGAATACGACGTGAATCAGGTGTTCCGCGCGGCCGCCTTGCAAGCGGAGGATCTCGACATCCCCAACCGCGGGCGCGTCATTCTCTCCAGCTTGCAGGTGAATGGCTCCGGCGGCCAGACGATTGCCTGGCAGCGTTGCTGGGGCAAGAACACCTGGCCTTCGCGCTATGGCCCGCAGGGCACCGGGGCCACCGGCACCGCGTTCAAGGGCATGGGCTATACCTCGACCAAGATGACCGCCGATGCCGGAACCGCGATCATGTTCGTGGAGATCGCCTACGACTACAAGCCGTTCTTCCTCGG
>CANCET010000075.1 GCA_947375105.1 Sphingomonadaceae bacterium
ATGGTGCCGCCGGAGAGTGAACAGGACAACGCCGAGCACGGCCTGCGCACACCGCTCGAAGGCGTCGCGGCGCAGCCCTTCCAGCCGGGCGACGCGATCCCCGCCCCGCTGCGCCTCATCTGCCCCATCGTCCCGCGCGAATGGGTCGAGTACAACGGCCCCATGAGCGAATCCTGCTATCTCCTCGTATTCGGGGACCAGTCGGACGCCTTCTTCCGCAAGATCGGCATCGACGAGGCCTACCGCGCCGGGGGGCACTCGCTGTTCACTGTGCAGACGATGATCTTCAACCTCGCCGAGGCGCATCTCGGCGATCCGCTCGATCTCTCGCTCCAGCTGATCGACGCGGACGACAAGCGCCTCCACATCTTCCACGCCATGCACCACGGCGAGACGGGTGAGCTCCTTGCCACCGGCGAGCAAATGCTGGTGCATGTCGACATGACGGCAGGCCGCTCGGCCCCCATGCCGCCCGAACTTCACGCGCGTGTGCATGCGGTTCTCGCCGCGCACGCCGGGCTCGAACGCCCCGCACAAGTGGGCCGCTCCATCGGTATCAGACGGGACTCCAAGTGATGCATTTCGAACTTTCCTCCGAACAGCAGATGCTGGTCGAAACCGTGCGCCGCTTTGTCGAGACCGAGCTCTATCCGCACGAGAAGATGGTCGAGGAGACCGACAGCGTGCCCGAAGAACTGGCCGCCGAGATCCGCGCCAAGTCGCAGGCGCTGGGGCTCTACGCGGTCAACATGCCCGCCGAGCTTGGCGGCGGCGGCCTCGGCACGTTCGATACCACGCTGATGGAGCGCGAACTGGGCCGCGCCAGCTACGGCCTGCAGATGATGATCGCGCGCCCCAGCAATATCCTGCGGGGCTGCACCGGCAGCCAGATCGAGGATTACCTGCTCCCCTCGATCCGGGGCGAGCGCCACGATTGCCTTGCGATGACCGAGCCCGATGCCGGTTCCGACGTCCGCTCGATGCGCACCTTCGCGCGGCGGGACGGTGACGATTTCGTGATCAACGGCACCAAGCACTTCATCAGCCACGCTGATGTCGCAGATTTCGTCATCCTTTGCGCCGCGACCGGAGAAGCAGGCGGCAAGAAGACGATCAGCTGCTTCCTCGTCGATTTCGATACGCCGGGCCTGACTCGCCGCCGCGGCCCAAAGTGCGTTTCGCACCGCGGCTATCACCAGTGTGAACTGATCTTCGAGGATTGCCGTGTCCCCGCCTCCGCGCTGCTGGGCGAGCTCGACAAGGGCTTCGAACTGATGGGCCAGTGGCTCGGTTCTACACGCCTCCAGGTCGCCACCACCTCGGTCGGGCGCGGCCAGCGCGTGCTCGAAATGGCGACACAGTGGGCCGCCACGCGCAAGCAGTTCGGGCAGACCATCGGCAAGTTCCAGGGCACCGGCTTCAAGCTGGCCGACATGAAGACCGAGCTCGAAGCCGCCGAACTCCTCACCTTCCGCGCCGCGTGGAAAGACGATCAGGGCACGATGACCGATACCGACGCCGCGATGGCCAAGCTGTTCGCCTCCGAAGCGCTCGCGCGCGTGACGGACAACGCGCTCCAGATCTTCGGCGGCATGGGCCTGATGGACGAGCTTCCCATCGAACGCTTCTGGCGCGATGCCCGCGTCGAACGCATCTGGGACGGCACCAGCGAGATCCAGCGCCACATCATCAGCCGCGCATTGCTGCGTCCGCTGGAGGCATGACCGCCAAATTGACAAACAACCGCGACCTCACCCGCCTGCTGCGCCCGCGCAGTCTGGCAATTGTCGGCGGCAAGGCGGCCGAGGAAGCCGTGCACCAGTGCCGCGCGCTGGGTTTTGCCGGGCCGATCTGGCCGGTGAACCCGAAGCGCGAGGAGATGGGCGGGCTGCCCTGCTACCCAGACATGGCATCCCTTCCCGCTGCGCCCGACGCGGTATTCCTTGCCGCCCCAGCGCCCGCCACGATTGCCTTGGCGGGCGATCTCGCGGGCTCCGGGGGCGCGATCTGCTACGCCGCCGATTTCGCCGAAAGCGGCCCCGCAGGCGTGGCCCGGCAGGCCGCGCTGCTGGAGGCTGCGGCGGGCGTCCCGCTCGTTGGCCCCAACTGCTACGGCATGCTCAACCTGTTCGACCGCGTGGCGCTTTGGCCCGATCAGCACGGCTGCCTGCCCATCGATTCCGGACGCGGGGTGGCGATCATCAGCCAGAGCGGCAACCTCGCGCTCAACCTCACCATGCAGGCGCGCGGCCTGCCCATCGGCTATGTCATCTCGGTCGGCAATTGCGCAGATGTCACCCCGGCGGATCTCATCGAGGCACTGATCGCTGATGAGCGGGTGAGCGCCATCGGCCTCCACCTCGAAGGCCTCGGCTCGGTTGCGCGGTTCTCTGAGGCCTGCCTTGCGGCGCGCGCAGCCGGCGTGCCCATCGTCGCGCTCAAGACCGGCGCTTCGGCCAAGGGCGCTGCGCTTACGCTGTCGCACACCAGCTCGCTCGCCGGGGCTGATGCGCTGATCGACGCACTGTTCGCGCGCTACGGCATCGCCCGCGCGCACGATCCAGCCACGTTCCTGGAAACGCTGAAAGTCCTTCACATCAGCGGGCCCTTGCGCGGCCGCCGCATCACCAGCGCCAGCTGCTCGGGCGGCGAAGCCTCACTCACCGCCGATCTGGCCGAAGCCGCCGGCCTCGAAACGCCCGACTTCCCGCCGCCCACGCAGAGCCTGCTGGAAGACGTCCTCGGCCCCCGCGTCAACGTCGCCAACCCGCTCGATTACCACACCTACATCTGGGGCGATCTTGCGGCGCAAACCGCCTGCTTCGGCGCCATGCTCGGCGCGGATTTCGAAGCCTCGCTCCTGATCCTCGATTTCCCCCGCGCGGACCGCTGCACTGCTGCCGATTGGGACATTACCCTCGCTGCCTTCCGCGC
Organism: Sphingomonadaceae bacterium; assembly: GCA_947375105.1. GTDB lineage: Bacteria > Pseudomonadota > Alphaproteobacteria > Sphingomonadales > Sphingomonadaceae > Novosphingobium. The sequence continues at coordinate 2,935 of CANCET010000075.1, forward strand.
CGCCGCCCGCGCCCGTCCCGCCCTTCCCGGCACCCTGCGCATGGTCGCCAGTTCGCTAGCGGAAACAATGCCCGAAGCCGTCGCAGCCGCGCTGCTGGCCGAAGGTATCGTGCCAGCTGCCGGCCTTGCGGAAGCGTTGCGCGCCATCGCTGCCGCCGCCCGCATCGGTGAGGCATGGTCGAGACCCGCCCCCGCCGCGCTGCCGGAACAGCCGCTGCCGGCGACCAGCGAACTTGCCACCTGGGACGAAGTGCGCAGCAAGGCCGCGCTCGCCGAAGCGGGTGTCCCAGTGCCGCGTCACAGGGTGCTGACGCTGACCGAACTCGAAGACACCGCCACCCCCCTCCCCGCGCCATTCCCCTTGGTGCTCAAGGCCGTAGGTGCCGATCTTGCCCACAAGACCGAAGTCGGCGGCGTCGCCCTGAACCTCGCCAGCCGCGAGGCGCTACTCGCCGCCGCACATGGCATGAGCCGCCTTTCCGGCCAAATCCTGGTCGAGGAAATGGCCAGCGGCACCGTCGCCGAACTGATCGTCGGCGTATCCCGTGACCCGCAATTCGGCTTGTTCCTTACGCTCGGCGCAGGCGGCATCTTCGTCGAACTGCTGCGCCAGACCGAACAAGTCCTCCTCCCTGCCAGCCGCGCCGACATCGCAGCCGCGCTCGCCCGCCTGCCGCTCCACAAAGTGCTTGAAGGCTATCGCGGCAAGCCCGGCTGCGACATGGCCGCGCTGGTGGATGCCATCGCCGCCATCGCCGGATGGGCCATCGCCCACGCCGACCGGCTCGAGGAAATGGACGTCAATCCGCTGCTCGCCCTGCCCCAGGGCGCGATGGCAGTCGATGCTCTGATCCGCATGAGGAACCCTTCGCAATGACCGCCGTAAAGCTCGACCGCCAGGCAGACATTCTCGTCATCACGCTCGATCGGCCCAAGGCCAATGCCATCGATGTGGCCACCAGCCTCGAACTCCACGCCGCTTTCAAGACGCTGAACGACGATCCGGACCTGCGCGTCGGCATCATCACTGGCACCGGCCGTTTCTTCTCGGCCGGCTGGGATCTCGGCGCGGCCAACGACGGCGAGGCGGTCGACGCCGACCATGGCCCCGGTGGCTTTGCCGGCCTCACCGAATATTTCAGCCTGACGAAGCCGGTCATCGCTGCGGTCAACGGCCTCGCCGTTGGCGGGGGCTTCGAACTGGCGCTCGCGGCGGACCTCATCGTCACGAGCGAAACCGCGAAGTTCTGGCTGCCCGAAGCACAGCTCGGCATGCTCCCCGATTCCGGCGGACTGCTGCGCCTGCCCAAGGCAATACCGGCCCGGCTCGCGCGCGAAATGATCCTGACCGGGCGGCGCATGGACGCGGCCGAAGCCGCTGCCCTGCACCTCGTTAGCCGCGTCGTGCCGGGTGATGCACTGCTGGCGAGCGCGCTGGAGCTTGCTGCCACCATCGCCAGATCCGCCCCCCTCGCCATCACCGCCGCGCGCGATATCCTCCGCCAGACCGAGGCGCTGGATGTCGAAGCCGGCTACACGCACATGCGCAGCGGTGCGGTCCCTTCGTATCAGGCCATGCTGCAATCGGACGACGCCCTCGAAGGCCCGCGCGCCTTCGCCGAAGGCCGCGCGCCGGAGTGGAAGGGCCGCTAGGCTGCGTTCCAATCCACCGGCGCCACCTTCGGCAGGATCACCAGCCAGCCGATCAGCCCGAGCACGTTGACCAGCCCCGCGAGCAGGAACGCGGTGCCATAGGATCCATTGCCGGCATCGATCAGCACGCCCGCGAAGAACACGCCGATGATCCCGGGCATGTTGCCCATCATGTTCTGCACCCCCACCCAGCGCGCGGCGGCACTTGGCCCCGCCATGATCTGCGGGATCATGAAATAGGCCGGGGAGGAGAATCCGAGGAAAATCTCGTAGACGAACAACAGCGCGATGCAGGCCGTGATCGGCATGAACGGCATTGCCAGCATGCAGCCCAGCCCGGCCAGATGCGCCAGCGCAAGCGGCGCCTTGAGCGTGAACGAAGGCGACCATCCGCGCACGATGGCCTTGTCGAAGGCCCATCCCGCAAACAGCGCTGCCAGCGCGTTCACGAGGTAGGCGCTGGAGACGACCTCTGCCATCTGCTCCTTTGAAAAGCCGCGCTGCATTTCAAGGTACATCGGCAGGTAGCCAAGGATGAAATACCAGTTCCAGTTGCCTGCGAAGTGGCCGAGCGCAGCCCCCCACAGCGCCCGGCGGCGCAGGATCTGGCGCATCGTTACAGGCTCGTGGTCCGCTGTCTCGGCTGGTCTGGCTTCCTGAATGCGCACCCGGCTCCACGGCAGCAACCAGAGCAACGACACCGCGCCGAACGCGAAGAACGTGAAGCGCCAGCCCCACCGCGCCATCATCAGCCCGCCCAGCAGCGTCCCCACCGCGGGCCCGACAAGGTAGCCGAACCCGATCACCCCGTTGGCGAGGCCCATCTGCGCCTTGGGCACATTGCTCGCGATGATCTTGGACGTGGTGGTGAAGGCCACGCTTTCGCCCATTCCGAGCATCATGCGCAGCACGAAAAGGCCCATGAACCCCTGCACGAAGCCCGTCAGCAGCGTGGAAACCGACCACAGCAGCGCGCCCAGCGCCAGCACCAGCTTGCCGCCGATCCGGTCTGACAAGGCCCCCGCCGGCAACTGGCAGAACGCATAGGCAAAGTAGAACCCCGCGCCGAGCGCGCCGTAGGCGGTCGCGCTCAACTTCAGGTCGGCGCGGATCTGCGTGGCGCCGGTCGCCAGGTTGCCGCGGTCGATGTAGTTGATGAACAGGCTGAGTGCCATGAGGCCGACCAGCAACAGCGGCGCTGTGGCGCGCAGCGTTCCAGCCTTGCTGGCCCCCATCTCACTGCGCATGATCGGAACCCTGCCGGTCCAGCATGCGCCTCAGCGCCGCGAAATGCAGTTCGATGCGGTCCAGCCCCTCGACCGCGGCCGATGTCGTATATTGTTCGATGGTCTTGCCCAGCACCGGCTCACCCACCAGCCGGATCTTCCGCCCGCTCGACTGCGCAAGGATCTGAGTCATCGCCGCGCGCTCGAAGAAATAAAGCGTGTTGAACGCTTCCGCCACGCTGCTACCCGTCGTCGCGACCCCGTGATTGCGCAGCAGGAGCACGGCCTTGTCTTCCAGTGCAGCCGCCATGCGCCGCCCTTCGCTGCTATCGAGCGCGAAGCCTGCATAATCGCACTGCGCCACCAGCCCGGCGAACCCGATGGCGTTCTGGCTCGCCATCAGCAGTTCGGGCTCCTCCAGCATGCTGAGCGCGGTCGCATAGGGCATATGCGTGTGCATCACGCAGCGCACATCGGGCCGCGCGGCATGCAGCGGCGCGTGGATGTGGAACGCGGTGTCCTCCACCGGCCCCTCACCCGCCAGCTTGTTTCCGGCAAAATCGACGATGAGGAAATCGGACGCGCGGATTTCGGACCAGTGCAGGCCGAACGGCGCGAGGAAAAACCGGTCGGCATAGCCCGGCACCAGCAGCGTGAAGTGGTTGTCGATCCCCTCGTTATAGCCGAAATGCACCGCCAGCCGGTGCGCGGCGGCAAGATCAACGCGCGCCTGCCATTCGGCGTCCGGCGTCATGCGCGCGGTTCTGGCCGGCCATCCAGCTCCGCGCTCAGCACCTTGCGCAGCGACAGGATCACCACCGCGCCGACCGCGCCGATGGCGGCGTCCATGGTCCAGAACATCGAAGGGCTCATCGTGTCGAAGTAGCTGCCGACCCAACCCGCCGTGACATGCGCGGCGAACGGCGAGAGGAACGCGACGCCCATCAACGTCGAGGCGACCCGGGGCGGCGCGGCCTTGCTGACAATCGCCATCGTGGTTGGCCAGTAGTACATCCAGCCGAGCCCCATGATGAGCCAGCCTGCGACAGCCCAGAACGCGCCGACGCCGTGCGCCTCCGTCACGCCGAGGTTGGAAAAGGCGAACAGCAGCGCCGCGCCGGCAACAATGGCCGTGCCGATGCCCTGCTTGGTCACATTCGATGGCTCCTGGCCGCGCTTCGCCTGCCAGCTCCACAGCGCCACGAGGATCGGCGCGGCGAGGATCGAGCCGAACGAATCCATGCCCGCAAACCAGCTGGACGGCACGGTGCCGAGCGGGGTGGCGAGATTGACCCACTGGTCGACCCACAGGATGCCGATGCTCCAGACCATCGGATAAGTGATCTCGGCCGGGAATGTGAGTGCGATGACGAAGATCAGCACCGCCACGCGGCGGCGCTCCGCAGCGGTCAGCGGCGGCGCGTTTTCGCGCGCTGCACCAACAGGCTTGAAATCGGGCAGATGGCGCTGGCCCAGAATATAGCCCACCATCGCCACCAGCATCAGCACCGCTGCCACCGCGAACCCGGCATGAAAGCCCCAGATCGCGGCGATGAGGCCAGTCACCACCGGGCCGCTTGCCGCGCCGATGTTGATGCCGGTCGCGAAGACCGTGTAGCCCTGCGAACGGCGCGATTCATCCTCGCGCGGGTAGAGCGTGCCGACTTGCGCCGAGATATTGCCCTTGAGGAAGCCTGACCCCAGGATCAGCAGCAGCAGCGCGATCACGAAAGTCTCGTAGAACGACATCGCCGCGTGCCCTGCGGCCATGAACAAGACGCCGATCAGCACGGTCTTCTTGGGGCCGAGCAGCCGGTCAGCGACCCAGCCGCCGATGATCGGCGTGAAGTAGACCAGCCCCGCGTACCAGCCGTAGATGATCGAGGCGAAAGCCACGTCGCTCATCGCGCCATTGAAGCTCAGCCCATGGCGCAGCGCGGCCAGCCCGATCACTTGCTCGCCATGCAGCGGCAAAAGCTCCTTCACCATGTAGAGCGTGAGCAGCGCCGACATCCCGTAGAACGAGAAGCGCTCCCACATTTCGGTGAAGGCTAGGAAATAGACCCCCTTGGGATGGCCGGCAAACTGTTCGAATTGCTGCTCTTCGGCCGCCATCACCTGATTCCACCCCTATCCGCGCGCATCGTCTAACGCGTGCGGCTCCGCATGGGATGGGCGATAGGCGGCCGCCTCGTCAATCGCTAAACTTGCGGAATGGTGATGACGGCGTTGCCGATCAGCTGCCCGCTTTCCACGGCCTCGTGCGCCTGCACGGTATCCGCCAGATCAAACCGCGCGGCGATGGCATGCTGCAAGGCGCCCGCTTCCAGCGCGGCCGTCAGCCGCGTGACCGTGTCTGCCCGCTGCTGCGGCGAAAGCAGATAGACCAGCAGCATCCGCAGCGCCGTGTGCCGCAGCATCAGCGGATAGAACGGCAGCTTCGGTTCGGCATCGCCCATCGAACCGTAGGCCGCGATGGCCCCGCCTTCGCCCAGCACCGCCATGGTGACAGGCAAGTTGCCGCCGAACTCGACCTCGACTATGCGGTCGACCGGTTTGCCGTGGTTGGCCGCAAGGATCGCGGCGGCAACATCGCCCTCGCGGTAGTTGATCACGGCATGCGCGCCCGCCGCTTCGGCCGCGCGCGCCTTTTCCGGCCCGCTCACCGTGGCGATCACGCGCGCGCCGCCCCAGCGGGCAAGCTGGATGGCATAATGCCCCACTGCACCCGCGCCGCCCGTTACCACCACGGTCTGCCCGGTTACATCGCCATCGGCAAACACGGCGTGGCACGCGGTCGAGGCGGGAATACCAAGGCATGCGCCCGCTTCGAAGCTGGTGCCCTGCGGCAGCGGCACGGCCTGGCCCTCCGGCAGGCAGACGAATTGTGCGCAAGTGCCGAAGGGGCGCCGCCATGCGGCGTTCCACACCCACACCCGCTCCCCGATCCGCGCGGGCGAAACGCCTGCGCCGACCGCGTCGATCTCGCCCGCGCCATCCGAATGGGGAATGACCCGCGGATAGGCGATGGGTGCACGCGCGCCGATGCGCGTCTTCACATCGGATGGATTGACCCCGGAGGCGTGCAGGCGAACGCGCACCTCACCCGGACCCGGCTGCGGATCCTCCATCTCGCCATAGTGCAGCACCGCCGCGGCAGAACCGATCTCTTCGTACCAGACAGCGCGCATCAAGCCTCCATGTCCAACGCCAGACTTTCCGTATGCCCGTCGATCGCGATGGCCTGCCCGGAAATCCGGGCGCCTGCGGGCGACATCAGATATTGCACCATCGCGGTCACATCCTCGGCGGTCGCGAACGTGCGCAGCGAGGTCTGCCGCTTGTATTCGCGCTCCACTTCGCCGACCGTCAAGCCTCGCTCTGCCGCATCGGCGGCAATCACCCGGTCGATGCGCGGCCCCTCCACGCTTCCCGGGCAGATCGCGTTGGCCCGGATGCCTTCCGGCCCCAGTTCCATCGCCAGCGTCTTGGTCAGCCCGATCAGCGCCCACTTGGTGGCCACATATGGGCCCCGCAGCGGGCAGCCGAACAGCCCCGCCGTCGAACTCATCGTGATGATCGCCGAACCTGGCGCACGGCGGCGGAGCAGCGGGATCGCGCTGCGCGTCATCAGAAACGCGCCGTTGAGATTGACGTCGATCGTGGCGTTCCAGCCGTCGACCGGCTGGTCCTCCAGCCGCGCAGTGGGGCCGGCAATCCCGGCATTGTTGACCAGAAGGTCGATCCCTTCAGCCCCGCACACGGCAAGGTCGCTTGCGATCCACGCGTAGAAGTCTGCCACCGCCGCCGGATCGCGCACATCGCAGACGCGCGCCGCGAAACTGGCGTCCCCCGGCCCGAGCGCCGCGATCGACGCCGCGTCCGCATCGCCAATATAGACCCGCCAACCGTCGCCGCGCAGCGCTTCGCCAATAGCGCGGCCAATGCCGCTCGCCGCCGCCGAAATCACGGCAATGCGCCGCTGCATCATTCCAACCCCCGTCTCGCGCGTTCGTCAGTCGTGCACGGTCCGGTCGCCGGCCTCATCCGAATGGAACTCGTGCCAGATGCCATTGAGGATCGCGACGCTCACGGCAAGACCAAGGCCGAGGATCCATGCAAAATACCACATCGTCCCTGCTTCCTCTCAATACATGTCGGGGTTGAGGCGCACTTCCTCTTCGCCCACCCGGCCGAACATCACCCGGTAGGCCCAGGTCGTATAGGCCAGCACGATCGGCAGGAACACGGCGACGACCACCAGCATGATGAACAGCGTCAGGTGGCTGGAAGACGCGTTCCACACCGTGAGGCTGGAAGCGGGATCGATGGCGCTGGGCAGGATGAACGGGAACATCGAAAGCCCGACCGTGGCAATGATCCCCACAACCGCGAGCGAAGACCCACCAAAGGCCAGCGCATCTTGCCGCATGCGCAGCCCGGCCAGTGCTACCACCGGGCCAAAGAGGCCTAGCACTGGCGCGGCCATCATCCAGTGGTGCGCTGCAAAGTTGGTGAGCCACCCACCGGGCGCGGCCGCCGCGCGGGCAAGATGGGGGTTCGAGGGGCCCGCCGTATCGACCAGTTCGGCCATACGGAAGCCTAGGCCACCCCACGCGACGTAGGCCCCGCCCGCGGCAAACAGCACCAGCGCCGCCACCGCCGCCACCGCGCCAAAGCGCCGCGCGCGAAACTGCACCGGGCCGGGCTCCAGCTTCATCGCCAGCCAGCCCGCACCGTGCAGCACCAGCATCGCCACCGAAAGCAGCCCGGTCAGCAGGCTGAACGGCGTGAACAGGCCAAGCAGCGAGCCTTCATAGAACGCGCGCAGATCACTATCGAGCCGGAACGGCGCGCCCAGCAGCACGTTGCCCACCGCCACGCCGAAGACCAGGGCCGGCACCAGGCCGCCGACGAACAACGCCCAGTCCCACCGCGCGCGCCACGCAGGCTCAGGCCGCTTCGAGCGGTACTTGAAGCCCACGGGCCGCAGAATCAGCGCCGCCAGCACGAGGAACATCGCAAGGTAGAAGCCCGAAAAGCTTACCGCATAGACATAGGGCCACGCTGCGAAGATCGCCCCGCCGCCAAGGATGAACCACACCTGGTTGCCTTCCCAGGTCGCGCTGATGGTATTGATGACCATCCGCCGCTCAAGGTCGTTTCGGGCCACGAACGGCAGCAGCGCCATCGCGCCCAGATCGAACCCGTCGGTCAGCGCGAAGCCGATCAGCAGCACCCCGATCAGTGCCCACCAGATCAGCCGCAGCGTCTCGTAATCAAGCGGCAGCGCCATCGCGGCTCTCCTTCGTGGTGGCGGTCATTCGGCCGGAACGCTGTGTGAGGGGCGCGGCGCGGCTGGCGGCGACACGGCATCGCGGCGCGGCTGCCACGGGGTATAGCCCTCAGGCCCCTTGCGGATTGCCGCGACCATCAGCCGCACTTCGATCACCGCCAGCACGCTGTACAGCAAGGTAAAGCCGGCGATGGTCGTCCAGATCTGCCCGGTGGTGAGGCTCGATGCACCAAGGAAGGTCGGCAGCACGCCGTCCACCGCCCACGGCTGCCGCCCGATTTCGGCCACCAGCCAGCCCAGTTCGATGGCGATCCATGGCAGCGGGATGATCGCCACCGCCACGCGCAGGAACCACTTGGCGTCGAACCGCCGCGTGTTCGCCATTACCAGCGCGGTCGCAAAAAAGCCGATGAACAGGAAGCCCAGTCCCGCCATGCCGCGGAACATCCAGAACAATGCGGGCACGTTGGGCACGGTGGACCACGCCGCCTTGTCGAGCGCGGCGGCGTCCGCCTTGCGCGGATCCGCCACGAAGCGCTTCAGCAGCAGGGCATAGCCAAGGTCGTCCTTCGCGGTTTCAAACTGCGCCCGCGCGGCCACGTCCTTTGGATTGGCCTTGAGCTTCTCCACCGCATCATAGGCCACCAGCCCGCGCTCGATCCGGAGGCGCGCGTGGGCAACCAGCGGATAGATCCCCTCGACCTGACCCGTCAGGCTACGCGTACCGATGATGCCGAGGACGTAGGGGATCTTCACTTCATAAAGCGTCTCGTGCCCCGAGCTGGACGGCAGACCGAACACCGCAATCCCCGCCGGCGCAGGCTCGGTGTGCCACTCCGCCTCGATCGCGGCGAGCTTCATCTTCTGGTTGTCGGTCAGCGTATACCCGCTCTCGTCCCCCAGCACGACGACCGACAGCGCGGAGGCCAGCCCGAACGCGGCGGCCACGGCAAAGCTGCGCTTGGCCAGTTCCAGATGCCGTCCCTTGAGGAGGTACCACGAAGAAACGCCGAGCACGAACACGCTCGCGGCGACATACCCCGCGCTCACCGTGTGAACGAATTTCGCCTGCGCAACCGGATTGAACACCACGTCGTAGAAGTTCGTCACTTCCATGCGCATCGTCATCGGGTTGAACGCTGCACCGGTGGGGTGCTGCATCCAGCCATTGGCGATCAGGATCCACAGCGCCGAAAAATTCGAGCCCAGCGCGACCATGAACGTGGCAAAAAGGTGCTGCCGTGCGCTCAGCTTGTCCCAGCCGAAGAACATGAGCCCAACGAAGGTTGCCTCGAGGAAGAAGGCCATCAGCCCCTCGATCGCCAGCGGCGCGCCAAACACGTCGCCGACGTAGTGGCTGTAGTAGCTCCAGTTCATGCCGAACTGGAACTCCATCACCAGGCCGGTGGCCACGCCCATCGCGAAGTTGATGCCGAACAGCTTGCCCCAAAATCGGGTGATATCCCGCCAGACCGGGCGGTCGGTCATCACATAGACGCTTTCCATGATGACCAGAATGAACGACAAGCCGAGCGTGAGCGGCACGAACAGGAAATGGTACAGCGCGGTCAATGCGAACTGCAGCCGGGAGAGTTCCACCACTGCCATATCCATCGCCTGTGCCCTTTCGTGGCTTTGGCGCCGCAGCGGTTCCGAGTCTCGCGTCCGCGCCGCGCCTCGAATAAACGATTCCAAATCATGAGCATACCCAAAGCGGCAGGCCTGGCCTGGACTTCCGATATCATCGGCGCCGGGGTGTTTGCCTGGGGCGTCGCGACGGCGCTCGATGCCACGTTCACGGGCAACCTCCGGGCCATCGAAGCAGGTGCCGCGCTGCTGATCCTGGGCGGCATGCTGCGGTTCGCCAGCCAATATGGCGCGCAGGTCCTCGGCTTCGAGGAAGGCCGCGATGTGGCGCAGACCCGCCGCGCCGCACTCTATCCGCGCCTGCTCGGCATCGCGGGGCCCGCAGCCCCAGCCCTTGGCGCTACTGCGACACTGGGGATCGACCATGTCGCCGCCGAACAAGCCCGCGCCGCCCGGTTCGATCCGGTCCGCAAGTCCGCAACGCTCGCCCCGATCCTCGTCGTCATCCTCGTCGCCTTCGCCAGCCGCATCGCGGCGCTGATCCTGTTTGCCACGCTTGTTCCCTTCGTGATCGGCATGATCCTCGCGGGCGGCGCAGCGCGGCACGCGGCAGACCGGCAGATGGCGGCGATCACCGCGCTTTCCGCGCTTTATGTCGACCGGATCCGCCACTTGCCGATCATTCGCCACTTCGGCGCGGAAGACCGCATCGCCCGTCAGGCCGGCGATGCGGCGCATGATGTGGCGGAGCGGACCATCGCGGTGCTGCGCGCCGCATTCCTGTCGAGCGCGGTGCTGGAATTCTTCGCCGCGCTCAGCGTCGCGCTCGTGGCGGTCTATTGCGGGTTCAGCCTGCTGGGGCTGCTGCCCTTCCCCGCGCCCGAAGTACTGGGCTTTCGCGCAGCGTTCTTCGTGCTGGTGTTGGCCCCCGAATTCTATCTGCCCATGCGCCGCCTTGCCGCAGCCTATCACGAAAAGCAGCTGGGCGAGGCCGCGGACAAAGCCCTTGCCGAAGTGCCCGAACCGGCCTCGCTCCCCCGGCCTGCCACCTCGGGCGGCGGCATCGCGCTGCGCGGCGCCGTGGTCGAATGGCCCGGCCACCGGATCGGCCCGGTCACCCTCGAACTCGGCGCGCGCGGCCTTGTCTGCATTGCCGGGCCGACCGGCAGCGGCAAGACCAGCCTGCTCGCCGCCATCGCCGGACAAGTCGCGCCATCCGAAGGCACAATCGCAACCCTGCCCGCCGAAGCCATCGCCTGGGCCGGGCAAGTGCCGCTGCTGCTGCCGACAACGCTGGAGGACAACCTGCGGCTTGGCCGGCCCGATGCCGATGCGGCTGCGGTCGAACATGCCGTGCGCGCCGTCGGGCTCGACGCATTGCTGGCGCGCCGAGCGGAGGGCCTCGCCACGGCAATCGACCAACACGGCGCATGGCTCTCCGGCGGTGAACGCCGCCGCCTCGGCCTAGCCCGCGCACTTGTTGCAGACCGCGCACTGCTGCTGGCCGACGAGCCGACCGCCGATCTCGATGCCGCCAGCGCCGAGCGCATCGTCGCGCTGCTGGTGCAAGAAGCGCAGCACCGCGCCGTGATCGTCGCGACGCACGACGCGCGACTGGTCGCCGCTGCCGACACGGTGATCGCGCTGTGATCGGCGCGCGTTTCCCGGTCCCGCTCCCGCAGGCGGTGCGCAGCCGCATCGCGCTGGGTTTCCTCGCGGCGTTCGCGGCAGGCAGCGGCGGACTTGTGCTGCTGGCGCTGTCCGGCTGGTTCCTCACCGCCGCCGCGCTGGCCGGGGCGAGCGGCGCAGCTGCCGTCGCGGCGTTCAACTACCTGCTCCCCAGCGCGGCCATCCGCGCGCTTGCCGTGGTCCGCACTGGCGCGCGCTATGGCGAACGCCTCTGGAGCCACGAAGCCGCGTTGCGCGCGCTGGCGGGCCTGCGCAGCGGGCTGTTCACGCGTCTGGCGCATGTCGACGGGCGGACCGCGCCGGATCTTTCCAGCGGGGACGCATCCGCGCGGCTGATTGGCGACATTGCCGCGCTCGAGGATCTCGTGGTGCGCCGGCCGGGTATCCCGGCGGCAGTGGGCACAATGCTCGTCGGCCTTGGCGCGGTGGCGCTTGCCGGGTGGCTGGCGGCGCTTCTGCTCGCGGCGGTCCTTGCGCTGCT
>CANCET010000076.1 GCA_947375105.1 Sphingomonadaceae bacterium
CACCTTGGCAAGCAGCGCTGCATCGCCCGGCCGCTCGGCGAGACTCGGAATGCGCACGACGATCTCGGCAAGCCGGTAGAACAAGTCCTCACGGAACCGCCCGTCGGTAATCATCGCCTCGAGGTTCTGGTGCGTCGCGCAGACGATGCGCGTATCGACCTCGATCGAGCGCCGCCCGCCGATGCGCTCGATCGTGCGCTCCTGCAGGAAGCGCAGCAGCTTGACCTGCAGCGGGAAGGGAATGTCGCCCACTTCATCGAGGAACAGCGTGCCGCCGCTCGCCTGCTCGATCTTGCCCTCGGTGGTCTTGACCGCACCGGTAAACGCGCCCTTCTCGTGGCCGAACAGCTCGCTTTCGAGGAGGTTCTCGGGGATCGCCGCGCAGTTTATCGCGACGAACGCGCCCTGCCGCCGCGGGCTCGCCTCGTGCACGCCGCGCGCCAGCAATTCCTTGCCAGTGCCGCTCGCGCCCAGCAGCATGACGGAGACATTGGTGCTCGCCACGCGCTCGATGGTGCGCGCGACCTTCACCATTTCGGGCGCGCCGGTGATCAGGCGGCCCAGCACCTTGTTGCCTTCGGGCGCCCGCTCGGCCAACTGGCGGTTCTCCGCCTCGATGCGGTGGAGATGCAGTGCGCGCCGCACGATCAGGCCCAGTGCGTCGATATCGACCGGCTTGGCGTAGAAATCATAGGCACCTTGGCTGATCGCCCGCAGTGCACTTTCGCGCGCACCGTGGCCGCTGGCGACAATCACCTTGGTATCGGGCTTCAGCGCCATGATCGCATCGAGCACGGCGAAGCCCTCGCTCGTCCCATCGGGATCGGGCGGCAGGCCGAGATCGAGCGTCACAACCGCAGGTTCCTCGGAGCGCAGCAAGGCCAGCGCAGTGGCGCGGTCGCCCGCGATGAGCACCTCGAAGTCCTCATACGCCCACTTGAGCTGCGCCTGCAGGCCCGGATCGTCCTCAACGATCAGCAACTTGGGCAGCAGCTTGGGGAGCAGCTTGTGCGGCGCCTTAGCGGGTTCCGGAGGCCGTTCCTGGATCATCACGCTACCTTCTTGTCGTCTGACTTCGCGTCGGGATTGTCTGCTGGAAAACCGGTTTCGAGCCCGGGCGCCATCACCAGTGGCAGGCGCACCGCAAAGCGGCTGCCGAGGCCTTCGCGGCTCTCGACTTCGAGCCGCCCGTTCATCGCCCGCACCAGTTCGCGCGCCTCGAACGCGCCGATGCCGAACCCCCCTGCCTTGGTCGAGACGAACGGCGTGAACAGCCGGTTGTGCACGAAGTCCGCACTCATGCCGCAGCCGGTATCGGAAACCTCGATCACGCCGGTAAGCCCGTCGAGCCTCGTCTGGAGAAACACGGCCATGCCCGGCTGGCTGGCATCGACCGCGTTCTGCACGAGATGCGCGAGGACTTGCTCGAGCGTCTCACGGCTCGCCATCATCGGGCACGGCTGGCTCGGTGTCACATACACGGGGCACTCACCCCCTGCACTGCGATAGCGCGCCGCCACCGCCTCGACCACGTCGGCGGCGTCGACCGGTTCGAGCCGCTGGACACCACCCGCCCCGTAGCGCGAGAGCCGCGCAAGCAGTGCGTTGAGCTTGTCCGCCGCGTTGGTCAGCGTCACCAGCATGTCCTTGCGGAAAGCCGGGTTGTCGGCATGGCGTTCGGCATTGCGCGCCAAGAGCGCGAGCTGGCTGGCCAGGTTCTTGATGTCGTGCATCACGAAGGCGATGCGGCGGTTGAATTCGTCGAACCGGCTTGCCTCCAGCAGTGCGCTCTGGCCGTTGTGCTCGGCGATGTAGCTCGCCAGCTGCTGGCCGACGACGCGCAGGAGGTCGAAATCTTCCCAATCGAGCTTGCGAGCCAGCAGCGGGCGGCCGAGCACCACGAGGCCTACGAGCCGGTCGTAGTGCAGCAGCGGCACCAGCGCCCAGGCGCCGTGTTCCTCCACCAGCCATTGCGGCATGAGCGAGAGCTCGCCTTCGTGGTCGGTCCCGGCGCGCACTTCGTCCAGATCGACAATGAAGCCCCGCCGCTCGAAGAACTGCGCGGTCGCCGCCGGCATCGCTTCGGCCGGAACCTCGATGGTCGGCCACTGCCAGCGCGCAGCGAGCACGAGATCGCCGCCTTCGCCCGGGATCAGCATGACGCCGTTGGCGCTGTCGGTGATGTCGGCCAGCGCTTGCACCACGCGCGCATGCAGCGGCAGCGCATTGGGGCCGGCGCGGCCGATAGTGCGGGTGAACCGCTGCCATTCGGCGCGGTAATCATAGCGGTGCTGGAAGAAGTGCTTGGCCAGCATCACGTTGAGCCAGCCGCGCAGCCGCCCCGAAGGCACGAGCGCGAGGATCACCACGGTCGTGGCAAAGGCGAAGCCCAGCTGCGCCAGCTGGCTGACATCGCCGCCCAGCCACGCAACCGACTGCGCCGCCGCGACCATCAGGATGAGATAGCCGCCAATCACCAGCAGCGAGAGCGACTGGAACGCGACCGACCGGCTGGGCGAAAACCGCAGCGCGGATCCCCCGCGCATCGCGCCGACCGCGACAAGCAGCAGGGCGCCGATCTGCACCAGGCCGCGCAGCGCGACCATTTCCACCGGTACCATGCGCCCGAGGTAGGCGATCGTGTAGAGATTGAGATCGTAGCCCCACATCAGCGCGAGCGCGAGCGCGGTCCAGCGCACGGAATCGCGCTGGCCGCTGATCGCGCCGGCATAGAGATTGTGCACCAGCACCAGCGCGCCGGTTGTCAGCAGCAGGCGAAACATGACCGAAAGCTGGAAGATCATCGCCACGGCTGGAGCGATCCCGGCAAACCGGATCGCCAGCAGCAGCAGCGCGATCTGGAACATCTCCAGCATCGCCAGCACGACCAGAACCGGGCGCACCTGCACCACGCTGGTATGGCGGTTATCGCGCGCGAACAGCGAATAGACCACGACCAGCCAGCCAAGATTGCGCATCAGTTCGAGCACCTGGGTGACCGCCGCGTTCGCCCCGATCGACGAAGTGACCAGCGTCCAGGCCGTGGTGAGCGTCAGTGCACCGATCAGCGCACGGCTGCTCTCGCGGCCGCGGCGGCGCCGGTCAGCCATCCACACCGTCAGAAGCATCGCCGCGAAGGCCGCGGCAAGGTAGCTCCATTGGCTGAGGCCGGTCCATCCGAGCGGGCTATGCATGGGCGGCGCTCAGCGCGCGCCCTCGTTCCAGAGCACCACGCGGAGCGTCTGGAGGAGGATCAGGAGGTCGAGAAACGGGCTGTAGTTCTTGGCGTAGTAGAGATCGTATTCGAGCTTGTGGCGCGAATCCTCGATCGAGGCGCCATAGGGATAGTTGATCTGCGCCCAGCCCGTGATCCCAGGCTTCACCATGTGGCGCTCGGCATAGTAGCGCAGCTTGTCCTCGAGGTCGGACACGAATTCAGGGCGCTCCGGACGCGGGCCGACGAAGCTCATCTCGCCTTTCAGCACTGTCCACGCCTGCGGCAGTTCATCGATGCGCAGCTTGCGGATGAGCTTGCCGATCCGCGTGACGCGCGGGTCGTCCTTGGCCGCCCACTGCGCGCCGCCCGCTTCGGCATCGGTGCGCATCGAACGCAGCTTGATGAGGCTGAAGTTCTGGCCATAGAGCCCGACGCGGGTCTGGCGGAAGAATGCCGGCCCCCGGCTGTCGAGCTTCACCAGCAGCGCAAACAGCGCGATCACCGGCGCGGTCAGCACCAGCAGCAAAAGGCTCGCGCAGATATCGAAGATCCGCTTGAACGCGCTCGAGATCATCCGGCCCGAGGAAAACCCGTCCGAAAAGATCAGCCAGCTGGGATTGACCGTGTCGAGATCGACCCGGCCCGTCTCGCGTTCCATGAAGGTCGAGAAATCATTGACGTGAACGCCAGTGGTCTTGATCCGCAGCAGGTCCTTCAGCGGCAGCGCATTGCGCCGCTCTTCCAGCGCCAGCACCACTTCGCTGACGCCCAGATTCTCGACATAGCGGGTAAGATTGTGGATCGCGTTGCGGTTGATCGCTTCCTGGATCACCGGCGCGCTGTCGCTCATGCCGACGAAGCCGACGATGACGAAGCCCGCCTCCACGCGTTCGCCCAACTGGCGCAGCCGCTCCGCGCGGTCGCCCGCGCCCAGCACCAGCACGCGGCGGCGGAACACGGTGGTGCCGAGCAGGCCGCCCAGCAGAATGCGGATGAACACCAGCAGCGCCATCGCAATGAACATCGCGTAAAACAGATTGGATCGCCACAAGGTGTGCCCCGGCAGCACGAAGTAGACGACCGAAAGCGCAATGATGCCTAGGCTGATCGCCACGAGCAGGCGCGCGGTCGCATAGCGTATCGAGCGCAGCGCGTCCGACCCATACACGCCGACCGCAATCATCGCGGTCTGCACCAGTCCGGCAAAGATCAGCAGCGGCACCCAGCGGTCCGCCACTTCCCCGCCATCGATGCCAATCTGGTGCGCGCGGACGGTCCAGCCCAGTTCACCCGCGCCGACCAGCAGGACGAAGTCGAGCAGCGCCAGCAGGAACACCGCGTTGGGGATATAAAGCTTGAACAGGCGGATCATGCCAACGGTATACGCTCAAAGGCGTAAACCGTCGGTAAACTTGACACCCGCGCCGTTCGGTCAATGCAGACTAAATCAAGGAAAACGCGCCAGCCTGAGCTGGCGCGCGCACCATTTGTCGGTTGATTTTACAGATCAGGTCAGTTTTGCGGTGCAGCCTTGTCGGCAGCCTTTTCCGCAGCGTCACCAGCCTTGGTTGCAGCCTTGCCCACGTCGCTCGCCGCAGCGGCCACGGCGTTGTCCCTACGCGAACTTTGGTTCGCCATATTGGCAAACACCAGGCCGCCGACGACCACAGCGATGATCAGGACCACTGCGACCAGCCAGCCGGCACCACCGCCCGACGGGCGATCCACTTCGACGATACGTTCATCGACCATCACGAATTCCTTCTCCTGCATTTGCTAACCTGGATTTGCTAACCGGGATTAATGCGTGAAGGCGCGGCGATGTTCCGCAGCCATCCCAACATCACGCTGGCGCGCGATCGCGCGCGGTGCCATGCTGGCCGCCATGCGGGAGAAGGAACTGCGCCTCGCGCTGGTCTGCTATGGCGGCATCAGCCTTGCGGTCTACATGCACGGCGTCACCAAGGAGATCTGGTACGCCACGCGCGCCAGCCGCGCCTTTCATGATGGCAGCCCGGCCAGCACCGGCGCGGAGGCAGTCTATCGCCGCTTGCTCGACACGCTCGTCCAGACGCGAGAGCTGAGGCTGCGCATCCTGCCAGACATTATCTCCGGCGCCAGCGCCGGCGGGATCAACGGCGTGTTCCTCGCGCAGGCGCTAATGAGCGGACAGAGCCTCGAACCGCTCACCCGCCTGTGGCTGGAAAGAGCCGACGTCGAGGTCCTGCTCGATCCCGACGCGCGGCCGTGGAGCCGCTTCGCCAAGTTCTGGGCGCAGCCGCTCGTGTGGTTCCTGCTCAAGCGTCCGGGCAACGTGGTGAGCCGAACGGTCGCCGCGCGGAGCACGCGCTCCGAAGTGCGCCGCAAACTATCGCACCTCATCCGCGCGCGGTGGTTCGCCCCGCCCTTCAGCGGGATCGGCTTCTCGCATCTCCTCGCCGAAGCACTCGATGCCATGGCCGCTTCGGTGGTGGAGCCGGGTAGCGGCGTGCCCTTGATCCCTGCGGGCCATCCGCTCGATCTGCTGGTTACAGCCACCGATTTCAACGGCCACTTGGAAGACCTTCAGCTCAACAGCCCGCCCGTGGTTGAGGAAAGCGAACACCGGCTTTCCATCGGCTTTCGCCGCAATGCCGCGGCGGGTGCCGGCGAAGATCTGGCCGAGCGCGCCGAACTGGTGTTTGCCGCGCGCTCCACCGCCAGCTTTCCCGGCGCTTTCCCGCCGCTCATGCTAGCCGAGATGGACCGGCTCATGGCCGAGCGCGGCCTTGCCTGGCACGGCCGCGATGCCTTCCTCAAGCGTGTCATGCCCAGCCGGTGGAAACGCCGGCAACTGTCGGAAGTCGCGCTCGTCGATGGCGCTGTGCTCGTCAACCGGCCCTTCGCGCCCGCCATGGCCGTGCTGCGCGACCGGCCCGCACAGCGCGAAGTGGACCGCCGCTTCGTCTACATCGACCCAAGCCCGGCACGCGCCGAAGTGCATGACCACATGGAGCGCACGGTCGGGTTCTTTTCCGCCATTTTCGGCTCGCTTTCCTCGATCCCGCGTGAACAACCGATCCGCGACAACCTCGAAGCGCTCGAAGCCCAGTCCCGCGAACGCGCGCGCCTCAGGATGATCGTCGATACCCTGCGCGGCGAGATCGATGCAGCGGTCGAGCGCTTGTTCGGATACACCTTCTTCTTCGATCAGCCCAATCTCAAGCGCCTCACCGCCTGGCGCGCCAAGGCCCAGCAGGCCGCCGCCGAACAGGCCGGCTTTGCGTTTCACGGTTACGCGCAAGTCAAGCTGGCCGGCGTGGTCACCTCGCTGGCGCAGCTCATTGAAGAAGCGGTGACGGATGCACTGCCACGCGGCGCGGTCGAGACGGGACTGTGGGCACATCTCGCCACGCTCGGATTCGATCGGCTCGCGCTGGCCAAAGGCGGCGCGACCGCTGAAGCCATCAGTTTCTTCCGCGCGCACGATCTCGCTTTCCGCGTCCGCCGTCTGAAGCTGCTCGCCCGGCGGCTGACGCAGGACTGGGACGACGCCGAAGGGATCACGCCGGCCGAACGCGAGGCCGCCCGCGCGATGGTTTACAAGGCACAGGCGCTGTATCAGGCGCGCCAGACCGCCGCCGCGCTTGGCGATGATTTCGCCGATGCCGCCGCAACCGCCCTCACCCGGCCTGCCGAAGTGCTGGCCCAAATCGCCGCGCGGCGCGATCTCACTGGCATTGATCTGGCCGTCGACGCGATGATCGTCGAGGGCCTCGCCGCCATGAGCAAGCCGCTGCGCCGCCGCTTCCTCTACGCCTATCTCGGCTTCCCGTTCTACGATGTCGCGACGCTGCCGCTGCTGCAGGGCGAAGGCATGGGCGAATTCGACCCGGTCAAGGTCGACCGCATTTCGCCGGAGGATGCCACCTCGATCCGCACCGGCGGCACGTTCGCCTGCCTAAAGGGCATCGAGTTCTTCCACTTCGGCGCGTTCTTCGCCCGCGCCTACCGGGAAAACGACTACTTGTGGGGCCGCCTGCACGGGGCCGAACGCATGGTCGACCTGATCGCCTCGACCGCCCAGCCGCCGCTGCCGCCCGGCATGATCCGCACGTTCAAGCGCGACTTGTTCCTCGCGATCCTCCAAGAGGAAAAGCCGCGCCTTTCGGCCGAAGCAGGCATGGTCGACGGTGTGATCGCGGAAGTGAACGCGATGTTTGCGGAGGGTTAGAGCGCCTTAACCCAGCTCCAAAGCCGTCGCCGCACCCCAACGCTCATACTTCGACGGGCTCAGCATGAGCGGTGTTGGGTGAATGGCGTAGGAGAAACGCGCGCCTCCGGCTACTCCGTCAGATCACTCCACGCGTCCTTGATCCGGTCGAAGAACCCCTTCGATTGCGGGGTTTCCTCACCCGTCTCGGTGGCCTGGAACTCGCGCAGCAACTCTCGCTGGCGGGCGCTGAGTTTGGTCGGGGTTTCGACCTGGATCTCGATCACGAGATCGCCCACACCGCGTGCCTGCAGCACCGGCATGCCCGCGCCGCGCTTGCGCAGCTGCTTGCCCGATTGGATCCCGGCGGGAATCTCGATCTTGTGCCGCGCCCCGTCGAGGCCCGGAATCTCGATCTCACCGCCCAGCGCCGCCTTGGTGAAGCTGATCGGACACCGCGTGAGCAGCGTCGTGCCGTCACGCTCGAACATGCGGTGACGCTTGATGTGGAGGAAGATGTAGAGATCGCCGGCAGGCGCGCCGAATGGTCCCGCTTCACCCTTGTTGGCAAGCCGGATGCGCGTACCGTTGTCGACCCCGGCCGGGATCTGCACTTCAAGCTTCTGCTCGGCATCGACACGGCCCTCGCCGCGGCAGCTCCTGCAGGGGCTTTCGATCACTTCGCCGCGCCCATGGCAAGTCGGGCATGCACGCTCGACCATGAAGAAGCCCTGCTGCGCACGCACCTTGCCGTGCCCGCCGCACAAGTTGCAGCGCCGCGCCGAAGTGCCCGGGGTCGCCCCGGTGCCAGCGCACGGCTCGCAGCTCTGCGCCACTTCGACCGCGATTTCGGCGGTCTTGCCGTGGAAGGCTTCCTCCAGCGTGATTTCCATGTCGTAGCGCAAGTCCGCGCCGCGCCGGGCCTGTTGCCGCCCGCCGCCGCCGCCAAACGCGCCGCCGAAGATCGTCTCGAAGATATCGCCCAGATCGCCGAAGTCCGCGCCGCCGCCGAAACCGCCGCCACCACCACCGCCGCCCTGCTGGAACGCGGCATGGCCATAGCGATCATAAGCCGCGCGTTTCTGCGGATCGGAGAGGCATGCATAGGCCTCGTTGATCTGCTTGAACTTGGCTTCGCTATCCTGGCACCCGGGATTTTTGTCCGGATGAAATTTCATCGCCAGTTTGCGATAGGCGGACTTGAGCACCTTCTCGTCCGCGGTGCGCTCCACCTCGAGCAGTTCGTAGAAATCAATCTCTGCCGACATTGCGGTCCCCATTCAGGCAGACTGCCCGCCGTCCGGTCCCGAAGAACCGGCGGCGGGCGAGCCTAACGCAACATCACTTGGTGTCGTCGACTTCCGAGAACTCGGCGTCCACCACGTCCTCGGCGTCCTTCGGAGCTTCGGCCGAAGGCGAAGCAGCAGCAGCCTGCTCCTTCTCGTAGATCGCCTGGCCCATCTTCATCGCCTTGTCGGTCAGCGCCTGGGTCTTGGCATTCATGTCGGCCGGGTCGCCGCCTTCGATCGCGGTCTTGGTCTCGGCGATCGCGGCCTCGATCTCGGCCTTCAGGGCAGCGTCGATCTTGTCACCGTTCTCTTCGAGCTGCCGCTCGGTTGCGTGGACGAGGCTGTCCGCGTTGTTGCGTGCCTCGGCCGCCTCGCGCCGCTTCTTGTCTTCTTCGGCAAACTTTTCGGCATCGCGAACCATCTGGTCGATGTCGCTGTCCGAAAGCCCGCCCGATGCCTGGATGCGGATCTGCTGCTCCTTGCCGGTGCCCTTGTCCTTGGCCGACACATTCACGATGCCGTTGGCGTCGATATCGAAGGTCACTTCCACCTGCGGCACACCGCGCCGCGCCGGCGGAATGCCGACGAGATCGAACTGCCCGAGCAGCTTGTTGTCCTGCGCCATCTCGCGCTCGCCCTGGAACACGCGGATCGTCACCGCCTGCTGGTTGTCCTCGGCGGTCGAGTAGACCTGGCTCTTCTTGGTCGGGATCGTGGTGTTGCGGTCGATCATCTTGGTCATGATGCCGCCCAGCGTCTCGATGCCCAGCGAAAGCGGGGTCACGTCGAGCAGCAGCACATCCTTGACATCGCCCTGCAGCACGCCGGCCTGGATCGCCGCACCCATGGCGACGACTTCATCCGGGTTCACGCCGGTGTGCGGCTCCTTGCCGAAGAACTCCTTCACGATTTCACGCACGCGCGGCATGCGGGTCATGCCGCCAACCAGCACGACGTCGTCAATGTCCTTGGCGGTGAGGCCGGCATCGGCAATCGCCTTGCGGCACGGCTCAAGCGTGCGCTGGATCAGGCCCGAAACGAGCTTTTCGAGGTCCGAGCGCGTGACGGTTTCAACCAGATGCAGCGGGGTGGTGCTGCCACCTTCCATGCGCGCGGTGATGAACGGCAGGTTGATCTCGGTGGTCTGCGCGCTCGAAAGCTCGATCTTGGCCTTTTCGGACGCTTCCTTCAGGCGCTGCAACGCCAGCTTGTCGGTGCGGAGGTCCATGTTCTCCTTCGACTTGAACTTGTCAGCGAGGTACTCGACCAGCACGTTGTCGAAGTCTTCACCGCCAAGGAACGTGTCACCGTTGGTGGACTTCACTTCGAACACGCCGTCGCCGATTTCCAGCACCGAGATATCGAACGTGCCGCCGCCAAGGTCGTAGACCGCGATGGTCTTGCCGTCCTGCTTGTCGAGGCCATAGGCGAGCGCGGCCGCGGTCGGCTCGTTGATGATGCGCAGCACTTCAAGGCCCGCGATCTGGCCGGCGTCCTTGGTCGCCTGGCGCTGCGCGTCGTTGAAGTAGGCCGGTACGGTGATGACCGCCTGCGTCACGGTCTCGCCCAGATAGCTCTCGGCGGTTTCCTTCATCTTCTGCAGGATGAAGGCCGAAATTTGCGAGGGGCTGTAGTCTTCGCTGCCCGCCTTGACCCACGCGTCACCGTTCTTGCCCTTGACGATGCCATAGGGAACCAGCGCCATGTCCTTCTGGGTCATGGGGTCTTCGAAGCGGCGGCCGATCAGGCGCTTCACCGCGAAGATGGTGTTGTCGGGGTTGGTCACGGCCTGACGCTTGGCCGGCTGCCCGATCAGACGCTCGCCATCCTTGGTAAACGCGACGATCGAAGGCGTGGTGCGCGCGCCTTCCGAATTCTCGATGACCTTCGAAGTGCCGCCGTCCATCACCGCAACGCAGCTGTTGGTCGTGCCGAGGTCGATACCGATAACTTTAGCCATGTCTTCCTGTTTCCTTGCCCATTGGACGCTGCTCTGGCGGCCCCCCGAACCGGGCAGGCCTTCGTCTATGCAGCTCCGTCAAGGGGCGATATAGGTCGCCTTCGCCCCGGGACAAGGCCCCCGCCGTCCCTTGTGTTTCGTTTCGTTTCAAGACTGGAGAGAGCTTTGATGCGCCCCATTCGTTCCACGGCCATTGCAGCCCTTGCGGCCACGAGCTTTCTGGCGCTTGCCGCATGCAGCGGGAATGCCCCCGCGCCGGATGCCAGCAGCTCCGCCGCAGCCACCGCAGGGGCCGCCAGCGATCCGCTTGCGCCCGACAATGCCCCGCACGTGAGCGTGAACGATCCCGTGATCAAGCTGCCGACCGTCGCGGGCAATCCGGGCGTGCTTTATTTCACGATCGAGCAGGATGCGGGCAAGCCCAACACGCTGGTCGCGGTTCATGTGGACGGCGCCGAGCGCGCGGAAATGCATGAAACCAAAACCGAAAACGGCGTTTCCTCGATGGGCCGGGTTGAATCGGTAGAATTCAGCCAGGAAAAGCCGGCCGAATTCAAGGCTGGCGGCTATCACGTCATGCTGTTCAATCTGGCGAGCACGATGAAGGCGGGCACCGATGTCGAGGTGACCTTCACGCTGGCCAACGGTGACAAGGTCAGCACTTTCGCCAAGGTGCAGGAGACAGGCGCCATGGAAGGCATGATGGACCATATGTGAGCGCGGCTTTTGCCACTCCGCCGGGCGGTGAGCGGCCGCTCACGCCCGGTGAATGGGCGCTCGCGCACGGCGTGTTTGGCACCGCGATCGATCTCGCGCCGGTGCGCATCCGCCGCCGCCGCTTCTTCCCGTTCCAGCCGCGCGGCACGGTCATGGCGCCAATGGGCCATATTCATTTTCATCCGGCAGGCGCCGACTACCGCGACGATTTCAGCGCCGCGCCGCTCGCCCTGCAGGCGCTCTTCATCCACGAACTCGTGCATGTATGGCAGAGCCAGCAGCGCGGCCGCTTCTATCTGCTGCTGATGCGCCACCCGTTCTGCCGCTATGCGTACCGCTTCGATCCGGTGCGGCATTTCACCGCCTATGGCATCGAGCAGCAGGCCGAACTCGTCGCCCACGCCTTTCTCGCCGCAAGGGGCGCACCGCATCCGGCAGCGCCTCCCTTGGCAGACCTCAGCGCGGTCCTCCCGTTTCCGCTACGCAGCGCCTGAAGCCCCGAGCTTCGCTCTGCCTCCCCACACAACGCTGCCGCCCACCTTGGGTTCCGCCACGCGAAAGTCGTCCCGGGCGCGGCTGGCATCGCACCGGACAACATGGCACCTTTGCAGCGCAGGAAAAGGATCCCGGCCATGCCGCATGCAGTCGACATCCACGCCATTCTCGATGCCGTCGCAGCGCCGCGTGGCGGGGTGCGCAATGTGTTCGATGATATCGATCCTGCGCGGCTCGCCCACATCTGCATCGATATGCAGAACGGCTTCATGGAAGCCGGCTCGCCGGTCGAAGTTCCGATGGCACGCGAGATCGTCGGCAATATCAACCGCATCAGCGCAGCCGTGCGCGGCAGCGGCGGACTCAACGTGTTCCTGCGCTTCACCACGCCCGATGCGGCGAGTTGGTCAGTGTTCGTCCGCCGCCTTGGCGCAGGCGCTGCGGCCCACCGTGCCGCCTTCACGCCCGGCGCGCATTATCACGATTTCTGGCCTGCACTCGATGTCGAGCCCGGCGACGCGGTGGTCGACAAGCACCGCTTCAGCGGCTTCACGCCGGGCACCAGTGATCTCGACACGGTCCTGAAAGCGCGCGGCATCGATACCGTGCTGATCACCGGCACGCTGACGAATTGTTGCTGCGAAAGCACCGCACGCGATGCCATGCAGCACAATTACCGCGTACTCGTTGCCGCCGACGCGAACGCTGCGCTGACCGACGCCGAACACGCCGCAACGCTGCACAACATGGCGTTCGTGTTCGCCGATCTCTACAACACGGACGAGGTTTTGCCGCTGCTGGGCTGAGGCGGATGGCCTGGCCCCCGACATCCCTGCACCCCAACCCGCTCATGTTGAGCGGGTGTAGAGAAGATGCCGGAGGAGAAGCGTCTCAGTCCGGCTTTTTCGCCACCGCCACCATCGCAGCACGCAGCAGGCGGTCCTTGATCATGTAGCCGGCTTGCAGTTCCTGCAGCACGGTGCCCGGCTCCACATCGTCGGACGGGATTTCCAGCATCGCCTGGTGCTGGTGCGGATCGAGCGGCAGGCCCTTCGCCGCGATCCGGCTGATGCCGTGGCTCGCGAAAACCTTCTCGATCTCACGCCCGGTGGCCTCAAGCCCCGCCACGAGGTTCTTCATCTTGTCGTCCGCGCGCAGCTCGGCGGGGATCGTTTCCAGTGCCCGCGCAAGGTTGTCCGCCACCGAAAGAATGTCGCGGGCAAACGCCGTCGCGGCATACGTGCGCGTATCGGCCACTTCCTTTTCCATGCGGCGACGCACGTTCTGCGTCTCGGCCTTGGCATAGA
The DNA here is from genome assembly GCA_947375105.1 of Sphingomonadaceae bacterium. GTDB lineage: Bacteria > Pseudomonadota > Alphaproteobacteria > Sphingomonadales > Sphingomonadaceae > Novosphingobium. Next base: position 13,178 of record CANCET010000076.1, read on the forward strand.
GCACATCCTGCTTCGCCGCCTCGAGATCGCCCTTCAGCGCCTCGACCAGTTCACCCAGCTCGTCACCGCCGTCGGTCAGTTCGGAAGGCACGCCTTCCAGTTCAGCCGCCACTTCCGGGTCCTGCGGGCGCGTATCGTTGTCAGTCATTTTCGAGTAAATCCGTCCTGTGCGATGATCCTGCCCAGCGATTGGGCTGTGAAATCAACCATGGGGACAACCCGCGCATAATTCAACCGCGTCGGGCCGATAACTCCCACCACGCCGACCACGCGTCCATCGCCATCGCGCCACGGCGCGGCGATCACGGAAGAGCCGGAAAGCGAGAACAACCGGTTTTCACTGCCGATGAAAATGCGCGCGCTGTCGGCCTCGCGCGCGGCGTCGAGCACGCCCGCAATCGCCTCCGCGCTCTCCAGTTCGTCGAGGAGCTGCCGCACCCGCTCAATATCGCCTAATGCCGCTTCGTCGAGCAGGTTGGCCTGCCCTCGCACCACCAGCACCGGGCGCTGCGCCGCATCGCGGCTCCACACCGCGAGGCCCCGCTCGACCAGCGCCGTGCTTGCCGCATCAAGCGCCGAGCGGCCGCCTGCAATCTCGGCGCGAATGGCGCTCAGCGCATCGGCCAGAGTACGGCCCGCCATGCGCGCAGTCAGATAATTGCCCGCTTGTTCGAGGGTCGAAGCACTGGTCAACCCCGGCAAGTCGAGCACCCGGTTCTCGACGCTGCCGTCATCCCCCACCAGCACGACCAGCGCCCGCGCCGGCCCCAGCGGCACAAACGAAACCTGCGTCAGTCGCAGCTCGCGCCGCGGCACCATGACAACGCCGGCAGCCGCTGAAAGGTCCGACAGCGCCGAACTCGCCGCTGCCAACGCCGCCTCAATGGAGCCGCCCTCGGCAAGGCCCCGCTCGATCTGCGCGCGCTCTGCCGCTGAAGGTTCCGCCGCCTGCATGATCCCGTCGACAAACAGCCTGAGCCCGACGTCGGTCGGCATCCGCCCCGCGCTGGTATGCGGCGCCGCGAGCAGCCCCGCGTCCTGCAATTCCTGCAAGACCGAACGGATCGAGGCGGGCGACAAGCCCACCGCCCCGCTGCCCGCAATGGTGCGCGAGCCAACCGGAAGCCCGCTGGCGATATAGCCTTCCACCACCAGCCGGAAGATTTCGCGGGCGCGGAGCGAGAGTTCGGTTAGGGGAGGTGTCGGCATATCAATCGAGCGGCATGTAAAAAGTCTCACCGTACGCTGGACCAGCGCCAGTGCGCTTTACGGCCATGGCAAAGGCATTGGCCAATCTTTTCGTTGCGACGTCAGTGGCCACGGAGACGCAGCCCCCATCAACAACGCTCCACCAGGTCTCGCCATCTGTGGTGGTGGCTTCCAGTTCAAAGGCACCAGAATCCAGCACAACAGTCAAATGATCGCAATGCGTACGCGGTGAATCCGTCAGGAAGGGATCCTGAGGGTTCGCGATCCGGCTCTTGAAG
>CANCET010000077.1 GCA_947375105.1 Sphingomonadaceae bacterium
ATTCAACACAACTAGGATCACGGATTTCGTGGCCCTGGGCGCAAAGAGGTGGGAAAATAGTATGAAGACGGCGTTTTCGCGTGTTTCGCGCAGCATTCTTATGGCAACGGCAGCGTTCGCCGCACCGGCCGCCATGGCGCAGGAAACCCCACAGGCAGCTGGCGCGGCGCAGGATGGGACCGAAATCATCGTCACCGCGCAGAAGCGCAGCGAAAATCTCCAGAACGTGCCGATCGCGATTCAGGCACTGACCAGCGCGAAGCTGCAGCAGCTCAATGTCTCGAACTTCAACAGCTACACCCAGCAGCTGCCGTCGATCGTGGCGCAATCGAGCGGCACCCCGGGCACCAACGTGATCTACATGCGCGGCGTCGCCTCGGGCGGCGATGGCAACCACTCGGGCTCGCTGCCTTCGGTCGGCGTCTATCTCGATGAACAGCCGGTCTCGACTATCGGCGGCAACCTTGACGTTCACGTCTACGATATCGCCCGCATCGAAAGCCTCGCCGGTCCGCAGGGCACGCTTTATGGCGCAAGCTCGGAAGCAGGCACGATCCGCATCATCACCAACAAGCCCAGCACCAGCGGCTTTGCGGCGAGTGTGGATGCCGAAATCAACACGGTCGAAAAGGGCAGCCAGGGCGGCAAGCTGGAAGGCATGATCAACCTGCCGCTGTCGTCGATGGCGGCGCTGCGCGTGGTGGGCTTCTACCAGCGCGACGCGGGCTATATCGACAACGTGCCCGGCACGCGCTGCTTCCTGCCGCAGCCGGGCGGCATCTGCGTCAACAACGCGGCCTTCGTGAAGGACAATGCCAACGATACCGATACCTATGGCGGCCGCGCCGCGCTGAAGGTCGATCTCAACGACAACTGGACCATTACGCCCTCGGCGATGGTGCAGGAAACCAAGAGCCACGGCGTCTACAGCTTCGATCCCAAGGTCGGCGATCTCAAGGTGCAGCGCTTTTTCCCCGAATTCCGCAACGACCGGTTCTGGGATGCGGCGCTGACCATCGAGGGCAAGATCGGAACCTGGGATCTGACTTCGGCCACCGCGTACCTTGATCGCAAGACTTTCTCGTCGAGCGATTATACCGACTACGCCGAGGCTTACGATTCGATCTACGCGGCATCGGGCGGCGTTGCCGGCTACCAGTATTTCCAGGACTCGACGGGGAAGACCATCGATTCGCGCCAGAAGGTCATCGGCTCGGATCACTTCAAGAAGTTCAGCCAGGAACTGCGCATCGCCACCCCGGCGGAAAACCGGCTGCGGCTGGTCGCGGGCGGGTTCTACCAGTTCCAGTCGAACGACATTCATCAGGACTATCAGGTCGCGAACCTCGCCCCGCAGCTTTCGGTCAATGGCCAGCCGGGCACGCTCTGGCTCACCCAGCAGCACCGCGTGGACAAGGATTACGCGGCGTTCGGCGAACTGAGCTGGGATCTCGCACCCACTGTCACGCTGACGGCGGGCGGGCGTATCTTCAAGTACGACAACACGCTGATCGGCTTCTTCGGTTTCGGTCGCGATCCGAACTTCATTCAGGGCGCGGACAACAGCATTCCGCCCAACGCGATCTATTCTTCGCGGACGGGTGTGGCCGGGTGCTTCACCCAGTCGGGCGTGCGCCTGCGCGATGCGCAGCTCGCCGGTCAGGCCGATACCACGCTGCTCCCGGCGGCGATTGCTGGCAGCCCGTGCACCAACCTCGGCGTCTACGCGGGTGGCAAGATCGATCCGGTACGCGCCAAGGGTGACGGCGCGACGTGGCGCTTCAACGCCACGTGGAAGCCGCACGACGGGCTGCTGTTCTATGCCACTGCATCGAAGGGCTTCCGCCCGGGCGGCAACAATCGGCGCGGCGATTTCGGCGATTACAAGCCGGACTACCTGATCAACTACGAGCTTGGCGCGAAAGTCCACCTTGGGGCCCTGCGGCTCAACGCCGCCGTCTACCAGCAGGATTGGCAGCACTTCCAGTTCAGCTATCTCGGGCCCAACAGCTTCACCGTCATCACCAACGGTCCCAACGCGCGGATTCGCGGGTTCGACGTGGATGCCACGGTGCAGCTTGAGCGGCTGAACCTCAATGTCGCGGCGGCCTATACCGACGCCAAGACCCGCGACAATCTTTGCAGCACCGCCGATCAGGGCGTGACCTGCTCGGGGGCGGACGTGAAGGCCCCGGCCGGCACGCGCCTGCCGATCACGCCGCAGCTCAAGATGGCGGCCACCGCGCGCTACACTGCGCCGATGGGCGCGGCCAAAGTCTATGGTCAGCTGAACTTCAGCTATCAGTCGGACGCAGCGTCCGATCTGCGCGTCGCCTTTGCCGCCGCGCAAGGCAAGCTGCCCGCGTTCGGCACGCTCAATGCCTCGCTCGGCAGCGATTGGGACAAGTTTTCGGTCAGCCTGTTCGTCAGCAACATCTTCGACACGCGCGGCCAGCTTTCGCGCAGCCTCTCGTGCGGTGCGTGCACCGACCGGCCATATGTGTTCGCGACCGCGCCGCGCACCATCGGCCTGCGGACCGGCGCGAAGTTCTGATCGTCTGAATTCGAAGCAATGAAAAGGGCGCGGCATCCGAAAGGGTGCCGCGCCCTTTCGCGTATCAGGGCCGGTCCAGCACATATCCCAGCGAGCGCACCGTGCGCAGGGGCTGGCCCGCGCCGGCCTCGCGCAGCGCGCGGCGCAGGCGGCTCACCCATGCGTCGACCGTGCGCTCGTCGATGGGCTGATCCCGCTTGCCCAGCGCCGCAATCAACTGCGCGCGGCTGAACACGTGGCCGGGCTGCTCCATCAGATAGCGCAGCAGGCGCAGTTCGTTGGGCATCAGCGGCACGGCCCGTTCCTGCCAGCGCACCTGCAATGCGGTCATGTCGAGCGAGAGATCGCCCAGCCGCAGCGTGCGGGCCCCTGTCGCTGCCTCAGCGCCGCGCTCGGGCAGTTGCACTGAAAGCACCCGGTCCAGCACTGCGGCGCGGCCCAGCGGCCCCATGATATAATCGTCCGCCCCCGCGCGAAGCGCCCGGCGCTTGGCATCGGCGTCGTCCTCCTCCAGCACCATGGTGACATGCGCACTCTCGGTTTGCGGGTCGCAGCGCAAGCGGCGGCACAGCTCCAGCCCCGAAAGCTCGGGCAATAGCCAGCTGATGAACGCCCAGGGGCTTCCATCAAGCAACGGCAGCGGCGCTGCCCAGTTCCAGCGGTGAAACACCACGCGGAGGTCGCCGTGGACGAAGGCGTCCTGTCCGCCGCCAAGCTGGTCGGTAAGAAGTATATCGATCTGCCGCATCGAAACCGGTTCCACACAAGCGGCCGCGCAGGCCCGAACCGGTTCTTTGTCGCCTCAGTGTGACGGCACCGTGACGATATGACAGTCAGCTGGCCCTGAACTTAAACCGGCAGCCCCACGTAATTCTCCGCAATGCTCGCCTGCGCTGCATCGCTCGTGGCGATGTAGTCCAACTCGGCCACCTGCATCGCCCGCTCAAACGGCCCATCCTCCGGAAAGCGGTGCATCAACTTGGTCAGCGACCAGCTGAACCGTTCGCACTTCCACACGCGCGCAAGCGCGCGCGCCGAATAGCCGGCCACCGCATCGTTGTCGGCATGCCTGAAATATCCCCGCAGCGCTTCTACCGCATAGTGCACGTCGCTCGCGGCCAGGTTGAGCCCCTTGGCCCCGGTTGGCGGCACGATATGCGCGGCATCTCCGCACAGCAGCAGGCTGCCATGGCGCATCGGCTCGAACACAAAGGACCGCAGCGGTGCGATCGACTTCTCGATCGAGGGCCCCCGCGTCATGTTCGCCGCAGCCTCGGGCCCAAGCCTCACTGCCAGTTCGTCCCACAGGCGGTCATCGGTCCAGTCCTCGATCCGCTCGGTGAGAGGCACGTCGATGTAGTAGCGGCTGCGCGTGTGGCTGCGCATCGAGGCAAGCGCGAAGCCGCGTTCATGGTTGGCGTAGATGAGTTCAGGGTTGCACGGCGGCACATCCGCCAGAATGCCCAGCCAGCCGAACGGATAGACCCGTTCGTACTCGCGGCCGACGGAAGCCGGAATCGCCTTGCGCGAAGGGCCGTGGAATCCGTCGCACCCGGCAATGAACCGCGCCGAAACACGCTCCTCGCGCCCATCACGGCGGAACGTCACCCACGGTGTATCGCTCTCGATATCATGCAGCGCCACGTCCTCGGCGCCATAGATCACTTCAAGGCCGCGCCCCGGTGCCGCATCCATCAGGTCGCGCGTGATCTCGGTCTGGCCGTAGACGGTCACCGTCTTTCCGGTGAACTTCGCCACATCGATCCGGATCAGTCGTTCACCATCCGCAAGGTTGAACCCATCCTCGACCAAGCCTTCCGCCTTGAGCCGCGCTTCAAGCCCAAGCCGCTCCATCAGCCCGACGGTCACCTGCTCGAGCACGCCCGCCCGGATCCGCGAAAGCACATAGTCCGGCGTCTGCCGCTCGATCACCACGCAATCGATGCCCTCGGCCTTGAGCAGATGGCCCAGCAGCAGCCCCGCCGGCCCCGCGCCGATAATGGCAACCTGGGTGTGCATGATCGTCTCTCCCGCAGTGCCCGCCATGGCGGCGGTTCATGTTTCGTAATTTGACAGGCGCGGCGAAGCGGCGGAAGGCAGGGATAGGACAATCATCTGGTACTTTCGGGACATGACCGAGGCAGTTCCCCGCTATGCACTCTATGGTGAAGGCCATGCCGCCGCACCCGGTGGCTTCGCGCATATCGAGACGATTGCGGAGCGCAGTTCACTCCATGATTGGGAAATTGGCGTGCATCGCCACGATCATTTCGTTCAGGTCCTGCTGGTAGAAGAAGGACACGCTGCAGTCACGCTGGAGTCGGCAACCACCGCCCTCGAAGGCCCCGGACGTGTCATCGTCCCCGCCGCCGCCGTTCACGGCTTCCGCTTCCGCCAAGGCACGCGGGGCTTTGTCCTCACCTTGTCGACAGACTTTTCCACACGCGCCGTGGGTACCGCCGATCCGCTCCTTGCCATCCTTGCGCGCGGCGGCATCGCGCCGCTTTCCTCGCCCGCTGCTGCTCGCGCGGTATGGCTGGCGCGCGAAATGCTCAGCCTCCAGCAGGACTGGCAGCAGCAGGACCCGCTGTTCCTCGCGCTTGCCGAAAGCCTGATCCGCACGCTGATCGTGAGCACGGGGCGCGACGAGGGCGGGGCAGGGGCACCTGTTCGCGATGGCCAGCGCCTCACCCGCTTTCGCCAGCTTGTCGAATTGCACTACCGCCAGCACCGCGATCTGGATTTCTACGCGGGAGCGCTTGGGCTCACCCGCCGCACGCTCTCGCGCCTCACCGCCGCGCACCTGGGCTGCTCGCCGATGGACCTCATCCACCGCCGCCTCGCCTTGGAAGCGCAGCGCCTCCTGCGCTACACCAACGCCACTGCCACGCAGGTTGCCGCCGAACTCGGCTTCGAAGACCCATCCTACTTCTCGCGCTTCTACTTGCGCATGACCGGCAAGCGCCCGGGCGATGAACGGGCCTGATCGGCCGCAATCGCGCGCTTGCCACGCCCGCCTCATCCTCTATGAAAAGTTCACACATATGAACTGGAGCGATGCGTGATGGCCATGATCAAAACCTCCCACGTCGGCAGCCTGCCGCGCGGTGACGAGCTGACCCCGCTGCTCCTCGCGCGTGACAAGGGCGAAGCTTATGATGCCGAAGCTTTCGACACCGCCGTCGCCGCCGCAGTCGACGCTGCCGTTGCCAAGCAGGTCGAGGCGGGCGTTTCGGTCGTGTCCGACGGCGAACTCGGCAAAGTTGGCTACTCCACCTACATGATCGAGCGGCTGTCCGGTTTCGGCGGCCACATCGACCGCAAGCCCGCCGCAGATCTTGCTGAAGTGCCCGAGCTTTCGAAGAAGCTTTCCGCGATCATGGGCAGCCAGGAATTCGTCCGTGCGTCGTGCATCGGCGATGTCCGCCTTGTTTCGCTCCAGCCGCTGCACGACGATATCCGCCGTTTCCGCGCCGCACTCGAAAAGAACGCCGGACCGGACACCGAAGCTTTCATGAACGCCGCTTCGCCGGGCCTCATCACCGCCTTTCAGGTCAACCGCCACTACCCGAGCCACGAGGCCTATCTCGCCGATCTGGCTGACGCGATGCGCGAGGAATATGAGACCATCGTCAACGCGGGCTTCTACCTCCAGCTCGATTGCCCCGATCTCGCGATGAGCCGCCACACTGGTTATCAGGACATGAGCGAGGCCGAATTCCTGAAAGTCGCCGCCGCGAACGTCGAGGCGCTGAACGCGGCCACGGCCAACATCCCGCCCGAGAAGATGCGCATGCATGTGTGCTGGGGCAACTACGAAGGCCCGCACGACCACGACATCCCGCTCGAACGGGTGATCGACATCGTGCTGGGCGCGCGCCCCTCGACCGTCCTGTTCGAAGGCGCCAATCCGCGCCACGAACACGAATGGAAGGTCTGGCGTGATGCCAAATTGCCGTCGGACAAGATCCTCGCCCCCGGCGTGATCGACACATGCTCGAACTACGTCGAGCACCCCGAACTCATCGCCCAGCGCATCGAACGCTTCGCTGCGATCGTCGGTCCTGATCGCGTCGTCGCCAGCACCGATTGCGGCTTCGGCACGTTCGCGGGCTACGGCAAGATCGATCCGATCGTTACCTGGCGAAAGTTGCGCAATTTGCGTGAAGGTGCGGATATCGCGGCTGCGCGCATATGACCGAAGATGAACGCCGCGCCGCCGAACACGATTGCGCCCGCCTGATTGCCAACTATGCCAATCTCAATGACGAGGCGCGCTGGGACGAAGTCGCCGCGCTCTATGCCGAGGACGGCGTGATGATCCGCCCCACGGCGCCCGACGCGCCGGTCCACGGCCGCGAGGCAATCCTCGCGGCCTTCAAGAGCCGCCCGGCGCGCACGACGCGGCACGTTTGCAGCAACGTGGTCATCACCGTGGAAGGCCCGGACACCGCCACCGGCGTCAGCGCGATGTTGCTGTTTACCGGGGCCACCGTCCCGCTTGTCGGCTCGTTCCACGACAAGTTCGTGCGCACTGCCGAAGGCTGGCGGTTTGGCGAACGGCGCGGTTCGCTCACCTTCGCTCCCTGATGAGCGCAAACCCCACCGCCACGCCGGTCAAGTCCGCGCTGCGCACGCTCGATGTGATCGAGTTCGTCGTTGCGCACCGGCAGGGCGTGGTGGCGCAGGAAATCGCCGGTGCGCTGGGTATCCCCGTGAGCAGCCTCTCCTATCTTCTCACCACGCTTGCCGACCGCGGCTACCTGGTCCGTGCAGGCCGTCGCTACTTGCCTGGTCCGGGCCTCGACCGCCTCCGTGCCGAGCCACATGCGCTCCCGCTGGCCGACCGCGTCGCCCCGCTTGTCCGCGCGCTGAAGGGCGAACTCAATGAAACCGCCTCGTTCATGGTGCAGCGGGGATGGGAGGTGGAATCGCTCGTTACCGAAGCGAGCGATCAGGCGCTGCGCTATGCCGTCGATCCCGGCACCCGGCGGCCGCTTCATGCGCTCGCTGCTGGCAAGGTCATTCTCGCCGCGCTGCCCGAGGCAGAACGCGCGCGCTACTTCGGCGAAACCACCCGCGCCGTGTTTACCCCTGCCACTCGCACGAGCGAAGCCGATCTGCGCGCCGATCTTGCCCAGATCATCGCTGAAGGCATGGCCATTGCGCGCGAGGAAGCTACTCCCGGTATCGTCGGCACTGCCGTACCTGCCTGTATCGACGGCGCGTTCGTCGGCGCATTCAGCGTCGCGATCCCCGCCATCCGCTTCGATGGCGCGCTCGAAGTGCGGGTGAGGGCAGCGTTGCTGCGCGCGGCATCTGCTTTGGCCTAGATCCTCCCCATTTGCATTTCGTGAAAATGGGGAGGAAATAACGCTCTACTTCTTCAGCCCTTCGGTAATCCGCTGCGTCTCGGCTTGCGTCGAGGCAGGCCCGGTGTTGCGCTTGTAAATCCCGCCTTGGCCAGCCGCGCGGTTGAACAAGTCCGGATCGCCCTCGCGCTGCGCAAGGCCAAATAGTGGGAACAAGCCCGGGTGCCGCCCCAGCCCGCCGTAAAGGTCGAGGCACCGCTCGATCCAGTCGCGCAGCGGATCATCCTCCGCCAGCACCGGCGTCTTGCACACCGAAGCCGTGAACAGAATGCCGCCCAGGATGCGGTAATCGGCATAGTTGGGCTTCTCACCGCCCAGCCACGCGCTTTGCCCCAACGCGGCGCGCAGCGGTTCGAGCGCGGCAGAAATCTTAGGCAGCCGCTCCTCGCGCCCGGCCTGCACGTCCTCCAGCTTGCGCCCCAGCATCTTTTCGCGGCTGTGGGTGACGTACTCGTGGTCCTGCGGCAGCGAGAGGTCGCGGTAATCTGCGCAGAAGCAGAACATCCACGGGCCGACAGCGGCATTCCAGAACCAGTGATCGAGCGCCTTCAGCGTCGCGGCCACCGAGGGATGCGGGATCAGGGCAGGGCGGTCCGGGTACTTGGCATCGAGGTATTCGACGATGCCCCAGCTATCGAGCACCCATTCGCCGTCGTCGACAATTGCTGGCAGCCGCTCGGTCTTGCCGCCGGTGCGCTCCAGAATGCCGGTGAACCCGCCCGGCACCACATCGAGGTCGAAGCCCTTGTGCTTCAGCGCATATTTGGTCGCCCATACGAACGGACTGATAGTCGCCCCGGTGCTCAGCGCCAGGTCGTAGAAGGTGATCGTGTTGTTCGCCGCCATGGGGGCTCCTCTCGTTTCTGGTTCCGTGCAATCTGCCAGATATTGTTAGTGACACAAACTAATTTCGCGTGCGAGCAGCGCCATCCGCGCACAAAAAAGCGCCGGCCTCATCGGGAGAGGCCGGCGCTTCTTCAGCCCGGAATGATGCGGACGGAACCTTACTTCCGCGTGCGCCAGCCTTCGGCGTAGTTGTCGCGTGCCGCCGCCACATAAGGCACGGGCGCGACAACCGCCTTGATCTCGGTCTGCACATGCGGCTCAACCGTGGGCTTGGAAGTGCCGCCATTCGGCTCGCCCCACAGCAGCGACACTTCAGTGCCAGGCGTTGCAAAGCCCGGCTCCATCATCGCCAGCGTCAGGAACTTGCCCTCGTTGGCGGTGTAGCCGATCCACGTCGAAAGCCCGACCTGCTTACCGCCGCTCAGCACCTGATCAAATGGGTGCATGGAGTAGACCGAGCTCGGATATTCCATGAACTTTGCGCGCTCGCCTTGGCTGAGCGCGGACGACTGGACGCGCATCACGTCCTCGTTGTCGAGTGCCAGCGTCACCTTGGTGCGGTGATTGCCCGCCGCCGCCATTTTCTCCAGCGCAGCGCGGCCGATGAAGTCGTGGTCGAACTTCACGAACGGCCCATAACCGAGGTCCCACGGCGTGGTGTAATAACCCTCGACCGTCTCGGGCACCCAGCTACCGCCTACCGAACACTTCGCTTCATACGAATTGGCCGAAAGCCATGCGCGATAGGGCGCCAGCGCCTCGCCGGTGTAGATCGCGGGGAAGGGGGAAGGGATCCAGCCCGATTCCAGCGTGTTGGAGGAATAGGCGCGGCCGCCGACCAGCGCCATGCCGAACTCCTTGCCGGCTTCCACCAGCGCAGCGTGCACCGCGCCGTAATCGTCCCAGGGGCCAAACAGCTCGAAGCCCGGTTGCCCCGCCATGCCATGGCGCAGCGCGCGCACTTCCTTGCCGCCGATGGTCAGGCGGCACATGTGGAAGAACTTGAGTTCCGGCGGAGTCTGGCCGATCGCCTTCTCGATGATCTTCATCGCGTTGGGGCCCTGCACCTGGAAGCGGTAGGAATTGCGCTTTCCGTCCGTGCGCATCGCCCAGCGCTCGTCGCGCTCAACGGTCACGTTCCAGTTGCCGGTGGCGGCGTGGAATTCCACCCACTCGATCGTCGGCGCGCGGCCGACGAGGTTGAAGTGGTTCTCGTCGAGATAGAACAGGATCACGTCGCCGATCACATAGCCATCGGGGGTGACGGGCACGAACTGCTTGGCGCGCTCGGGCTGGAAGTTCTTGAACGAATTGATGCCGAGATGCTCGAGCATCGCGAAGGCGTCCGGGCCCTTAACCGCCAGATCGACCATGTGGTACGACTGGTTGTAGAGCACTGCGGTATGGCCCCAGGCCCACTGCTCCGCGCGCCAGTTGGAATATTCGGCCGGCACGCCGGGATAGACATTCGGGCCGACCTGCTGATTGCGCAGGAAGTGGACGAGGTCAGGCTGGCCGCCGATAACGGCTTCAAGCGATTGGGTCATGGCGAGGCTCTCCCGGAGTGCGGATGTGATAAGTTGCTATGGCGGAATTTCATCAGGCTGAAAAGTTCAGTTATGTGAAATAGCGAAAAAAGTTTGAGGCATTTCGGCCCCTCTCGTTGGGAGACGTTGGGGAAGGGGCTCCGCTCCTGTCCGGCAAACGCCGCGCACCCTATCCGGACTCCCCCGAACGGGGCGGCAGGAAGGTGGTGGCCCCAAACGCAAAAGGCCGGCCCTTGCGGACCGGCCCTTTGGCAGCACAAAAACTGAAATCAGAGCGCGACGTGTTCGGCCAGAACCGTCAGTCCCTTTTCGCTCACTTCGGCAAACCCGCCTTCGATCCGGATTTCCTCCGGCGCGGCGCCTGCGGTGCGATAGACCTTGAGCGGCCCGTCCTTCACCACCGACATGAACGATGCGTGGCCTTCCAGCACCCCGAATTCGCCTTCGGCGCCGGGGACTTCGACCATGTGGACCTCTTCCGAACGGACGAGGCGGGCCGGGGTGACGAGTTCGAAGTGCAGGGGCATGTCCGGTTCCTAAGGCCCCCTCCCGCAATGGGGAGAGGGCAAATCAAAATCAGGCTTCGTCAGCCATCTTCTTGGCCTTGGCGATCACGTCGTCGATGCCGCCGACCATGTAGAACGCGCTTTCCGGCAGGTGGTCGTATTCGCCGTCCACAACCGCCTTGAACGAGCGGACGGTGTCTTCGACCTGCACGAACTTGCCGGAAATGCCGGTGAACACTTCGGCCACGTGGAACGGCTGCGAAAGGAAGCGCTGGATCTTGCGCGCGCGCGCCACGATCAGCTTATCTTCTTCCGAGAGCTCGTCCATGCCGAGAATGGCGATGATGTCCTGCAGCGACTTGTACTTCTGCAGGGTTTCCTGAACGCGGCGAGCGGTTTCGTAGTGCTCCTGGCCGACGACCGCGGGCGAAAGCACGCGGCTGGTCGAATCGAGCGGATCCACCGCCGGATAGATGCCGAGTTCCGAAATCGCGCGGTTCAGCGTGGTCGTTGCGTCCAAGTGGGCGAACGAGGCAGCCGGGGCCGGATCGGTAAGATCGTCCGCAGGCACGTAAATCGCCTGAACCGAGGTGATCGAACCCTTGTTGGTGGAGGTGATGCGCTCCTGCAGCTGGCCCATGTCGGTGGCCAGCGTCGGCTGATAGCCCACCGCCGAAGGAATACGGCCGAGCAGCGCCGACACTTCCGAACCCGCCTGCGTGAAGCGGAAGATGTTGTCGACGAAGAACAGCACGTCCTGGCCTTCTTCATCGCGGAAGTATTCGGCCATCGTCAGGCCCGAAAGCGCGACGCGGGCGCGGGCGCCCGGCGGCTCGTTCATCTGGCCGAACACCAGGGCGACCTTCGACCCTTCCGGGGTCGGGTTGCCGTCGGCGTCCTTGGCGATAACGCCGGCATCGAGGAATTCGTGGTAGAGGTCGTTGCCCTCGCGGGTGCGCTCACCCACGCCCGCGAACACCGAAACGCCGCCGTGGCCCTTGGCGATGTTGTTGATCAGTTCCTGGATGAGCACGGTCTTGCCGACGCCCGCGCCGCCGAACAGGCCGATCTTGCCGCCGCGCGCATAAGGCGCGAGCAGGTCGATGACCTTGATGCCGGTGACCAGAATGGCCGCTTCGGTCGACTGGTCGATGAACTCGGGGGCCTTGGCGTGGATCGGATTGCGCTTTTCAGCGTTCACCGGGCCCTGCTCGTCGATCGGCTCACCGATCACGTTCATGATGCGGCCGAGCGTCATCGGTCCAACCGGCACCGAGATCTGCGCGCCGGTGCTCTTCACCGACTGACCGCGGGTCAGGCCGTCGGTCGAGTCCATCGCGATCGTACGAACAGTGTTCTCGCCGAGGTGCTGCGCGACTTCGAGAACAAGGCGGTTGCCGTTGTTGTCGGTCTCGAGCGCGGTGAGAATCGCCGGCAGTTCGTCGGTGAAGGTCACGTCGACGACGGCGCCGATGACCTGGCTGATCTTGCCGGTTGTGGTCTGGTTGAGGACGGCTGCGGTGGCCATTTGGGTTTCCTTACCTGAGATTTCTTAGAGCGCTTCGGCGCCAGTGGTTTTGACGGTGCTACAGCGCTTCCGCGCCAGCAATGATTTCGATGAGTTCGGTCGTGATCGCGGCCTGACGGCTGCGGTTGTACTGGATGGTCAGCTTCTGGATCAGTTCGCCAGCGTTGCGCGTGGCGTTGTCCATGGCGGTCATCGACGCGCCTTGTTCGCTCGCCTCGCGCTCCAGCAATGCGCCGAAGACCTGCGTGGTGACGTAACGCGGCAGCAGCGCCTCAAGGATCTCTTCCTCGCCGGGCTCGTATTCCACCACCGAGTCGCTGGTCGAGGCGACTGCCGGGGCGGGGACGGGGATCAGCTGTGCGGTGTGCGGATCCTGCACCAATGCCGAACGGAACTTCGGGGCGATGAGGTGCGCGACATCAAACTTGCCCGTCTCGAACAGCGCGATGAGCTCATGCGCGATCGCGCTGGCTTCATCAAAGCCCGGGGTGCGCACCGTGCTGGTGTCATAGCCGTCGGTCTTGGCGTTCGGGTACTCGCGCTTCAGCGGAGCGCGGCCCTTCTTGCCCACGAGATAGAATGCCACATCCTTGCCAGCGGCTTCGAGCGCGCGGGCCTGGATCTTGGCTTCCTTGACGATGTTCGAATTGAGACCGCCGCACAGCCCCTTGTCGGTGTTGACCACCACGAGGAGATGGCGCTGGGCCGCACCGGTGCCGCGCATCAGCAGCGGCGCGCTATCCTGCCCGGCAACCTTGCTGGCAAGGCTGGCCATCACTTCGGCCAGACGCGCACCATAGGGACGCGCTGCTTCGGCAGCGGACTGCGCCTTGCGCAGCTTTGCCGCTGCGACCATCTGCTTGGCCTTGGTGATCTTCTGGGTCGACTTGACCGAGTTGATCCGGCCCTTGAGTTCCTTCAGCGAAGCCACTCTAGTTTCCTTCCTCGTTCGTCATTCCCGCCTAGGCGGGAATCCAGTCTGGCGCTTGCCTTTGGTGCTCTGGATCCCCGCCTGCGCGGGGATGACGAAGATGGACCTATCCGTTGTTAAATTATGCGAACTGCTTGCCGAATGCGTCGAGCGCGGCCTTGAGCTTGCCCTTGGCATCGTCGCCCAGATCCTTGGTGTCGCGGATCAGGGTCAGCAGGTCAGCATGGCTGGAGCGCAGGAAGCTCAGCAGCTCGGCTTCGTACTCGTTGACGCGGTTGACCGGGATGCTGTCGAGGTAGCCGTTCGTGCCCGCGAAGATCACGCAGGTCTGCTCTTCGAAGCCGAGCGGCGAGAACTGCGGCTGCTTCAGCAGCTCGGTCAGGCGCGCACCGCGGTTGAGGAGCTTCTGCGTCGAAGCGTCGAGGTCCGAACCGAACTGCGCGAAGGCCGCCATTTCGCGGTACTGCGCCAGCTCCAGCTTGATCGAGCCGGCAACCTTCTTCATCGCCTTGGTCTGCGCCGACGAACCCACGCGGCTCACCGAGAGACCCACGTTGATGGCCGGGCGGATGCCCTGGTAGAACAGGCCGGTTTCAAGGAAGATCTGGCCGTCGGTGATCGAGATCACGTTGGTCGGAATGTAGGCCGAAACGTCGCCGGCCTGCGTTTCGATGATCGGCAGCGCGGTCAGCGAACCATTGCCGTGATCGTCGTTCATCTTCGCGGCACGCTCGAGGAGGCGCGAGTGAAGATAGAACACGTCGCCCGGATAGGCTTCGCGGCCCGGCGGGCGGCGCAGCAGCAGCGACATCTGGCGATAGGCCACGGCCTGCTTGGAAAGATCGTCGTACACGATCACGGCGTGCATGCCGTTATCGCGGAAGAACTCGCCCATCGTCGCGCCGGTGTAGGGCGCGAGATATTGCAGCGGCGCGGGCTCCGAAGCGGTCGCGGCGATGACGATGGAGTATTCCATCGCGCCGTTCTCTTCGAGCTGGCGGACGATCTGCGCCACGGTCGAGCGCTTCTGGCCGACGGCGACGTAGATGCAGTAGAGCTTCTTGCTCTCGTCATCACCCGCGTTGGCGGCCTTCTGGTTGATGAAGGTATCGATCGCGACGGCGGTCTTGCCGGTCTGACGGTCACCGATGATCAGTTCGCGCTGGCCGCGGCCGACGGGAACGAGCGCGTCAATCGCCTTGAGGCCGGTCTGCACGGGCTCGTGCACCGACTTGCGCGGGATGATGCCCGGAGCCTTGACTTCGACGCGGGTGCGGACGGCGTCCACGATCGGGCCCTTGCCGTCGATCGGGTTGCCGAGCGCATCGACAACACGGCCGAGCAGGCCCTTG
>CANCET010000078.1 GCA_947375105.1 Sphingomonadaceae bacterium
CGGATCAGGCTTCGGCTGGCCGGGCTCATCGTGGTTTCGCGCAGCTGCTGCGGGTTCATTTCGCCGAGACCCTTGAACCGGCCGACCTCGACTTTCTTGCCCTTGAACTTCGTCGCTTCCAGTTCGGCGCGGTGCGCATCGTCCTTGGCATAGACCGAGGTCGCGCCGTTGGTGAGGCGGTACAGCGGCGGCTGGGCGAGGTAGAGGTGCCCGCGCCGCACGATTTCCGGCATTTCCTGGAAGAAGAATGTCATCAGCAGCGTGGCAATATGCGCGCCGTCGACATCGGCGTCGGTCATGATGATGATCCGGTCGTAGCGCAGCGCATCGGCGTTGCACTCCTTGCGCATCCCGCAGCCCAGCGCGAGCGCGAGATCGGCAATTTCGGCGTTGGCGCGGATCTTGTCGGCACTGGCGCTGGCGACGTTGAGGATTTTACCTCGGATCGGGAGGATCGCCTGCGTCTTGCGGTCGCGCGCGTGCTTGGCACTGCCACCGGCCGAATCGCCCTCGACGATGAACAGTTCCGTCTCTCCGCTGCCTTCGCCGCTGCAATCGGTGAGCTTGCCCGGCAGGCGGAGTTTGCGCGCGTTGGTCGCGGTCTTGCGCTTGACCTCGCGCTCCGCCTTGCGGCGCAGGCGCTCGTCCATGCGCTCCATCACCGAACCGAGCAGCGCCTTGCCGCGCTCCATGTTGTCGGTGAGGAAGTGGTCGAAATGGTCGCGCATCGCGGCCTCGACCATGCGCGCGGCCTCGGGGCTGGTGAGGCGGTCCTTGGTCTGGCTCTGGAACTGGGGGTCGCGGATGAACAGCGAGAGCATGATCTCGCTGCCTGTCAGCATATCCTCGGGCGCGATGTCCTTGGCCTTCTTCTGGCCGACAAGCTCGCCGAACGCGCGGATGCCCTTGGTGAGCGCGGCGCGCAGGCCTGCTTCGTGCGTGCCGCCATCTGGGGTGGGGATGGTGTTGCAATACCAGCTGTACGAGCCATCGGACCACAAGGGCCAGGCAATGGCCCATTCAGCGCGGCCCATTTCCTCGCCGTTCGGGCCAGCGGGAAAGTCCTGCGATCCGGCGAAGGGGATCGAGGTGACGCATTCGCGGCCAGCGACCTGTTCGGCAAGGTGATCCGCAAGGCCGCCGGGGAACTGGAATACGGCCTCGGCGGGAATGTCCGTCCCTGCAATTAGGGCAGGGGCGCATTTCCAGCGGATCTCGACACCCGCGAAGAGATAGGCCTTCGAACGCGCGAGGCGGAACAGGCGAGCAGGCTTGAAGCGCGCGTCCTCACCAAAGATGTCGCCATCAGGAATGAAGGTGACGGTGGTGCCGCGCCGGTTGGGAGCTGCGCCGACGCGCTGGAGCGGCGTGGTGGGCAGCCCGCGCGAGAATTCCTGCGCGTAGAGCTCCTTGTTCCGGGCCACTTCGATGCGGGTGAGGACCGACAGCGCGTTGACCACCGAGATACCGACGCCGTGGAGGCCGCCCGAGGTGGCATAGGCCTTGCCCGAGAACTTGCCGCCCGAATGCAGCATGGTGAGGATGACTTCGAGCGCGGACTTGCCCGGATACTTGGGATGCTCGTCCACGGGCATGCCGCGGCCATTGTCGGTGATCGTGATCTTGCCCGCGGTGCCTGCAGGGCCTTCTTCCAGCGTCACTTCGATGCGGTTGGCGTGCCCGGCGACGGCTTCGTCCATCGCGTTGTCGAGCACTTCGGCGGCGAGGTGATGGAGCGCGCGCTCGTCGATCCCGCCGATGTACATGCCGGGGCGGCGGCGAACGGGCTCAAGCCCTTCCAGCACCTCGATGGCGCTGCCGTCGTAGCTTTCGTCGGTGCTGCGCGCGGGCAGCTTCTCAAACAGGTCGTCGGCCATGGGAACGGCTATAGAACACGCCGGAATCCGGGGGCAATGGGGGGCGGGTGCTTATCCCGGATTATCCCCGGAATCCGGGCGTAATGGCTTACGGAGCGAACTTCGACGGGGCCGGGCTTGCCGTCACGAAGGTGCCCGCACCGACCTCGCGCACTTCCATCGCGCGCTCGGCCACGCCGTTCGCGTCGAAGCGGAACACGCCGTCGAGCCCGATGAAGCCATCGCGCGCATAGAGCTTGGCGGTGGGGAACAGCGTGCCCGGCTTCCACCCGCGCGCGACATTGAGCGTAAGCAGCACGGAATCGTAGCCCAGCGTGGCGAGGCGCGAAGGCGCGGCGCCAAAGCGGGTGCGGTAGGATTGTTCGAACTGGCCGAAGCGCTTGTCCGATACGGCGGCAAACCACGCGCCGCGCATCGAGGCGCTCTTGGCGATCGAGGCATCGCCGTTCCACAGCTCGGTGCCGAGCAACTGCGTGCCGTCGGCGGCGGGCGCGGCCATCAGTGCAATACGGCCGCTGTCGCCGATCAGCAGGGCATCGACAGAGCCCTTGACGAGCACGCGGCGTACCGCGCTGGAAACCGAGGTGTTGCTGCGATCATAGGCCTCGACCGCCGTGACCGCGATGCCGCGCGCGCGGGCAGCTGCCATCAGTGCGGAGGACACGCGCTGGCCATAGGCGCCGGTCGGGATGATCGCGCCGATAGTCTTGATGCCCTTGTCCTGCGCGAAGCCGACGACGCGGGCGATGGCCTGCGCGGGCACCTGGCCGAGGACGAAAACATCGCGGTCTGCCGCTGCGCTGTCGTTCGAATAGGTGATCATCGGCACCTTGGCCGGCCGCGCCACGCTGGCGACGGCGACGACTTCATCGGCGAGCAGCGGTCCGAGGATCAGGCGGTTGCCATCGAGGATCGCCTTGTTGGCGGCGAGGCCTGCGCCCATCGCGGTATCATACGTCGTGATGCGCACGTTCTGCGCATTGGTATCGAGCAGCGCCATCGTGGTGGCATTGGCGATGGCCTGGCCGACAGGGGCGTTGGGCCCGCTCATCGGCACGAGCAGCGCAACGCGGTGGCGATCCGCGTCTGTTGGCAGGACATTGGCGTCGGGTGCGACCTCGACCGGCTTTGGCGGCGGCGGGGGCGCGACGGTGGGCTTGGGGATCACGGTACAGCCCGCGAGCAGCGCGAGAGCTCCCGCGACCGCGAAACGCCGCAGGCTTGCGTTTGCCTGCCGCAGGCTGGCATTTGCCTGCCACATGCTGCCGATCATCATTGGCTTGCCGCTCCCTGGTAGCCGGTCCATTGGACAGCGTATGGATACGCCCTTGCTTGAACCCGGCCTCTATATTGTTGCAACCCCCATTGGCAATCTCGGTGACGTCAGTCGTCGGGCAATCGACGTGCTCGCAGGATGTGCCGTTGTCGCTTGCGAGGATACGCGGGTGACTGGCGGCCTGTTGCACCATCTCGGCATCAAGCGCCCGCTGCGGCGCTATGACGACCACGCGAGCGACGCCGCGCGCGAGGCGCTGCTGGGCGAGATGACGCGCGGCGCGGTCGCGCTGGTGTCCGATGCGGGGACACCGCTTATCTCCGATCCAGGCTACCGGCTGGTGCGCGAGGCGCGGGCACGCGGGATTGCGGTGACGACGATTCCGGGCGCCAGCGCGCTGATCGCAGCGCTGACCCTGGCTGGGTTGCCGACCGATCGGTTCCTGTTCGCCGGGTTCCTGCCGAACAAGGACAAGGCGCGCGGCGACGTGCTGGCGGAGATGGCGGCGGTGCCGGCAACGCTGGTGTTCTATGAAACCGGGCCGCGGCTGGTCGCCTCGCTGGAAGCGATGGCGCGGGTGATGCCGGGGCGAGAGATCGCCGTCGCGCGCGAACTGACCAAGCTGCACGAGGAATGCCGCACGGGCAGCGCGGCGGAACTGGCGGCACACTATACCGCGCATCCACCCCGCGGCGAGATCGTGTTGCTGGCAGGGCCGCCGGGGGCGCCGGAGAAGCCTGCCGAGGCGGATATCGACGCCGAATTGCTGGCGGCACTGGCGGACCTGCCTGCCTCCAAGGCCGCGGGGCTGGTGGCGAAGAAGCACGGGCTCGACCGCAAGGCACTTTATGCGCGGGTGATGGAATTGAAGGGTTGAGCAGGGCGGAAGCCGAGCGGCAGGGGCGGCGCGGGGAGAACCTGGCGGCGTGGTATCTGTGGTTTGGCGGATGGCGTATTCTGGCGAAGCGGCAGCGCGTCGGTGCGGGCGAGGTGGACCTGATCGCGCGCAAGGGGCGGACCGTGGCGTTCATCGAGGTAAAGTGGCGCGCGACCGGTGCGGCGCTGGATCAGGCGATTGATGCGCGGCGGCTGAAGCGTGTGGCGCGGGCGGCCGAGGCGCTGGCGGCGCGCTATGCCGGTCCGGGCGATGATGTGCGGATCGATGTGATCCTGCTTGCACCGGGGCACTGGCCGCGCCACATGGCCAACGTCTGGCAGCCCTGAGCGCTGCGCCTTCGCAGGAACGACCTCGTATGACCCTTCGCGTTGCCGTCCAGATGGACCCGCTGCATTCGATCAATATAGGCGGCGACAGCTCGTTCGCGCTGATGCTGGCGGCGCAGGCGCGGGGGCATGAGATTTTCCACTACGATGTGGGCGCGCTCTCGCTTGACGAGAACGACCGGCTGACCGCGCGCGCCGTGCCGGTGACGGTGCAGCACGTGGCAGGCGATCACTACAAGGCGGGCGCGGCGCGGCGGCTCGATCTTGGGCGCGATATCGATGTGGTGCTGATGCGGCAGGATCCGCCGTTCCACATGGGCTATATTACCGCAACGCATCTGCTGGAGCGGATCGAAGCCGAGACGCTGGTGGTGAACAACCCGCGCAGCGTGAGGAATGCGCCGGAAAAGGTGATGGTGCTGGATTATCGGCGCTTCATGCCGCCCACGCTGGTCACGCGTTCGGTGGAAGAAGTGCGCGAATTCCAGAAGCGCCACGGCGCAATCGTGATCAAGCCGATCCACGGCAATGGCGGCAAGGCGATCTTCCGCGTTTCGGAAGAGGGCGAGAACCTCGGCGCGCTGCTCGAAGTGTTCAACCAGACCTGGCCCGAGCCGCATATGGTGCAGGCCTTCCTTCCCGAAGTGAGCGAGGGGGACAAGCGCATCGTGCTGGTGGACGGCGAAGTGGCGGGCGCGATCAACCGCAAGCCGGGCGAGGGCGAGTTTCGCTCAAACCTTGCCGTCGGCGGCTATGCCGAGAAGACCGCGCTGACGGCTGAGGAGCAGGAAATCTGCGCTGCGATGGGGCCGGAACTGAAGCGGCTGGGGCTGATCTTCGTCGGCATCGACGTGATCGGCGGCAAGTGGCTGACCGAGATCAACGTGACCTCGCCGACGGGGATCGTGGCGATCGACCGGTTCAACGGGACCGATACGGCGGGGATGATCTGGGATGCGATTGAGGGGCGGATTTGATCTCCAACCCCTCCCTGTTTTCACGAAGTGCAAACGGGGAGGTGGCAGCCCGCAGGTCTGACGGAGGGGGTCTTTGCTGGCGTCTTTACCCCTCCGACCCGCCTGCGGCGGGCCACCTCCCCATTTGCACTTTGTGAAAATGGGAAGGATCTTGAGGGTCAGGTCTCTTCCGAAAGCCACTGCTCCAGATACTTGATCGAATAGTCCCCATCGAGGAAGTGGGGGTCGGTCAGCAGCTTCTGGTGGAGCGGGATCGAGGTCTTGATGCCGCCGATCACCATTTCTTCCAACGCACGCTTCAGGCGCATGATGCAGCCTTCGCGGGTGCGGCCGTAGACGATCAGCTTGGCGATCATCGAATCGTAGTAGGGCGGGATGCGGTAGCCGGCATAAAGTCCGCTATCGACCCGCACGTGCATGCCGCCGGCGGCGTGATAGTTCGTCACGAGGCCGGGCGAGGGCACGAAGGTGAACGGGTCTTCCGCGTTGATGCGGCACTCGATCGCATGACCCTTGAACTCGATCTCTTCCTGCTTGACCGAGAGCGGCTTGCCGTCGGCGATGCGGATCTGCTCGCGCACGAGGTCGACACCGGTGATCGCTTCGGTAACGGGGTGCTCCACCTGCAGGCGGGTGTTCATCTCGATGAAGTAGAACTCGCCGTTTTCCCAGAGGAACTCGATCGTGCCCGCGCCGCGATAGCCCATGTCGGCCATCGCTTTGGAAACGATGCCGCCCATGCGGTCGCGCTCGGCGGCGGAGATGACCGGCGAGGGGGCTTCTTCCAGCACCTTCTGGTGGCGGCGCTGGAGCGAGCAATCGCGCTCGCCCAGATGGATTGCGTTGCCCTTGCCATCGCCGAAGATCTGAAATTCGATGTGGCGCGGGTTGCCGAGATACTTTTCGATATAGACGGTGGCATCGCCGAACGCGGCCTTGGCCTCGCTGCCGGCCTGCTGGATCAGCGTTTCAAGCTCGTCCGGGCCGTTGCACACTTTCATGCCGCGCCCGCCGCCGCCCGAAGCGGCCTTGATGATCACCGGGTAGCCGGCGGCTTCGGCGATTTCCTTGGCTTCCTTGATATCGGAAACCGCGCCGTCCGAGCCGGGGACGAGCGGCAGACCGAGCTTGCCAGCGGTGCGCTTGGCCTCGATCTTGTCGCCCATGGTGCGGATATGTTCGGGCTTGGGGCCAATCCAGGTGATGCCGTGGGCTTCGACGATATCGGCGAACTGGGCGTTTTCCGAAAGGAAGCCGTAGCCGGGATGGATCGCATCGGCGTGGGTAATCTCGGCCGCGGAAATGATCGCAGCCATGTTGAGATAGCTGTCTTTCGCAGCCGGGGGGCCGATGCAGACGTCGTGGTCCGCCAGACGCACATGCATCGCATCGGCATCGGCGGTGGAGTGCACCGCGACCGTCTCGATCCCCATTTCATGCGCGGCGCGGTGGATGCGCAGCGCGATTTCGCCGCGGTTGGCGATCAGCAGGCGGGAAATGGCCATGGGTCTGGCGCGCTCAGGCGATGACGACGAGCGGCTGGTCAAATTCGACCGGCTGCGCGTTTTCGACCAGGATCGCGGTGATCTTGCCGCCGGCGGGCGCGGTAATCGGGTTCATCACCTTCATCGCTTCGACGATGAGCAGTGTGTCTCCGGCCTTGACCGTCTGGCCGACAGCGATGAACGGCGCGGCACCCGGCTCGGGGAAGAGATAAACGGTGCCGACCATCGGCGAGCGCAGCGCATTGGCATCGACAGCCGGTGCGGCAGGCGCTTCGGGTGCGGCAGTGGCTGCGGCGGCGGGAGCAGGTGCGGCGACGGGTGCCGGCGCATATGTCATCGCCGGAGCCGCTGTGATCGTGCGGGCAACGCGGATCTTGCGCGTGCCGTCCTCGACTTCGATCTCGGTCAGGCCAGTATCGGAAAGCAGTTCGGCCAGTTCGCGAACCAATGCGCTGTCGATGGCCATCTTGGCGCCCTCGTCGCCGCGGTCATGCCCCATTATGTTGTCCTCGCGGGTGATCTGATTAAAGCGGGTTCCATGCCCGCAGCGCTGCGCCTAGGCAAGAAAAACCGGAAATGTCGGCGTGGATAAGGCCCTTCGGGTGCCTTCGCAGCCGCGCGATCAGAGGCGGCGCGCGCCTTCGAGCGCGAGGAGGTAGCTCATCGGCCCGAACCCCGCGATCGTGGCCTTGGCGGCCATGCCCACATACGACGTGTGGCGGAATGCCTCACGCGTGTGCGGGTTGGAGAGATGGACCTCGATCACCGGCGTGCGGATCGCCTTGATCGCATCATGGAGCGCGATGCTGGTGTGCGTGAAGGCGCCGGCATTAAGCAGCACGGCCTTGGCGCCGACCGCCTGCGCTTCGTGCAGCCAATCGACGAGGTGGCCTTCGTGGTTCGACTGGCGCAGATCGATCTCGAGGCCGAGTTCGCGCGCACGGTCTTCCAGCATGCCGGCGATGTCATCGAGCGTGGCCGAGCCGTAGATCTCGGGCTCGCGCGTGCCAAGCAGGTTGAGGTTGGGTCCGTTAAGGACGAAAACGGTCTCGGACATGGGCGGCTCCGCGCGGAAAAGGACGTTGCATGAGGCCCTGATAGAGCGTGAGCCTGCGCGCGCAAGCCCGCCGATCAGCCCTTGCCGTTATCGGCCATCGGCGGCGGGGGGGCTTGATCGCTGCCATCGTCGATGGTTGGCTCGGGATTGTCACCGTCGGGATTGTCGTCGTTCTGCGGCACTGGATCGGGCTGGGAAACAGCCTGAGGCTGGTTCGACACGGCCAGCGATTCGGCGGCCTTAGCGCGCTTGTCGGCAGCGTCCGCCTTGGCTTCGACCGCATTGACCCGCTCCTCGAGCGCGCTCACGCGGTCGGCGTCGCAGCCGGAGAGGAGCAGCGCAAACCCGCAGGCGGTGCTGGCAAGGGCAAGACGGCGTGCGGCGGGCCGCTTGGCAGGGGAAAGGCGGTGTGCGTCCATGTTGCGAGTGGTCATAGCAGGTAAACCTTACTCGAAACTAACCAACCGGCCCGGTTCAGTGATCGGTGCCACGCGACTTGCCCCACTGGCGCGCCGCCGTGTAGCCGAGATAGGCCGTGCCGAAGAGCGCGTAGAGCGGATCGGGCAGGCCGGCGAAATAGGCGGTCATCGCCTCGGTCATCGCACGGGCAGCACCGGGGTGCACCGCGCCGAGCACGCCGAGCGGAATCGCCCAGAGGATCATCGCATACATCACATAGAGGAACGTGGGGCGGGCCAGCGCGGTGAAGCGGTTGGGCGCAGAACGGGGACGAACTGGGGGCACGGGAGCGTCCTTTCGGGGGCAAGGCGGGGACGCGCAACCAGATAGCGGCAGGAGGCGATGTAGGAAAATGGTTTGGGCGATGCGGCAATTGCGGGCTGGCGTGCAGTTTAGCGTGCAGTTTATGACCAGGGCCGTGTTGCAGTGCGGCAAAAAGGGCATAGCCTTGCTGTTGTGCTTGTGTAATCAAGTGGAACCGGACGGCGAAGGGGCAGGCATTTGGTCGAGGCATTGCGGCGGATTTCCCTCGGACGCGGCTTGCTGGCGCTGAGCGTGCTGGTTTCGGGTTCGTGCCTCTTTGCCGCTGTCGATCCCGTTTCCGTCCCCGCGTCCG
Source organism: Sphingomonadaceae bacterium (assembly GCA_947375105.1). Classification (GTDB taxonomy): domain Bacteria; phylum Pseudomonadota; class Alphaproteobacteria; order Sphingomonadales; family Sphingomonadaceae; genus Novosphingobium. The sequence goes on from CANCET010000078.1 coordinate 8,992, forward strand.
CACTTGCTGTGGATGAGCAGCGCGCGGCCACGATCGAGCCGATGCTCGAGGATTATTGCTCGCGCTGCCATAACGATGATGACCACGTGGCGGGGCTTTCGGTGGCCGACCTCAAGGCGAGCGACATCGCCGCCGGGCGCAATGCCGAGGCGTGGGAGAAGATCCTGCGGCGCGTGGCGGCGGGCGAAATGCCGCCGCACTCGAAGAAGCAGCCCGATCCGGCCCTGCGCGCCGATTTCGTGAACTGGCTGGATCAGGGGCGTGCGCAGTATGTTTTGGCGCATCCCGATCCGGGCGCAGCGCCGGTGCGGCGGCTGAACCGGCGCGAATATGCCAACGCGGTGCGCGATCTGCTGGGCGTGGAAGGTGATTTCGCCGGTGCGCTGCCGCCTGACAATTCCGGCTTCGGCTTCGACAATATCGCCGATGTGCTGAGCGTCTCGCCCACCTTGATGGAGCGCTATGTCGCGGTGGCGGGCAAGGCGGCGCGGCTCGCGACCGGCCTCATGCCCAAGCGCGATTTCGTGACGAGCTGGCAAGTGGCCAAGGACGGATCGGTGATGAACAGCGGCATCCCGGCCTACAACGAGCGCGCCGGGGCGAACCTGCCGCTGGGTTCGCGCGGAGGCACTGCAGTGCGCTATACGGCGCGCTGGGACGGGGCCTATGATATCGCCGTCTGGCTCAATTCGAACACCAACAACGAGAGCGACCGGCTGCCCGAGGACCGCTTTGCGCTGCGCGTGCCGATGAAGGCCGGGGTGCATGACGTGGCGGTCGCGTTCCGGCGGCAGACCTGGCCGGACGAGGCGGTGCAGACGGTGCGCAACACCACCGACTATGTGCCGCTGCCGCTGGAAAAACCCGCTGACTTGCCGCTTGATGTGTGGGTGGATGGCCAGCGCGCGGGAACGGTGACGGTGCCTTCGTTCCGCGTGCACCCGCGCTATTCGCAGCACAATTTCCCGCGCGATGTGCTCCAGCTCGATGTGGCGGGGCCGTTCGAGGCGGGCGGCAATGCCGATCTGGCCAGCCGTAAGGCGGTGTTCGTCTGCCAGCCGAAGCGCTCGGCGGAAGAAGCACCTTGTGCGCGGCGCATCCTCGCGGCGCTCGCGACGCGGGCGTGGCGGGGGCCGGTGAGCGATACGGAGCTTGCGCCGCTGCTCAAGATCTATGCCGGAGAGCGCGCGGCGGGCAGTTTCGAAAGCGGCGTCGAGGCGGGCATCGAGGCATTGCTGGTTTCGCCGCGCTTCCTGTTTGCGGTGGAAGCGCCGCCTCCAGCGGGACAGGCTGGAAGCGCCTATCGCGTATCGGACCATGATCTGGCGACGCGCCTTGCGCTGTTCCTGTGGAGCTCGATCCCGGATGACCGGCTGCTCGCTCTGGCCGGGCAGGGCAAGCTGCACCAGCCGGCGGTGGTGAGCGCGGAAATCGCGCGGATGCTGGCGGACAAGCGCGCCGAGGCGCTGACCGACAACTTTGCCGGGCAGTGGCTCTATCTGCGCAATCTCGATCAACAGCGGCCTGACATCACCGAGTTTCCTGCGTTCGATGTGCCGCTGCGGTCGGCGATGGCGACCGAGACACGGATGTTCTTTGCGCATGTGCTGGAGGCCAACCGCCCGGTGACGGACTTCATCCGCGCGGACTATACGTTCCTCAACGAGCGGCTGGCGCGGCACTACGGCATCGACGGGGTGCGCGGTCCGGCGTTCCGCAAGGTGGCGCTGGCGCCTGACATGCCGCGCGGCGGGCTGCTGGGGCAGGCGAGCATCCTGACCGTGACTTCGTATGGCAACCGGACTTCGGTGGTGAAGCGGGGCAAGTGGATCCTCGACAATCTGCTCGCCTCACCCCCGCCGCCGCCGCCGGCCGATGTGCCTGCGCTCAAGACCGAGCGCGACGGCAAACTGCTGACCGCGCGCGAGCAGCTGGACCTGCACCGCGCCAATCCGGCCTGCGCATCCTGCCACAAGCGGATGGACCCACTGGGCTTTGCGCTCGAAAACTTCGATGCGGTGGGCGCTTGGCGCACGCAGGATGCGGGGCAGGTGATCGATGCGGGCGCGGTGCTGGCGGACGGGACCGAGTTCAAGGGCTTTGCCGGACTGCAGCAGATCCTGCTCGATCGGCGCGAGGAGTTTGCGCGGGCGTTTACCGAGCGGCTGATGACGTACGCGCTGGGGCGCGGACTGGGGCCGCAGGATATGCCGGCAGTGCGGGCCATCGCGCGCGATGCGGCAAGGGACGATTGGCGGGTGCAGACGATCATCAAGGGCATCGTGATGAGCCCCGGTTTCACGATGCGGCGCGTTCCTGCCGCGCAGACCAATGTGGCGCTGGCCGCTGGCGGATGGAGGCCCAGCCGATGATCATCAAACGAGCGAGCCTAAGCCGCCGCACGGTGCTGCGCGGGCTGGGCACCACGCTGGCGCTGCCGTTCCTGGAAGCCATGATGCCTGCCGCGCGGGCCGCCGATATGGCGCAGCGGCCCAAGCGGCTCTCGGTGTTCTACACGCCCAACGGCATGACGATGGATGCCTATCGTCCGGCGGTGGTGGGTGCGGATTATGCGTTGCCGCCGATTTTGGCGCCGCTGGAGCCATACCGCGCCGACATGGTGGTGGTGAGCGGGCTGGGGCATCCGCAGGCGGCGGCTTTCGGGGATCGACCGGCGGGGCACGGTCGGTCCTGCCCGGCATTCCTGACGGGCACGCATGCGCGGCAGACCGAAGGGCCGGACATTCATTGCGGCGTTTCGATGGATCAGGTGTTTGCGGCGCATCTGGGTGAAACCACCACGATCCCCTCGCTCGAACTCGGGATCGATCAGGCGAGTCTGCTGGGCAGCTGTGACATCAATTATTCGTGTGCCTACACCAACGGCATTTCGTGGCTGACGCCGACCGTGCCGCTGCCCGTTACGGCCAATCCGCGCGACGTGTTCGAGCGGCTGTTCGGCGATGGCGAGGCGCTCGATCCGGCCAGCCGACTGGCGCAGGCACGGCGGCAAGCCTCGATCCTCGACTATGTGAGCGAGGATGCAGCGCGGCTTTCTGGTCGGCTGGGCGCGGAGGACAAGCGCAAGCTGGACGAATACCTCGACGCCACGCGGGCCATCGAGAAGCGCATCCAGCGCGCGGCGACCGGGCCTCAGGCAGAGGCAGGGGGCTTTGCGCAACCGGTGGGCATTCCGGCCGAATTTGCCGAGCATGTCCGGCTGATGATCGACCTGCAGGTGCTGGCGATGCAGGCGGACCTGACGCGGGTGTGCACATTCATGCTGGGCCGCGAGATCTCGAACCGGACTTATCCCGAGATCGGGGTGCCGGATTCGCACCATATGCTGAGCCACCACGGCAAGAACTCTGACAAGATGGCGAAGCTGGCGCTGATCAACCGCTATCACATGGAATTCTTCGCCTATGCGCTGAAGCGGCTGAAGGAGACGCGCGACGGGGCGGGTTCGCTGCTCGATACCACGCTGGTGATCCGGGGTTCGGCCTTTGGCGATTCCAATGAGCATGACTTCATGGACCTGCCGGTCATCGTGGCGGGGGGCCTCGTGCAGGGCGGGCGGCATCTGGCGGCGGAGAAGGGGACGACGATGTCGAACCTGCTGCTGGCGGGGCTCAATCTGCTCGACGTACCGGCGGCAAAGTTTGGCGACAGCACCGGACCGCTTGCGGGGCTGGCGCATGCGTAAACTGGCTGCGCTGCTGCTGGCGCTGATGCCGGTGCCCGTGCTGGCGCACGGCGTGGAAGCGGTTTCGCGCGCGATTGCGGATGATGATGCCGAGGCACTGGCGGCGGCGCTCGCGCATGGCCCAAATGGCGCAGCGCTGGCCAATGCCGTGCTGGAATATGGCGAGACGCCGCTCGCGCGGGCGGTCGAGACGCAGGACCCGGCGCTCGTCGATGCCTTGCTGAAGGCCGGGGCGAAAACGGACCGCGCCGATGCGCTGGGGGTGACGCCGTTGCTGCTGGCCTGCGAGCGCGGGAACAGTGCGATCGTGGCGGCGCTGCTCGCGGCGGGGGCGCCGGTTGACCAGTCCAATGCCGACGCGGTGACCCCGCTGGCGATGTGCGCGCGGTTTGCCGATGGCGCGGCGGTCCGTGGCTTGCTGGCGCTGCGTGCTGCGGTCGATAGCGTGGACGTGCGCGGGCAGACCCCGCTGATGTGGGCAGCCTCGGCGGGGCGGCCGGAGGCGATTGCGGCGCTGCTCGGGGCCGGGGCCGATGCCAACCGCGCGACACCGGGCGGCTTTACGCCACTGTTTTTCGCGCTGGCGAGCGGCAATGCCGAGGCGGCTTCGGCGCTGATTGCGGCAGGCGCGGACGTCAAGCATCGCGGGCCGGAGAACACCAGCGCGCTGCAGATGGCGCTCTATCAGAAGAACTGGGCGGCGGCCGAGGAACTCGTGCGGCTGGGGGGCGGTGATGTGTCCGAACTCGACCGCGAGGGGCGGAGGCCGCTGCATGTGGCGGCTGCGGCGGGGCAGGGATCGCTGGTCGCGGCGCTGCTGGAGCGCGGAGCGGAGCCAGATGCGCTGTCCGGGCCTTCCAAGATCACTTGGGTGACGGAGGCCAATTTCGGTCTGCCGCCGCCGCCGGTGCAGCCCACGACGGCGCTGATGGCCGCAGCGAAGGCGGGGCAGGCCGATGTGATGTGGCAGCTGGTGCGCGCCGGGGCGAACGAGCATTTCGTCGATGGCGCAGGGGTCAATCTGGTGCTGGCGGCGGCGCAGGGCCGCAATGCGACCGCGCTGGGGCTGGCGCTTGATCTTGCCGGCGATGCCAACGTGGCGGACAAGGACAAGACCACGGCGCTGCACATGCTGGCGGGAGGGCCGTTCTTCCCCGAACTGCCGGCGATGCTGCGTGTGCTGGCGGCGAAAGGCGCGCGGGCGGATATTCCCAATGCCAAGGGCAAGACAGCGCTGCAGGTGCTGACCGACGGGCTTGCCACGGTGCAGGCCGCGTTTCATGAGGTTTTTCCGGACAAGACGCCCGCAATCCAGATTATCGTGCACTGAACGTTTCAGCTGAAGGAGCACTGCCGATGACCCGTGTTAAACCGATGCTTCTGATAGCCTTTGTGGCCGCGCTGGTCGCCGGGGGCGCAATGGCAACCGCTGCCTCGCCCGCCGATACGATCGCGGCGCGGCAGGCCAATTTCAAGAAGATGGGCGGCGCGATGAAGGCGTTGAAGGAGGAACTCGGCGGCGGGGCGGACAAGGCCAAGCTTGCCGCTGCCGCGCGCACGCTGGCCGCGACCGCGCGGCTGCAGGGCGCGCTGTTCCCGGCGGGCACCGGGCCCTCGTCGGGCGTGAAAACCGATGCGCTGCCCGCGATCTGGGCGCAGAAGCCCGCGTTCGATGCCGCCGCGGGCAAGCTGGTGGCCGAGGCGGACAAGCTGGCGGGTATCGCCGGATCGGGCAATACGGCGGCGGTGCTGGCGCAATTCAAGGTTGTCGGCGGTACCTGCGCT
>CANCET010000079.1 GCA_947375105.1 Sphingomonadaceae bacterium
TGGACTCTGCCATCTCAGAAGTGCGTCCGGTTTGTGAACGCGCCATCGACCACGAGGTGCGAACCGCTGCACCAGCTGGCCGCCTCGCTCGCGAGGAACACGATGGCCCGCGCCACTTCCTCGGGCCTGCCCAGCCGCCCCATCGGCTGCTGGCGCAACTGCGACTGGTAGAACTTCTCCATCGTGCCCTTGATCATGTCCCAATTGCCGCCCTCGAACTCGACCGGGCCGGGCGAGACGACGTTGACGCGGATGCCGTCCTTGCCGTGGGCGAGCGCCAGCTGCTTGCCATAGGTGATGAGCGAGGCCTTCATCGCGTTGTAAGCCTGCGGGCCGCCCATCGCCTCCAGCGCGCTGGTGGTGGCGACCAGCACAATGGAGCCGCCCTTGCGCTGCGTCATCACCGGGATCACCGCCTCGATCGCGCGGACCGGGCCCATCACGTCGGTCTCGAACGCGTTGTGCCAATACTTCTCGCTGCCCATGCCGCCGCCGGCCGAGCTCAACGGCACGAGCACGTCAACGCCTTCCAGCGCTTCGATCGCCCATTCCAGCCAGGCCTTGTAGTCATCGGCGCGCTTCACGTTGCAAGGCTTGCCGACGATCTTGGTGCCATAGCGCGAGAGCGCGGCAACCGCGTCCTTCACGCTGTCCTCACCGCGCGCGCTGATGGCCACGTCGGCGCCTTCGCGTGCAAGGATCTCAGCCACCGCATAGCCGATGCCGCGCGCGCCGCCGACAACGATCGCCTTCTTGCCTTGAAGTCCCAGATCCATGCCCTATCCTTTTCCTTCGGTGCGCTTTCCTGCGGCGGGGCTACCATCTCCTGGCCAGCGCCGGTCTCGATATGCACGAAACCAGCCCGCTCTTCTGGCCGCTGCGCACTCTATGAGGCGGGGCACCAGCCGCCAAGAAAAAAACATGCTTGAATGCTTTTTTATGGTCCTTCATAGCGGGCACAACCGCCGCCAGACCGGTACAGGAAACGGGAGAATCATGAAGCACTCGAGGCTGATCTTCGCCGCCGGAACGCTGGCATGAGCGGGCGCGGCAAGGGCCCCTTGGCGGGCGTGCGCGTACTCGATCTGACAGCCGTGCTGATGGGCCCCTACGCCACGCAGATCTTCGCCGATCTCGGAGCCGACGTGATCAAGATCGAAGGACCCGCAGGCGATACCACCCGCTTCATCCCGCCCGGGCCGGACCCGTCGCGCGGCGCGATGTTCCTGAACGTCAATCGCGGCAAGCGCAGTCTCGCGCTCGATTTGAAGCAGCCCGCCGCGCGCGATGCCGTGCTGCAACTCGCCAAAAACGCCGACGTCTTCATCCATTCGATGCGCGCGCAGGCCATCGCCCGCCTCGGGCTCGATTACGCCGCGCTCAAGGCCGCCAACTCCCGCATCATCTACGCCAATCTCTATGGTTATGGCCGCAGCGGCCCCTACCGCGATTACCCGGCTTATGACGATATCGTGCAGGCCGCCTCGGGCATCGTCGATCTGCAGGCGAAGCTTTCAGGCGGCGAGCCCACTTACAGCGCCACCGTGATGGCGGACAAAGTGGCGGGCCTCACCGGCGCCTATGCCGTGATCGCCGCGCTCTATGCGCGCGAAAAGACGGGCGAAGGCCAGGAAATCGAAGTCCCGATGTTCGAAACGCTGGTCTCCTACGCGGCGACCGAGCACATCTGCGGCTCGCTGTTCGATCCGCCGCTCGGGCCGCCGGTCTACCCCCGCGCGACCTCGCCATCGCGCAAGCCTTACAAGACGGCAGACGGCCATGTCGGTGTGATGATCTACAACGACAAGCAGTGGCAGGCCTTCTTCCGCGAGCTTGGCAATCCTGAGTGGTCGAACGACCCCATGTTCGCCTCGATGCGCAGCCGCAGCGAGAATATCTCGGCGGTGCTGGCGCGCGTCGCAGATATCATGGTGACGCGCACCAGCGCTGAGTGGATGGACTTGTTCCGCCGCGCCGAAATCCCCGCAACTCCCATCGCCTCGCTGGAAGACCTGCTGCACGATCCACATCTGGTCGAGACGGGCTTCTGGCACAGCGCCGAAACGGAGCTTGGCACCTTGCGCTATCCGGGCATTCCCACGAACTTCTCCGCCACTCCCGGTGCCATCGGCGACCCGGGGCCAAGCCTGGGCGCGGACAGCACTGCGGTGCTGGCAGAAGCGGGCTTCGGCGAGGACGAAATCGCGGCCATGGTCGCCTCAGGAGCCGTGGTATCATGAGCGGGCCTTCAGCCGATTGGGACGTCGCGCTCGCTGAAGGGCGCTTCCTCCTCCAGCGTCCGGTTGGCGGCGGCGACACGGTGTTCCCGCCGCGCGCGTTTGCGCCGGGCACCGGTGCGGAACTCGAATGGTTCGAGGCCTCGGGCCACGGCACCGTCTATTCCGCCACGTGGATCCAGCGCAAACCGCCCGAGCCGCCCTACAACGTCGTGCTCGTCGATCTGGCCGAAGGCGCACGGATGATGGGCCGGGTCGAAGGCGTGACGCCCGAAACGCTGCAGATCGGCATGGCCGTCAAGGCCCGCATCATCGCCGGGGAAAGCCCCATGATTGTTTTCGATCCGGTGGAGCAGGCCCATGGGTGACGTTTTCCCGCGCGGCCGCGTTTCGGTGGCAGGCGCTTCCACGTTCGGCGTGGGCGAAATGCCCGGCCACTCGACCATCGAGATGGCAGGCAAGGCGGTCCAGCTCGCGCTCGCCGATGCCGCGATCAACCTTGCCGAGGTCGACGGCCTGTTCATCGCGCTGCCCGACGATCTCTTCGCCGGGCTCAGCCTCGCGCAATATCTCGGCCTCCATCCGCGCTTTACCGACAACAACCGCGCCGGCGGCGCCTCGTTCATGAGCCACCTCGTGACGGCGTGCATGATGCTCGACGCCGGGTACCTCGATTGCGCGGTGATCGCTTATGGCGCGAACCAGCGCTCCAGCGGCGGCAAGCTCTCCACCCCGGCCCGGCCGGACCGCTGGGACGCTCCTTACAATCCGATGTACCCGCTCTCGTTCTACGCACTCGCCGCTGCGCGGCACATGCATCAGTACGGCACCACGCGTGAGGAACTGGCGAGCGTCGCCGTTGCCGCACGCCTATGGGCCAACACCAATCTCGAAGCCTTCGCCAAGGGCCCGCTGTCCATCGAGGACGTGATCGCCTCGCGCCTCATCAGCAGCCCGATCCGCGCGCGCGATTGCTGCCTCGTGACCGATGGCGCCGCCGCGCTCGTCCTCACCCGCACCGACCGTGCCAAGGACGGCCCGCGCCCGCTCGTGCCCGTGCTCGGAGCAGCCGCCGCCACCTGGTACAACTCGGTCACGCAGGCGGATGACATCACGATCACCGCTGCCGCCGAATCCGGCCCGCGCGCGATGGCGATGGCGGGGCTCACGCCAGCCCAGATCGACACCGTCCAGCTCTACGATGCCTTCACCATCAACACTATCCTGTTCCTCGAAGACCTCGGCTTCTGCCCCAAGGGCGAGGGCGGCAAGTTCGTCGCGAGCGGCGCAATTTCGCCGGGCGGCTCGCTGCCGGTCAACACCAACGGCGGCGGCCTTTCGTGCTGCCATCCGGGCATGTACGGCATGTTCGCGATGGTCGAAGCGGTACGCCAGATGCGCGGAAATGCGGCCAACCAGATCGCGGGCGCAAAGACAGCGCTGGCGCATGGCAACGGCGGCACGCTTTCGGCGCAGGCGACGGTGATCTTCGGGAACGCGGAGACGGTTTGAGGCGGCCGAGCTCCGTCGTTAGCCCCACGTCCCTCGTCATTGCGAGCGTAGCGAAGCAATACAGAGCGGCGCAGCGCTCCGCTCACCCCAGCCCCAGTTCCTCGATCAGTCCGCCGCGCAGCTTGAACTTCTGGATCTTGGACGTCGACATCGGCCATTCGCTGACCATCCGCACGTGGCGCGGAATCTTGAAGCCGGCGAGCTTGCCCTTGCAGTGCGCGATCAACTCCGCCTCGCTGGCCTGCGATCCATCGGCGAGTTCCACGAAAGCTGCCGCCACTTCGACATAGCGGTCATCCGGAATGCCCACGACTTGCGCCAGCTTCACCGCCGGGTGCGTCTGCAGCATGGCTTCGATTTCCGCCGCCGCCACGTTCTCGCCGCCCACCTTGAGCATGTCCTTGGTGCGCCCGTGGAACATCACGTTGCCGCCCGCATCGACCGAGCCGACGTCGCCGGTGAAGAACCAGCCATCGCGGATCGCCTCGGCGGTCTTTTCGGGCGCGTTGTAATAGCCCTTGAGCATGTGGGGCCCGCGCAGCACGATCTCGCCGCGCTCGTCCGGGCCGCAATCACGCCCGGTTTCAGGATCGACGATGCGCATTTCCCAGTCTTCGAGCGGGAAGCCACAGCGCCCGGTGCGCACATCGAAGCTGTCGTCGAGCCGGCTCGTCGAAACCGTCCCCGCCGCTTCGGTCAGGCCGTAAGTGCCCACCTGGATCGTGTGCGGCATCGCAGCCACCACCGCATCCTTGATCCACGCGGGCTGCACCGCGAAGTTCGAATTCATGACGCGCAGCTTCGAAAGATCGGTGGTCTTGAACGTCTCGTGGTTGATCAGATCCTGCATGATCGTGACGAAGCTGGGATAGGCGATGGTCGCCCCTTCCGCGCCGAGCATGGCCAGCGCCTGTCCCGCCTCGAAGTGCGGCACGGTCATGTAAGTGCCGCCAAGATCGAGGATCATTGTCATGGGCAGGATGCCCGCGATGTGGAAGATCGGCAGCGGCGACCAAACTTTGTCGTCCGCCGTGCAGAGGTAGCGCTTCCCCAGATTGCGGCTGTTGCCCACTTGCGCACGGTGCGAGATCAGCGCGCCCTTGGGATTTGCCGTGGTGCCGCTGGTGTAGAGGATCATCGCGATGTCCTCGGGCTCGACCTCGTCCAACCGCCGGTCGATGACTTCAGCCGCCATCCCGTCACCCAAAGCCAGCGCCGCATCGACCGGGAGCATCCCGGCCGCGCTTTCGGCATCGAGCGAGATGATCGTATGGAGCATAGGCGCTTCATCGAGGCTGAGGCCCCGCGCAGTCTCGGAGCCGACCAGCGAGGGCAACGCCGCGCGCACCCGGTCGCGATAATCGAGCCCCTCGGCAACACAGCCTGCCGTTATCAGCACGACCAGATCGGCATCGCGGACCAGATAGGCCAGTTCGTGCGACTGGTAGCGCGCATTGATCGGCACCGCGACGGCGCCCGCCATCGCGATCCCGTAGAACGCCTCGATGAACGCGGGGCACGTCGGCATGAACAGCCCGACATGCTGGCCGGGCTGGACGCCGAGCGCGACCAGCGCCGCGGCCCAGCGGCGCGCGGCGGTATCCAGCTGGCCATACGTGATGCGCCGATCCGGAAAAACGAGCGCCTCACGGTGCGCAAAGGCCTGCGACGAAGCGCGGATCATGCCGCCCATGGTCAGGACATCGCCTGTGGCTGTGGCTGTGGCGGCTGGCGGCTGAATGGTCATGCATCCCCCGGCCCGGCGGGCCTCATATTGATCTTGCGCCCGAGATACACCGGATGCAGAAAAAGACAATCATATCTGTCTTTTTCCGTGCGATCCGTTACCCCTTGCTTGAGCGTGGCCAATTCGTGCCGCGCCATTGATTCGATGCGCTTTCACCTGCGGGAGAACCCGCCGCTTGCGCCATCACGCCGGAACTTGTCCCCGGCCCGATGACAGTGGCGGTTTACGCAAAGGGAAAACGCATTATGGTTTGGCAAAATCGCGCGCCTGACCGGGTGCGCAGACGGTTCGGGCACGAATAAATATGGCACTTTCACGCACGCGGGTGGCACGGCCCACCCCTCGGCCCGTTCGCCCGGTAGCAGATCGCGCACGCACACTGCAGGCAGCCAAGGCGGCCCAGACCCGCGCCCGCCTGATCGACGCAACGGTGCGCTGCCTCGTCAAACATGGCTATGCCAACACCACCACGCCCAAGGTTGCCGAAGAAGCAGGCCTTTCGCGCGGCGCAATGGTCCACCACTTCGAAAACGGCTCCGCCTTGATCAAGGCCGCGATCACCGAACTCCACGAAAAGCGCCTGCGCGCTTTCCGCCGGGCCGCCGATCGGCCCGAGCACGAAGTCACCGACCTGGTCGAAACCTACTGGCGCCAGCTCCAGAAGCCCGCGTTCATCGCGTTTCACGAGCTGGCAGTGGCCGCGCGCACCGACGCAGATCTCTCGTCGATCCTCTCGCCGCTGCAGGACGAATTCCGCGCGAAGTTCAACGCGCAGGCCGAGCAGCTCTTTCCCGAATGGCTCGGCTCGCCCAACTTTGCGCTGGCGATGACCCTGTCGCAGACCATCCTGGAAGGCATGGCGATATCGCTGCAGACGGGCGGCATGGAACAGGCCCAGGTCGAGCCCATGCTGCGGCACCTCGAATCCCAGATTCTCGCGCTCGCACCCGCCGCCAAGGGCTGACCGGGAGCGCATTTGTACATAGCGTAGCGCCCCGGCAAACCTCGGCGCGCCTTGCGCAAATCGCCCTCCGATGACACGAATCAAAATCAAACCTGTTTGTTTTTTCTGTGCGATGTTCTAGCAATGCGCGAACGAACGAATGGGGGATGAACCGTTGAACGCGCCTGATATGCACGCCCCGCGCATCTTCCGTCCCGAACCCGGCGATCCCGGCCGTCCCAAGCGCGGGCTTGATGAAGAAGCGCTGCGCACGCAGCAGACCATTTTCCGCGAAGACCTGCTGGCCGGGCACACGATCCTGATCACGGGCGCGGGCAGCGGCATGGGCAAAGCCGCCGCATTCCTCGCCGCAAAGCTCGGCGCCAATGTCGCGATCTGCGGCCGCACGCGTGAGAAGCTCGATGGCACCGCAACGCTGATTCGCGAGGAAACCGGCCGCGAAATCCTCTGCATCGAGGCCAATATTCGCGATCCCGAGGCGGTCGAAGCGATGATCGGTGCAGTTCACGATCACTTCGGCGGGCTCGACACGCTGGTCAACAATGCTGGCGGCCAGTTCCCCCAAGATGCGATCGACTTCAGCCGCAAGGGTTGGCTGGCGGTGATCGACACCAATCTCAACGGCACCTGGTGGATGATGCAGGAAGCGGCCAAGCGCTGGCGCGCCGATGGCAAGCCCGGTCACGTCATCAACATTGTCGCCAATGTCGAGCGCGGCATGCCGCAGGCCGCGCACACCTGCGCAGCGCGCGCAGGCGTGATCTACCTTTCGAAGACCGTCGCCACTGAATGGGCGCCGCACGATATCCGCGTGAACTGCATCGGCCCCGGCGTGATCGAGACCGAGGGCTTCCGCATGTATCCGGAAGAGGCCCTGGCCCGCTTCCACAAGGCAAACCCGTTGAAGATGCGTGGCAACGCCTGGGACGTGGCCGAGGCGATCGCCTATCTCGCGAGCCCGGCCGGCCGGTTCATCAACGGCGATCTCATGATCATCGATGGCGGGCAGGCGCAGTGGGGCGTGATCTGGCCGGCCGGAATGCCGGACTATTTCTCGGAAGACGGCGCGGCCTGAACCGCGCGGACAAGACAGGAGAGTGAATATGGGCCGGCTTGAAGGCAAGGTGGCACTAGTCACCGGCGGCGGATCGGGACTGGGTGCAGCGGACTGCGAGGCGCTGGCTGCCGAGGGCGCCAAGGTCGTGGTCACCGACGTCAATCTTGCCGCTGCGCAGGCTGTGGCGGACCGCATCGGCGCAGATGCCATGGCACTAGCCCTCGATGTTGCGGACGAGGCGCAGTGGATTGCGACCTACGCCGCAATCGAGGAACGATTCGGCGCCCTGCATGTGCTCGTCAACAACGCTGGCGTGGTGCTCAATGCGGATGTCGAGGATACCAGCCTCGACAAGTTCCGCTGGGTCAACGCGGTTATGATCGACGGTGTGTTCCTGGGCATGAAGCACGCGATCCCGCTGATGAACAAGAGCGGCGGCGGCTCGATCATCAACATGTCTTCAGTCGGCGCGCTGCTCGGCTATCCGATCTTCTTCGCCTATTCCGCTGCGAAGGGCGCTGTGCGTTCGATGACCAAGTCGGTCGCGGTCATGGCGCAGGTCAAGGGCTACAAGATCCGCTGCAACTCGGTCCACCCCGGTGCGATCGAAACGCCGATGGTGCAGCAGGCTGAAGGCCGCCCCGGTCAGGCCAATCAAATCCCCGAAGGCGTTTTGCCGCATGGCACGGCCGGCCATCCGAAGGACGTCGCCGCGCTGATCGTGTTCCTCGCGAGCGACGAAAGCCGCTATATCACCGGTGCCGAACTGGTGATCGACAACGGGCTGACGATCCGGCCGTTCTGAGGGCGCGCTTGCCGTTCCGGATTCCCGCGAAGGCGAGAATCCGGAACGTCACCAATCAACGTGGACGTTACGCCCCCATCATCCGATCAAGCTCCGCATGGAAGTGCCGCAGCCGCCCTTCCTGCTCGCTCCACAGCGGCCCCCGGAAACCGCGCGAACGAGCGCCCTTCTGCACCACGGGCAGCAGATCGCTATCCTGATCGAGCACTTCGCCGAGGCATGGCGGTTCACCCAGTTTCGTGTGGATCACATCGGGCCGGGTGCGGCCTGAAAGATCGACTTCCTCCCCCATACCCATCCACGCGGGCGCCGAATAGCCGGGCGCATCGACATGGCGATAGAGGATGCAGGTGTCGTAGGTGAACTGGTTCGGGTCGGTCGGATGCGGCAGGAAGCGGTGGAGGAAGATCGCCTCCGGGTGGCAGCCGATCTGCACGTTCGGAAACACCGAATAGACCACCGAATCCGAAAGCTGGCTGTCGCTGAAGCGCTCGTAGCGCAGGCCCAGTTCGTCCGAACGCTTGCGCTTCGCCTGCTGCACGGCGGTGCGCGTTTCGCGCGCGGAGCCCTCGTACGTTTCAGGATCGATGCCGGCATCGCGCAGCATCATCTGGATGCCCGGATTGACGCTTTCCTGATCGGGAAAGCGCGGGCTGGGCTGCGCGAAGGGCACGAACTGGCGGCTGAGCCCGCCCGGCCACAAGTCGATCTGCGTGCGATCATCCATCAGGCACTGCGTCTGCGGGTGGACGGCGTGCAGGTGGTAGATCTCGGCGAAGGCATCGACCCCGCCCTTCCAGTTCGATCCCCAGTCAGAACGGCGATGCTGGACCACGTACATCTGGTCGATCTCGTAAAGCTCGAGCTGCGGCAGGATCGGCCCGAGGAACTCGGCCAGCGGCTTGATATCCGGGTCCATCGACACAAACACCAGCCCGGCAGCAACCTCGCAGCGCACCGAAGAAAGATCAGTGCCATGGCACAGGACTTCCGGGCGGAAGGTTTCGGCATCGGTGACGGTGACGCAGCTGCCATCGAGCGCGAACTGCCATGAATGGAACGGGCAGGTGAACTGCGCGACCGAGCCAAGATCAGCGGTGACAAGCTGGCTGCCCCGATGCGGGCACACGTTGTAATGCGCGCGCACGGATCCATCGTCATCGCGGACCACGATGAAGCTTTCAGGCCCGATGTCGAACTTCATGAAGTCGCCCGGTTCGGGAATGTCGGAGAGCGGGCCGGCCAGCAGCCAGCTCTTAGCAAAGACCTTGTCCCACTCCGCAGCGGCAAAGCCCGCATCGACATAGCGATCCGGCGAGGGGCGCCCGGTGCCATTGTCGACGCGCGGCGCACGCGCATCGAACGGGTAGCGCTTGCCGGTGTGGATGTCCCAGAGGTCCAAGGCGTTCATTGTCGTTCCCGATCATGATTGCGGGCTGCCATGGGGGTTTTTGCCCGCATGGCAGCCCGCAGGCTTTCAGTTATGTCGGCAGCCCAGGGGCATCCGCATTATGGGCCCCATATCAGGGACCGCGGAACTTCACGCCGACTTCGACGCCGAAGTAGCGCGGCGCACCGAAGTTGGAGTTGAGCCACAGGCCCGCCACGTTCTGCGAGGCGATCCGGTAGCGCTCGTCGGTCAGGTTCCGGCCGATCGCCTTGACGTAGTACTTGTCGTCGATCTGCGAGATCGTGAGCGAGGCGTTGACCAGCGTGCGTGCGTTGAGGAACGTGTTGCCCAGCGGCGTATCGATTGCCTGCGTGTTGAGGTTCTTCGCGGTATACGCGGCCGAAGCGTTGGCAATGACCTTGAAGTCCGAACCGAGCGGCACTTCATAGGCGCCGTCGATCGTCCACTGCCACTTCGGCGCACGGTCGAGCGGGGCGGTCGCCAGATCATAGCCGGCACCGGGCGCGGTGTACTTGTCGTACTTGCCGTCCTGGTAGCCGAGCACGCCGCGCAGGGTGAAGCCCTTGAACAGGCGTGCGGTGGCCTCAGCCTCGATGCCCTTCACCGTGGCGCTCGCCGCGTTGACGAACAGCGTGACCTGGTTCGGATTGCCATTGACCACGATTGGCACGTTGAGCTGCTTCTGCAGATCCTTGTACTTCACGTAGAAGCCGGTGAGGTTGAAGCGCAGGCGGTGATCGAGGAGTTCGGTCTTGATGCCAGCCTCGAACGAATCCGCCGTTTCCGGCCGGGTCGCGCGGGCCGCTTCGCGGAACGCGTTGAGATCGCTCGCGAAGGCGGCGAAACCACCGATCTGGTCGTTGAAGCCGCCAGCCTTGAAGCCGCGCGAATAGTTCACGTAGGCGTAGATATCAGGCGTCGCCTGATAGCCGAGCGTCATGCGCCATGTCGGCTTGTTGGACTTGTTGTTCACCGTGACCACATTGGCCGGGAACTTGAACACGCTAGCATCCAGCGCTTCGTTGACCTTGATCGTGGGATCAAACCCGCCGCCAAGCTGCGGGATGAACGCCTGATTGCGGCCGTACCAGGTCTTGTTTTCCCAGGTATAGCGCATGCCGCCGGTCAGCGAGAGCTCAGGCGTGATCTTGTAGGTGCCTTCGGCAAACACGGCCTTCGAGTTGGAACGCTGCGCATTGCACAGGATATAGGGCGTGTCGTTCCAGTTGCCGAAGGGCAGCGGCCCGGCGGTCAGATCGAGAAAGCCGAGGATCTGCGCAACGCAGAAATCGACCGTTTCGCGCTGATAGAACGCACCCGCCACCATGTCGAACGCGGTGCCGGTGTTGGTGGCAAAGCGCAGTTCCTGCTGGAAGGTCTTGCGATTGTCGTCACGCGTCGCGTCGAAGAACGAGAGCGGCGTCCCGTCCTTGCCGATGGCGACAGCGCCCGCATAGGAGTTCGGAATACGCGAAAGCTGGCGGCGCCAGCCGGTGACCGAAGTCAGCTTGCCGAAATCGAAATCGTAGTCGGCGTTGACGTAGAAGCCATCGACCGAGATCCGCTGGCCGTCCTTCATCTTGATGAGGCCGTCCTGGCGGTAGCTCACCGCAGCGCGGTCCAGCGGGTCGACGCTTTCCTGCCGGACAATGGTGCCAAGTGCATCAGTCGCGAAACCGCCCGGCCCCTTGTAAAGGTAGTTCTCGTTGACCGACGGCACGGTCTGCGAACGATCGCGCAGATATTCGGCCTGCGCCAGAATGCTCAGGCGGCTCGTCGGCTGCCACAGCAGCTTGCCGCGCAGGTTGATCACATCCTTGCCGCCAGCAGCCTTGCCATCAAGGCAGCCCGCCTGGCCGAAGAAGTTGCTCGTCGGCAAGCCGCCCACCGGACCATAGCAGGCACCGTTGTGATAGTAGCCGTCCGACTTCTCGGCCCCGCCCACGACGCGCAGCGCCATGTTGTCAAAGATCGGCACGTTGGCCGCGAGCTGCAGACGGCTGGTGTTGAACGAGCCGAACTCGAAACGGCCGTCAACGCCGATCTTGCCGAGCTCCGGACGCTTGGTACGCACGGTCACCGCACCGCCAGTGGTGTTCTTGCCAAACAGCGTGCCCTGCGGGCCGCGCAGCACTTCCACCTGCGCCACGTCGAACGTGTCGAGCAGCTGGGTCTGCACCGAGGGCACCACGAAATCGTCCACGAGCACGGCCACCGGCGGCTCGAAGTAGACGATGATCGAGGTCTGCCCCACGCCGCGCATCGCGAACGAGGCAGCGTTGAAGTTGGTGATCGTATTGGCCGAGAAGTTCGGCACGAAAGCAGCCAGATCGCCGATGTCGCGCGGGCTCGACTGACGGATCAGCGAGGCATCGACCGCAGACACTGCAACCGGCGTGCGCTGCAGGTTCGAAGACCGCCGCGTAGCCGTGACCACGATTTCGTTAAGGCGGCCGCTCGCCATCTCTTCGGCGCTCGATTGCGCCTGTGCCGCCTGCGGCTGCGCCGCTTGCGGTTCGTCATTCGCGAAAGCCGGTGCTGCAATCATCGCCGCTGCGATTGCGCCGAATGCTGCCGACCAGCGCAGGTCCCTCAGTGCCATCCCCATCTCCTCATGCCCCGCATTAGCGTGCGGTGTGGCGCCAAGGATAACCCCGGGAGCGTATTTTGCAAGCAGACATGTATGTTTTTTTAGAGAGGCTGAAGGCAGTCCGCCCGGCCTCTCTCACGCGGCCACCGCCTCAGCCCTTATCCCGTGCTTCAGCAATACCGCAGGCCCTTGCGCGCGCAGCCTCGCCGCCACCGCAAGGGCAACCGATCGATCTGCAGGTCGGCCGCATCCATCCAAACATTCATGATTGTTTTCAGAACGGGGCCGGGTATCATGCCGGGCAAGACAGGCCCGCACCAAGCGGTCCGCTGGGGAGAGAACACGGGCATGTCCAATGCTCCAGCCAATGCTTCGACAAGTTTGGGAGGCGATCTGGAAGCGCGCATCGCGCGGCTTGAAGCCGAATCGCAGATCCGCCAGCTCGTCGCGCACTACAGCTTCGATATCGACGATCGGCGCGTCGATGCAGTGCGCGCGCTGTTCGCCGAAGATGCGGTGCTGCGCTCGCATGACGGAGTGATGTTCGCCCAAGGCCCCGACGCGATCATGGCGCAGTTCGATGGCCGCTTTGCGGTGCTCGGCCCGGGCCACCATGTGATGCACGATATCCAGATCGACTTTGTCGATGCCGCCAACGCCACTGGCCGGGTCGCCGGCCACGCCGA
Organism: Sphingomonadaceae bacterium; assembly: GCA_947375105.1. Lineage (GTDB taxonomy): Bacteria > Pseudomonadota > Alphaproteobacteria > Sphingomonadales > Sphingomonadaceae > Novosphingobium. The sequence goes on from CANCET010000079.1 coordinate 13,010, forward strand.
GCTGATGCGGCACGGCAAGATGATGGTCGCCGCGATTCGGTACGATGATCGCTACCGCCTGACCGATGCCGGCTGGAAATTTGCCGAGCGCGTGATCGGCTTCCTCTACTACGTGCCGGTCGAGGCCTATCCCGGGATTCTCGGACGGCCCGACCGCAACCACGCCTATGCCGAGCCCAGGCTTGCCGACTATCCCGAACGGCTGGCGGACTGGATCGCCTACGCACAAGCCCGCATCGCCTGACCCCGAAAGAGACACCCCGATGGCCTTTTCCTTCCTTTCCCGCTTCCGCATCCGCGCCGACAAGGAAGCCGAATTCATCGAGCTCGCCCGCGCCATGGAAGCGCTCGCGCCGAGCGAGCCGGGCACGCTGGCCTATCAGTTCTACCGGCTTGCCGAACCGGGCATGTTCGCTGTCTACGAACGGTTCACCGACGAGGACGCCGACCAGGCCCATATCGCCTACCCCCACAACCAGCCGCTGATCGAGCGGATGATCGCGTGCATGGACGGGTCCTACTCGCGCGAGCTGCTGTTCGATCTCGAACCCGCTGCCGAGGCCTGAGACCATGACTGCAAAAAGCTTCATCGCACAGCTGCGGACCAAGCCCGAAAAGCGCGACGAGCTGATAGCGCTTCAGACCGAGCTGAAGAAGCTGGTGTTCGAGCATGAGCCGGGCGCGCTGGTCTACGAACTGTTCCAGTCCGAGGAAGACCCGGATCTGTTCCAGTGCGTTGCCACCTTCCGCGATGACGCCGCGTTCGAAACGCACATGCACATCGATTTTCATGACAGGCTGGTGCCGCCGGTCCTCGCCTGCCTCGCCGAGGACATGAAGCTTTCGTTCTACCGTTCGCTCGATTGAGATTGGGGTCTCCCGCAATGTTCTTCAAAACAGGCCGCATCGCGGTCCTTTCCGGCCTCACCGCGCTGGCGCTTGCCGCCGGACTGAATGCTGCGACCCCGACACGGATCAAGTCCACCGAGGACATGAACTCCCGCGCCGGCCCCACCATCAATCCCGAAACCGCGCCGGGCCGCCCGTTGTTCGAACAGCACTGCGCGATGTGCCACCTCGGCGGCGTGCCCAAAGCGCCTTCGCCTGGCTTCCTCGCCATGCTCGCGCCCGATGCCATCGTCGGCGCGCTGACGAACGGCGTGATGCGCCAGCAGGCCGCAAGCCTCACCCCGGCGGAGAAGATCCAGGTCGCCGAATACCTCACGCGCACGCCGTATGCTTCCTACCAGCGCCCTGCCCCGCCGCCGCGCTGCAAGGGTGCGGCCGCGAAGTTCGACATGACCGATGTGCCCGCCGACATCGGCTGGGGGCATGACAACCGCCGCTTCATCCCCGCCGGCATTGCAGGGCTCGCCAAGGCAGATGTGCCCAAGCTCAAGCTGAAATGGGCCTTCGCCTATCCGGCCGCCACGCATATCCGCTCGCAGCCCACTATCGGCTGGGGCAC
>CANCET010000080.1 GCA_947375105.1 Sphingomonadaceae bacterium
CAACGCGCACAAAGCGTGCTCAAGGCCTATGATTTCCTCACCCGCCGCGCCCGCGCCCTGCAATTGCGCTTCAACATCGCGCTGCTGGTCATTTCGCTAGCGCTGGTCGCGCTCGCCGTCTGGGTTGCGCTGCGTTTCGCTGACAGGCAGGTCGCCCCGCTGATCGAGCTTGTCTCGGCGGCGCGCAATGTCGGTAGCGGCAACTTCGCGATGCGCGTGCAGCCCGGCAGCGGCACCGACGAGGTCGGCCTGCTTGCCCGCGCGTTCAACCGAATGACCGCGCAGCTCGAGGCGCAGACGCAGGCGCTGGTCAGTGCCAATGCGCAGCTCGAAGTGCGCCGTGCCTTCATCGAGGCAGTGCTCGAATCAATCACTGCAGGCATCGTCTCGATCGACCGCGAGGGCAGCATCCGCCTGATGAACAGTTCGGCGCAGGCGCTGCTGCACCCGGTGCGCGAAGATGGCGGCGTCTCTGATCCCATCGGCGCGCCGCTAGCGGATGTCGCGCCCCAGTTGGCCCAGTTCATCGCGGGCGGCGAGCGCAGCGGCGTTGTCCACTATGCCGCCGGCGGCGATCTGCTCACGCTCGCGGTCAAGGTCACGGCTGACCGCAATGGCCATGTCATCACCTTCGAGGACATCACCCGCCAGCTGCTCGATCAGCGCCGTGCCGCATGGTCCGACGTTGCCCGCCGCATCGCGCACGAGATCAAGAACCCGCTCACCCCGATCCAGCTCGCGACCGAGCGCCTCAAGCGCCGCTACCGCCGCCAGATCGAGACCGATCCCGAACTGTTCGAGGAGCTGACCGCCACGATCATCCGCCAGGTCGGCGACCTCAGGCAGATGGTCGACGAATTTTCGTCCTTCGCGCGGTTGCCCAAACCCGTTTTCCGCTCGGAAGACGCCAGCGACCTCGTGCGGCAATCCCTGTTCCTGCAGGAAGTGGCGCATAACGACATCACCTTCAGCTTCCGGTTCGAAGGCGAGGGCGAGGGCCCCGTGCCGATCGAGGCCGACCGCCACCAGTTCGGTCAGGCCATGACCAACGTGCTCAAGAACGCGATCGAGGCCATCGAACAGCGCGCCAAGGGGCAGGACATCGCCTATCGCGGCCGCATCGCAGTCAGCCTCGCCGCAGATCGTCAGGCCGTCACGGTCACCGTGGCGGACAACGGCGTTGGCCTTCCAGCGGAGCGCGACCGCATTCTCGAACCTTACATGACGACGCGCGAAAAGGGCACCGGGCTCGGCCTCGCGATCGTCAACAAGATCGTCGAGGAACACGGCGGCACGATGGCCTTCAGCCCCAATGCCGAAGGCGGCACCGCGGTGATCATGCGCTTTGCGCGCAATCCGCTCGCCGCCGAAGCACCTATCGACGCACCCGCCGCCATTCCCGCCAACCGCTAGACCATACCCCAGGACAAACGCACAGATGGCACTCGATATCCTCATCGTGGACGACGAACGCGATATCCGCGAGCTTGTCGCGGGCGTGCTCAGCGACGAAGGCTACGGCTGCCGCACGGCCGCCGACAGCACGGCCGCGCTGGCCGCCGTCGACGAACGGCGCCCCAGCCTCGTGCTCCTCGATGTGTGGCTCCACGGCAGCCCGATGGACGGGCTGGAAGTGCTCGACGAGATCAAGAAGCGCGAGCCGGAACTGCCAGTCATCATCTTCTCCGGCCACGGCAATATCGATACCGCCGTCTCCGCCATCGGCCGCGGCGCGATGGACTTCCTTGAAAAGCCTTTCGAGGCCGAGCGCCTGCTCCTCCTTGTCGAGCGTGCTACCGCAACCGAGCGGCTCCGGCGCGAGAACGCGCGGCTGCGGCAGGGCCTGTCGATGGCCGATGGCTTCACCGGCAATTCCAGCGCGATCAACGCAGTGCGCGCCACGCTCAAGCGCGTTGCCAATACCGGCAGCCGTCTGCTGATCACAGGCCCCGCCGGATCGGGCAAGGAAGTCGCCGCGCGCCTGCTTCATTCGTGGAGCCCGCGCGCCGATCATGCCTTCGTCACTGTCAATTCCGCGCGCATCACCCCCGAACGCTTCGAGCAGGAGTTGTTCGGCGAGGAGATCGACGGCAAGCTGGTCCGCGCAGGCCTGCTCGAAATGGCCGATGGCGGCACGCTGTTCCTCGATGAAGTTGCGGAAATGCCAGCGTCGAGCCAGGCTCGTATCCTGCGCGTCCTCACCGAACAGTCGTTCGTGCGCGTCGGCGGCCACCGCCAGATTCGCGTCGATGTGCGCGTCGTGTCCTCCACTTCGCGCCCGCTCGACAAGGAGATTTCCGAACGGCGGTTCCGCGAGGATCTCTACTATCGGCTCAACGTAGTGCCCGTCTCGATCCCCTCGCTGATCGAGCGCCGCGAGGATATCCCCGCGCTCGCCGATCATTTCTTCTCGCGATATGCCAACGAGCAGGGCGTACAGCCACCCGCCATCTCGCCCGAAGCAATCGCCGCGATGCAGAGCTACGACTGGCCCGGCAACGTCCGCCAATTGCGCAACGTGGTAGAGCGCACGATCATTCTTGCACCGCGTGAACGGCTTACGCGGATCGATGCAGACATGCTTCCGGCCGAGATCGTCTCGACGCGTCTGGGCAATGATTCCAGCACTTCGGCGCTGATGGGCGTGCCGCTGCGCGAGGCGCGGGAGAACTTCGAGCGCGAGTACCTCAAGGTCCAGATCCGGCGCTTTTCGGGTAATATCTCGAAGACCGCGAGCTTCATCGGGATGGAGCGCTCGGCCTTGCACCGCAAGCTCAAGCTCCTCGGCATGGCCGAACGGCGCGACGACGAAGAGCTGGACTGACGCATTACCGGGCCGTTTTACCCCATTTTGCCCCTGTACGCGGCCGCGATCCGGGCATAGGATCGGCGCTGCTAACCGGTAAGTCGCCGATGCTCACTTCAATCCGGATTCGGCCAGCGCCGATACGGTTGGATTGGCTTCGGTGTCCTGCCAGATCGTGTCTTTCCGCGCAGGCGGAGGGGCGCCAAAAAACGAAAGGATATATCCTCGATGACCGGTAGAACACTGACCGCGCGCCCCCGGGCCAAGTCCGAAGCTGCCCCCGTAGCCGATGCCGCCGCTCCGGCTGCCGCAGTGGCACACGCACCTGCACCGCTTGCTGCAGGGAAGGGCCAAAACCTCCAGGATGTCTTCCTCAATTTCTTGAGAAAGAACAAGATTCCCGTCACGATGTTCCTTGTGAAGGGTGTCAAACTGCAGGGTATCGTCACCTGGTTCGATAATTTCTCGATCCTCCTGCGCCGCGATGGCCAATCGCAACTGGTCTACAAGCATGCGATCTCGACGATCATGCCCGGCCAGCAGCTCTCGGCCGCCCATTTCGCGCCGGGCGGTGATGATGCGAGCAAAAAGCGCCTGCTGCAGGACGTGTTCCTTTCCAGCGTGCGCGATGCCGGCGTGCAGGTGACGATGTTCCTCGTGAACGGCGTCATGCTCCAGGGCCGCGTCGCAGCCTACGATCTGTTCTGCATGCTGCTGGAACGCGAAGGCTACGTCCAGCTCGCCTACAAGCACGCCGTCTCGACCATCCAGCCCGCCGGCCACGTCGATCTTTCCGGCGAATGGGAAGGTGAGGCATCCTGAACCTCCAATCGGGCCAAACCGCATGAGCGGGTTTGAATGAGCGGGTTCGAATTCGGCCGGGACACCGAGCTTGTCGGGGAAGTGACGCGCGGCGCCCGCGCTGTCGTCGTCCTCCCCGATTTGCGCCAACGCGCCAGCCTTGACGCCGAATCGCGGCTCGAGGAAGCGCAGGGCCTTGCCCGGGCCATCGGCCTCGATATCGTCGATGCGTTCACGCTTCCGATCCGCGCGGTTCGCCCGGCCACGCTGTTCGGCGAAGGCCAGGTCCAGAAGATCGCCGTCGCCATCGCGCAGTCCGATGCCGAACTCGTTATCGTGGATGGCGCGCTATCCGCGATCCAGCAGCGCAATCTCGAAGACAAGCTCGAACGCAAGGTCATCGACCGCACCGGGCTGATCCTCGAAATCTTCGGCGAGCGGGCCGCGACTGCCGAGGGCCGCCTGCAGGTGGAACTCGCCCACCTCGATTACCAGGCCGGCCGCCTCGTGCGCAGCTGGACTCACCTCGAACGCCAGCGCGGCGGCTTCGGCTTCCTCGGCGGCCCCGGCGAAACCCAGATCGAGGCTGACCGCCGCCTGATCCGTGGGCGGATGGGCCGGATCCGCCGCGAGCTCGAGCAAGTGCGCCGCACCCGCAGCCTCCACCGCGAACGCCGCCAGCGCGCGCCCTGGCCGGTAATCGCGCTTGTCGGCTATACCAACGCAGGCAAATCCACGCTGTTCAACCGCATGACCGGCGCTGACGTCATGGCCGAAGACCTGCTCTTCGCCACGCTCGATCCCACCATGCGCGCCATTCGCCTGCCGGGGCTCGAAAAGGCGATCCTGTCCGACACCGTGGGCTTCATTTCCGATCTGCCAACCCAGCTCGTCGCCGCCTTCCGCGCCACGCTGGAAGAAGTGACTGCGGCTGACGTCATCGTCCACGTGCGCGATATCGCCAATCCCGCCAGCGCTGCGCAAAAACTCGAAGTCGAGGAAATCCTCGGCGATCTCGGGGTCATCGGGGAAGGGGGCAGCCTCGTCCCGATCGTCGAGGCGTGGAACAAGTGGGACCTGCTTTCCGCAGACGACCGCGCCATGCGACGTGATCTCATCGCTGCGGGCGTACCCGATTGCCAAGTCGTGCCGATCTCGGCGCAAACGGGCGAGGGCGTCGAAGACCTCGTCACGCTGCTCAGCGAGCTCCTTACCGGCGGCGCACAAGTGCTCGAAATCGCCCTGCCGATGAGCGAGGGGCAAAAGCTTGCCTGGCTCCACGCGCACGGCGAAGTCCTCTCGGAAAGCGCCGACATCGATGCGGCGGGAGCGCCCGTTCAGCGGCTCAAGGTGAGGCTGACACCGCGAGAAATCGGTCGTTTCGCGCAGATCTGATCAACGCTCCGCAGCTTTCACCTGCCGCCAAAGCGCCTCCTGCTCGTCGAGCGAAAGGTCAGCAAAACGATCCCCCGCCAGCGTTTCCATCGCCCGGAAGCGCCGCTCGAACTTCGCATTGCCGTGCCGCAGCGCATCTTCGGGCGCTATGCCATAGCTGCGCGCCACGTTGACCGCCGCGAAAAGCAGATCACCTGCCTCATCGAGTTTCTCGTCCTCGCCGCGCGCTGCGGCCAGTTCGTCCAGTTCCTCGATCACTTTCGCGCGCGGGCCTTCGGTGTCCGGCCAATCGAAGCCGACCCGCGCAGCGCGCTTTTGCAGCTTTTCCGCGCGCATGAGCGCCGGCAGTGCCAGCGCCACGCCGTCAAGCGCACTGGTGGCACCCTTGGCCGCGCGCTCGGCTGCCTTCTGCGCTTCCCAGCGCACCTCGCGCGATTGGCCAAGGTCGTCGGCATCGCCGAAGATATGCGGATGCCGGTCGGTCATCTTGTCCGAGATCGCATGCGCCACCGCATCAAAATCGAACGCCCCAAGCTCCTCCGCCATCCGCGCGTGGAACACGACCTGCAGCAGCAAATCGCCCAGCTCTTCGCGCAGTGCAGGCAGGTCCTCGCGCGCAATCGCGTCGGCGACTTCGTAGGCTTCCTCGATCGTATAAGGCGCGATCGTCGCGAAGGTCTGCGCAACATCCCACTCACAGCCGATCTCGGGATCACGCAGCCGCGCCATGATTTGCAGCAACCGCACGATCCCTTGGGAAGGAGCGGCGCTCGCAGCAGGGGAGTCCTTGGGAGGAGCGCTCATGACGGCCAATCCTTGAGTTCGATAATATTTATTATGTTAAATGGCTCCACGGACACTCAGCGCCGATATCCCGCAAACACCAGCGCAACCGCAAGGATGATAACCGCCCACGCGCCAGCCATGATCAACCCCGAGGAAAGCTTGAGCCCGCGCAACCTTCCATTCGCAAGCACCAGCACCAGCGCCATGACGATCCCGATCAGCGCGACGAACTTGTCCGGCGTCACAGCGCGATTTCCAGTCCGTCATAACCCGGCTCGACATGGTCCGGCGTCTCATCCACGAGTGTCCGGTAATCCATGCTCTTATCGAGATGCGTCAACACCGCGCGGCCAGCCCGGCAGGCTTCGACAAGTTCCAGCGACATCGCAAGATGGGCATGCGTCGGATGCGGCTTGCGCCGCAAGGCATCGACCACGAGAACGTCAACGCGGTCGAACAGCGACACCATCTCGCCAGTAATGACACTGAAGTCCGTCGCATAACCAATTGATTTCCCGCCTTGATCGAAGCGGAATGCCGTGGTCTGCGCAGGTCCGTGCGGCATCTGGCAATGGCTCACACCGATCCCCGCAACCATCCGCACGCGATCAAGGTTGTCGAGATTGCAGATCGTGGGATAGCCATGCTGGCCGGCGAAAACATAGCCGAACCGCAGACGCAGGCGCCGAACCGTTTCGTCCGCCGCATAGCCCGGTATCGGTGCGCCGCGCCCCATGCGCAGCGCCCGCAGGTCATCGATGCCATGCGTGTGATCGGCATGGTCATGGGTCCACACCACGCCGTCGATCCGCCCGATTCCGGTCATCAGCAACTGGTGGCGCAAGTCCGTCGGCGTATCGACAAGGATTCTCCCGCCGTCTTCGCCTTCGACCATGATGGCCACGCGCGTGCGCCGGTTGCGTGGTTCCTCAGGATCGCACTCGCCCCAGTCGTTGCCGATGCGCGGCACCCCGGTCGACGTGCCTGACCCCAGGACAACCAGCTTCATGCCCGGGCCTTGGAAAACAGGCGAAAGAAGTTCGCGCTCGTCCGCTCCGCGAGGTTCTCCGCCGTCGTCCCCCGCAACGCCGCCACGAAAGCGCAAGTATCCGAAACAAACGCTGGTTCGCAGACCTTGCCGCGATGCGGCACCGGCGCAAGGAACGGCGCGTCGGTCTCGACCAGCAGACGGCCATCCGGCACTTCGGCAGCAAAGGACTGCAAGTCCTTGGCATTCCTGAACGTCACGATCCCGGAGATCGAGATCGTCAGCCCCAGATCGAGCACTGCCCGGCCAAAATCCGCGGACGCGGTGAAGCAGTGGATCAGTGCCGGAAAGGCCCCCGCAGCCATTTCCTCGGTCAGAATGCGCAGCGTGTCGTCTTCGGCATCGCGCGTGTGGATCACGATCGGCAGTCCCGTCTCTCGCGCCACGCCGATGTGCACGCGAAACAGATCCTGTTGCACCTGCCGGTCCGAATGATCGTAATAATAGTCGAGCCCGGTCTCGCCAATCGCGATCACCTTAGGATCAGCCGAAGCCTCGCGCAGCGCTTCCGCACCAAGGTCTGCATGGGCATCGGCTTCATGCGGATGGATGCCGATACTGGCCCAGACGTCCGGTTCGCGATGCGCCGTCTCGACCACCGCATCCCATTCGCTCCGGCGCGTCGAGATATTGAGAAAGCCCGTGATGCCGCGCGCGCGCGCACGCGCCAACACCTCGGCCTGCGTCTCGATCAGGCCCTTGTAATTGAGGTGACAGTGCGAATCGATCAGCATCAGGCCGCGTCTACCTCCGGCATTTCAAGGCGCGGAAATGACGGGCTGGGTGCGGCAAGCCGCTCGCCGGTGGCCACCCGCGCCAGAAACCAGTCGGCTTTTGCGAGCGCCGTGATTCCGCGCTCGTCCCCAGGAATTCCCAGCTGATCCAGCACCTTGTCCGCCGCACTTGGCACGACCGGACGGATCGCGATGGTCAGATCGCGGATCGCCATGAACAATGTCATCAGAACGCTGCGCATCCGCTCAGGATCGCTCTTGCGCAGCGCCCACGGCGCCTGTTCATCGACATACTGGTTGCACGCAAACACGCCCCGCATCCACGCCTCGATTCCAGCCGAGAAATTGAGTGCGGCAAATTCGCGCGGGAGTTCGTCGTGGCAAGCCTCGAACACGGCTGCCAGCAAACGGTCGTCGGCGTCAGCACTCGAGAACTTCGCCACTTCGCCATCCATGTTCTTGAAAATCATGGAAAGCGTGCGCTGCACCAGATTGCCATAGCTATTGGCCAATTCCGCATTGCAGCGCGTCACGATAGCTTCGGGTGAATAGGAACCGTCCTGCCCGAACACCACATCGCGCATCAGGAAGTAGCGCAGCGTATCGACCCCGAAAGTCTCCGCCAGTGCCAGCGGATCGGTCACGTTGCCGAGCGACTTCGATTCCTTCTGCCCCCGGTTGAGCAGGAAGCCATGCCCGAATACCTGCTTGGGCAGCGCCAGCCCCGCGCTCATCAGGAAGGCTGGCCAGTAAATCGTGTGAAAGCGCACGATGTCCTTGCCGATCAAGTGCAGATCGGCCGGCCAGTATTTCGCATAATCCCCTGTTTCGTCAGGGAAACCAAGGCCGGTGATGTAGTTGGTCAGCGCATCGACCCACACGTACATCACGTGGTTGTCGCTGCCCGGAACCTTCACGCCCCAGTCGAAGCTCGTCCGCGAAACCGAAAGATCGCGCAGGCCCTGGCTGACAAACGCGACCATCTCGTTGCGGCGGCTTTCAGGCCGGATGAACTCGGCATTGTCGCGGTAGTAAGCCAGCAGCGGCTCCTGATACTTCGACAGGCGGAAGAACCAGCTTTCTTCGACGGTCCACTCGACCGGGGTCCCTTGCGGCGAAAGTTTCTCGCCCCCTTCCCCGTCGATCAGTTCGCTCGCGTCGTAATAGGCCTCGTCGCGCACCGAGTACCAGCCCTCGTAGCGGTCGAGATAGAGGTCGCCATTCGCCTCCATCCGCCGCCAGAGCTCTTGCGTCGAGGCATGGTGCCGGGGCTCGGTGGTACGGATGAAAACATCATAATCGACATTCAAGGCATCTGCCATCGCAATGAAATGACTGGTCATTTCATCCGCCAACTGCGCTGGTGTGATGCCTAGGTCCCGGGCCTTCTGCGCCATTTTGAGGCCGTGTTCGTCGGTGCCGGTCTGGAAGCGCACATCGCGCCCCATCGCTTTCTGGAACCGCGCAATGACGTCTGCCGCAATCGCTTCATAGGCGTGGCCGATATGCGGCTTGCCGTTGGGATAGCTGATCGCGGTCGTGATGTAATAGGGCTCGCCCATGGGCTGCATATGTCCTTGGCTCGGGAGGCTTGCGCAAGAGGTATGCGTCAGGCCGCGCTCTCCCTAGTGCGCGCCACCGATGCCAGCAAGCCGCCGATTTCCAGAAGCAGCAGCGCAGGTTCGAAGTTGTAGGTCGGCGCCTGGGTGGCAAGCCTCGTAAGAGCAGCATGCGCCTCGACGATCCGCAGCCGGGTGGCATCATCGCTGTGCCCCATCGCCGTCACCAGTACGCGCCGCGCCGCCTCGATAGCTGATAGCAAGCGCTCCCGGTCTGGCCGCTGCCCGAGAGCAGTGGAAAGCTCGGCCCGCAGCCCCAGATCCGCATCACCCTCCGTCACGAGCCGCGACATGATCTGCCAGGCCCCGCCCAGCTCCATTTCGGCAAACGCCAGCGCCGAGCCCGGTGCCCCGCTGCCGGCTGCAATCGCCGCCTCCAATGCCGCGCCGTGCAGTTGCGGTGCTTCATCTGCCAAGGCCCGGGCCATGTCGTCCACGCCCAGCGGATGGAACCGCAGCACCGTGCAGCGCGACCGCACGGTGGGCAGCAGCCGCCCGATCTGGTGCGTCACCAGCAGGAAGAATGTGCCTGCGGGAGGCTCCTCCAGACTCTTGAGCAGCGCGTTGACCGCGCCTTTCTCCAGATCGTCCGCCGCATCGATGATCACCGCACGCCGCGCGCCCAGTGTCGGCCGCGTCACGAGCCGGCGCTGCACGCCCCGGATCTGGTCCACGCTGATATTGCGCTTGCGGGTATAGGCCTTGCCCTCGTCACGCTTCTTGGTCTCGTCATCGTTACTGGGCAGCGGCTCCAGCACATGAATGTCGGGATGCGCCCCGGACGCCGGCTGCACCACGCCCTGTTCTGCCACCAGTTCCGCCGCCGCCGCGCGCGCGAACGCGGCCTTCCCGAGCCCCTCGCGGCCCGCAAGGATCCAGCCATGGTGCATGCGCTGACCCGCGCGAGCTGCGCGCCAGACGGCCCAGGCCTCATCATGCCCGATCAACTTGCGCACAAGTGCTCCACCGCTGCGAGGACCCGCGCGTGGACCTCCTCAGGCGCGCCCTCTGCCTCCATGACAGCAAAACGCGCCGGTTCGGCATCGGCAAAGCGCTGGAATGCCGCGGCAACGCGGGCGTGATAATCCGCCGCGCGACCGCCGATCCGGTCGAGCGCTCCGGCATCACGCTGCATCACGCGCGCTGCCGCCTCGGTCGGATCCAGCGTCAGCAGCACCGTGCAATCGGGCAGAAGCCCTGCGCTTCCGATCCGATGCAGTGTCAGGATATCGGCATCCTCCAGACCGCTGCCACCACCCTGATACGCCCGGCTGCTGTCGAGATAACGGTCGCACACCACCCAGGCCCCGCGCGCCAGCGCAGGGCGGATCAGCGTTTCGACATGGTCCGACCTCGCCGCGGCAAACAGCAGCGCCTCGGCTCTTGCGCCGAACCCCGGCCCATCCGTCGCCAGCAGCAACGCCCGGATCGCCTCCGCGCCCCGCGTTCCGCCCGGCTCGCGCGTGGTGACAACCTCGATCCCGCGCCCCCGCAGCGCTTCGGCCAGCATGCGGCTCTGGGTCGATTTTCCGACCCCTTCCCCGCCCTCGAAAACGATGAACCTGCCGCTCATTGCCCCAGCATCGCCAACATGCCGTTGCGCAGCCGCGCCAGCGGGCCGGCCACCGGAACCGCCTCTGCAGCCACGAGTGGCAGCCGCGTCTCGCGCTCGCCCGGCACGCGCACGATCAGGCTGGCCACTTCATCACCCTTGGCAATCGGCGCACGCAGGGGCCCTTTGTAGCGCACGGCCAGCGAATACCGCGCTCCCGAGCCGCGCGGCAGCGTCAGCGCGAGCGCATGCGGCGCGGCGAGGTTCACGGTGCGCGCCTCCCCACCCTGCACCTTGGCGGTGCCGATCTGCGTGCCTTGGGCAAACAGCGGATGCGCCTCGAACGCAGCGAAACCCCATTCCAGAAAGTCACGCGATTCGCGGGCGCGCACTTTGCCGTTGTCATACCCGCCGACCACCATCATCAGCCGCCGCCCATCGCGGATCGCCGATCCGACAAGGCCGTAACCCGCCTCGTTGGTGAACCCGGTCTTCACGCCGTCCGCGCCGGCGACGTGGCCATAAAGCGGGTTGTGATTGGGCTGCTCGATACCCCGGAACGCCAGTCGTTCATGCCCATAGAATCGGGCGTAGAGATCGGGGTGCCGGGTAATCAACGCCGTGCTCAAAGTGGCAAGGTCAGCAGCCGAGACGTAAGTCGCGCCTTCGTCCATCCAGCCATTGGGCGTGTTGTAATGCGTATCCTTCATGCCCAGCTGCCGGGCCGCATCGTTCATCATCGCGGTGAATGCGGGAACGCTGCCCGCCACCCCTTCGGCCAGCACGACGCAGCCGTCATTGGCCGAGACGGTCACGATCCCTTCAAGCAGTTCTGCCACCGAGGTCTCGCTGTCCTGCGCCAGGAACATCGTGCTGCCCACGCGGTGCCACTTGCGGAACGTCTCCGCGCTCATGCGAAAGCGCTGGTCGAGCTTCAGCTTGCCCGCCTTGATCAGCTCGAAAGCGACATAGCTTGTCATGATCTTGGTCAGCGAGGCGGGCACGAAGCGCCGGTGCGACTGGCGCTCGAACAGCACGCGCCCGCCGTTGACATCGATCAGCAGCGCAATCGGCGCGGTAACCTCCGGCATGGAGAGTGATCCGGCAGGTGTAGCGCCAGACGCAGCCTCTGCCCCAGGGGCAGCCGCGCGCACGGGCATAACGGCCAGTGCGGCCATCAGAACTGCGGTCAAGGTCCTCGATGCCAAGCGCGATCCCCATTGAAATCGGGACCGCAGCGGGCAAAACTAGTCGCGCACGATCCGTGCCCCCGCATAGCCCGCAGCGCGCGCCTTCGCCAGCCCGCGCTCCGCCTCATCCCCGGCGGAAAACGGCCCACTGCGCACCCGCCACAGCGAGCCCGACTGCACCAGTGAACCGCCAGACTTGCGCGCTGCCGCTTCGGCATTGCCGCGCTGGGAAAAGGCACCAATCTGCACATAATATTGCGCCGCAGCCGCTGCATGGACCGCCACTTTCGGAGCTGGCTTCGGGGCAGGCTTAGGAGCAGGTGCAGGCCCCGCGGCCGGAGCAGGCCTTACCGCCGGCTTGTAAGGGACGACCGGCTTGAGCACATCCTTGGCAGGGCTCGGCGCAGGGACAGCCGGCTTCAGCCCTCCCGCCACGACTTCGGCGGGACGTATCGTCACTGGCAGTTCGCCCACGGGCGGCTCAAGCCCCAACTTGCGCCGCAGCGCCGCGAGCAAGCCCGCAGGCGTATCCATCCGCTGCGGTGCGGCCTGTCCGGCCCGAAGAACCGCGCGCTCGGGCTCGGGCGGATTGACCCGCCGCACGCGCACCGGCGCCGAACCATCGGCGGGCAAGCCCATCTGCAACCACGCCATCGGCGAAAGCGCAACGAGCGCGTCACCGCTCATCGGCCCGCGCTGGTCGATCCGCACGAGGATCGTCCGGCCGCTGGAAAGCGATGTCACCTCGACGTAGCTGGGCACGGGCAAAGTGCGGTGCGCGCCGCTGATCCGCGCAGCCGCGCCGTCCGCAGGCATCTGCACTGCCTTGCCCACCGCGTCGTAGTTGAGGGTATCGGCCGGCGTATAGGTCACGCCGTCCACCACGAACGGATCGCCAATGGTCACCGGGTAATCACCGGCCGGCCCGGCCAGATCGGGCAGATCCCCCTTGCGATCACGCGCAGTTGCGGGTGCGGCCAGCAGCCCTGTGCCAAGCGCGAGCACCACCGCGAGGGCCAGTAGGCCGTTGTTCCTGCTAACGGGCAATTTCATCTGCCAGAAGTCCCACCGAGAGGGCGTAAAGATTCGAGCAGTTGTAATCGAGGATGACCCTATAATTTCCGGTTAGCAGATACGCAGTCTGTCCGGGGCCATCGGGTTCGAGCAGGCTGGCCATGGTCTCGTCCGTCAGTGTCGGCGCGCGCGGCACCACACCAAGCGCCTTCCATTCGCCCACTGTCTTCCACCGCGAATGCCGCGCAAAGACCTGCGGGCAGCGCGGGCTCGCCAACGCTGTGCCGATCACGGCGCGGTCGAGCGGCAGCGTCACGTCCGCCGCCACGCCCCACGGCTCGCCCGGCCGCCAGCCCGCATCGCGGAAGTAGTTCGCGATCGAGGCGAAGGTATCGCGGCGGCTCGCCCAGATGTCGGCAAACCCGTCGCCATCACCGTCCTGCGCCACGCGCAGATAAACGCTCGGCAGGAACTGCGGGTTGCCGAACGCACCTGCCCAGCTGCCAACCAGCTTGCTGCGCGGCACGCCCCGGTCCACCATCTTGAGCAGCGCGATGAACTCATCGGCAAACAGCGCCCGCCGCCGCCCCTCATAGGCGAGCGTTGCCAATGAGCGCGCGAGGTCGAAATCGCCTGTGTAGGAGCCGTAAT
Organism: Sphingomonadaceae bacterium; assembly: GCA_947375105.1. GTDB lineage: Bacteria > Pseudomonadota > Alphaproteobacteria > Sphingomonadales > Sphingomonadaceae > Novosphingobium. The sequence goes on from CANCET010000080.1 coordinate 13,597, forward strand.
TGGTCTCATGCCCCCAGATCGCCAAAACGATCTTCGCCGGCACGCCATAACGCTGCTCGATCCCCGCAAGGTAATCCGCCGACGCCAGATACTGCCGCCGCCCCCCGCCGATCCGCGCCGCATCGACATGCGTCCGGCGATAACCGGCAAAGGCCGGGATCGAAGACGAGGTACCCGGCTGCGCCCGGTCGAGCGCGATCACGCGCGGGTTCTCGGTCAAACCGGACATGACCGAGGCGATCGTCTCCTCGCGCACGCCCTCGGCTCGCGCCTTGGCGGCTAAAAACTGAAGATAGCCCTGAAATCCACCCGCCGCTGCATCGTCTTGCGCACCTGCGGGCCCGGCCAGCAGCGATAGGGCCAGCACAGCCAACACAGTGCGAACAAGGCACAGGCTTTGAGGAAATCGGTAACGCATCAGCATCTTCATCGCGCTCAACAGTCGCACAGGGAGGCGCAACTGGGAATGCCCCATTCGACGAACCGCGTGGTAACCGCCACGCGCTGCCCTCGCAAAACAGCCTTGCGCAGCCGCAGCATCCCGCTATCGGCAGTTTCACGCGCTTGGCGCGACGGACAGGTGGCCGAGTGGTTTAAGGCAGCGGTCTTGAAAACCGCCGTGGGTGGAAGCTCACCGTGGGTTCGAATCCCACCCTGTCCGCCAATTGCCCGTTTTTAACGGTTCCCCACAGACCTAGAACCCTAACAAAACCCTAAGGTTTTCGGGCCTTTTGCGTTCCCAGCCGAACCTTGCGGTTCCCTCGCAACCGCGCTATAGTGTGGGAAATTGTGTGGGAGCAATTTCG
>CANCET010000081.1 GCA_947375105.1 Sphingomonadaceae bacterium
CCACCGGGCCAGGCGAGAACAGTGCGCGGGCCGCGTCGGTCATCGTGCCGCCAGCGGGCATCTGGGGCATGGCGGGGGCCATTGCCTTGACCATGGCCTGGACAGCCGAAGCAGGATCCGTCGCAGTGCTCTTCTTCGGTTGGAAGCGCGAGACGTCGCCACCGGTTGCGTAGCTGTTGCCGTCGGCTTCGATGGGCTTGGACATCGCCTGCTTGATGATGCGCTCTTCGTCCGCCTTGCTGGCGCCGGCCGGGATCTTGATCTGGCCGAGCGCGATCGCCTGGTCGAGTTCGCTCGAATTGTCGGCCAGCGAGCGCAGCGAGAGGCTGATCGTGCCGATGGTCTGCGCCACCGCGATCTTCTCGGCGATCTTGGGCGTTGCCTCGACCGTGACGGTGCTGAAGGTCTTGACGCGGGTCTTGCCCTCGACCTGCTCCTGCGAGGTGGTCTGGTCAGTGGCGAGCACGCGTAGGTTCTTGAGGATGGTTTCGGCGGTCTTGAGCGGGATCAGGCCGCCCTTCACCGTCTGGGTGAGGACGAGATCGATGTGGTCACCGGGGAAGACGAAGCCGGCAACGGCAGTGCGCGCGCTGACGGGGATGGTGACGGCGCGCATGCCCGGCCCGAGCGCGGCGGCAAGGAAGCCGCGGTCGCCGGGGGAAACAAGGCTGCCCTGCGTCACCGGTTCGCCCGCCGTGATCGGATGGCGCACCACGGTGCCGAGCAGCTTCGACATGTCGGTCTTGTCTTCGGTGAAGTACACGTCCTGGACGAGGTCCTTCGGCCAGGGCTGGTAGCCCATGGCGTCGGCCGTGATGATCGTGCCGGCAGGAAGCGCGCGGTTGGCAACAAGCACCTTGGCGCCCATCTGCACTTTCGCAGCGGCCACTGCCTGCGGCGAACCTGCGCCCGCAAACATGCTCCTGGCAGCAAAGGCCGTACCGATCGCCACGATCAGCGCCCCTACCAGCAGCAACAGTTTCTTCCTGTCCATGGCTTCAATCCTGCCGTTTGATCCGCCCGCATCCTTCGGGCAAAATGGTTAAGATAGACCTAGCCCGCCGTGGCGGCATGAAGGGTCGCCCAATCGGTGGTCGTGATGATCCACAATCCGGCTGTCGCGATGGCGATGCCGTACGGGATCTTGAGCTTGTCTTTCTGGCGCCGGGCGATGTGCCACATGCTCATCGCCATCGTCAGAATGCCGCCCGCGACCGCCATGATCACCAGCAGCTTGAGGAACAGCAGCGCCGGCATCCACAGCGCGAGCGCCGTCAGCAGCTTCACGTCGCCGCCGCCCATCGCCTTCAAGGCGAACAGTCCGGCGAGCACGAAGAAGGTGATGGCCGCGAGAGCCAGTTGCAGCGCCACACCGGGCCACAGCGTGAGGCCGGTGGCCCACCAGAACAGCGGTGCGCCCGCAGCAACGGCGGCGTTCAGCCAGTTGTCGATCTGGCGGCGGCGGATATCGGTGAAGGCCGCAACCGTGAGTGCGATTGCCAAGGCCCCGACCAGTCCGTAAACGATGTGAATTCCCTGCATGAGGGATCTCATACGGGACAATCACTTACCAAACGGTAACCAAACAGGCGCCGCAGTTCCGGGCACTTGCGGATGCTGATTCATCTTGATCCGGGGAGTTCAGGCGTGAGTGCAGGGTTCGACAGGCGGGCGATTCCCGTTGGTGCGCGGGAATGGCGATGGGCCTTGCCCGATGGACACGAGATCCGCCGCATTGCGCTCGAACCTCCTGCCGGGACACCAGCGCGCGGATCGCTTCTGTTCATGCCGGGCCGCGCGGATTTCTATGAGAAGTATTTGGAATCGCTGGCAGAATGGGCGAGCGCCGGCTGGCACGTGAGTGCTGCGGACTGGCGCGGACAGGGGGCTTCGGGCCGGATGACGGCCAACCTCATGGTCGGCCATATTGCTGATTTCTCCATCTGGATTTCGGACCTCGACGCGCTGTGGCGCGACTGGGTGCGCACCGCGCCCGGCCCGCATGTGCTGGCAGGCCATTCGATGGGCGGGCATCTGGTGCTGCGCGCGGTGGCGGAAGGCGCGGCGAACCCCGATGCGGTGGTGCTGAGCGCGCCGATGCTCGGATTCGTTACTCCGATTCCCCAGTTCATTCAGCAGATATACGGACGCCTCATGTGCTGGATCGGTGATCCCGAGCGGGTCGCCTGGGAAGCGAGCGAGAAGCCGGGGGCGCCGCGCGACGGGCGCATGACGCTGCTGACGCACGATGCGGACCGCTATGCAGACGAGCTGTGGTGGCGCGCGGCACGGCCGGAGCTGGAGATCGGGCCGGCCAGTTGGCGCTGGGTCGAACGTGCGGCGGCCTCGATCGAGACGCTGCGCGCGCCGGGCGTGCTCGAAGCCGTGATGGCGCCGGTGCTGGTGCTCGCGGCCAAGAAGGATGCGCTGGTTTCTTGGCCCGCGATCGAGGCGGCGGCGGAGCGGCTGCCGCGTGGCGAACTGGTGGCGTGGGGCCCCGAAGCGCGGCATGAACTGCTGCGTGAGGCGGATCCGGTGCGCGGGCAGGTCATGGCCGCGATCACCAGCTTCCTCACCCGTGCCCTTCCGGCAAAGGTGGGCTGAGCCGGTGACGACCGAAACCTACGATATCGCGATTGTCGGCGCGGGTATGGCGGGGTCCAGCCTTGCGGCTGAATGCGCGCCCCACGCGCGCGTGCTGCTGATCGAGGCCGAGGATACGCCCGGCTATCACACCACCGGGCGCTCTGCCGCGTTCTGGCACGAGACGATCGGCGGGCCGCAGATCTATCCGCTCACGGCAGCTTCGGGGCATTGGCTGGCCGAACACGGCTTCCTCAGCCCCCGGGGCGGCCTGCATATCGGGCGGGAGGACCACCGTGCGAGGGCGGAGGCGTTCGTCGCGGAGTTTCAGGCGGCGGGCGCGCGGATCGAACTGATCGGGCGCGCGCGGCTGGAGCAGATCGTTCCAGGGCTGCGGCCGAACTGGATCGTCGGCGCGTGGGAACCGGAGTGTGCCGACATCGATGTTGCCGCGATGCACCAGCATTATCTGGCCGCATCGCGCAAGGCTGGCAGTGTGCTCAGGGTTCGCGCGCGGCTCGATGCGGCGGAGCGTTCGGGCGGAGAGTGGGCGCTTTCGTGGAGCGGGGCCGCAGGGCCGGGCCATGCGCGTGCCGCGTTGCTGGTCGATGCGGCGGGCGCTTGGGCGGACACAGTGGCAGAACTCGCAGGCGCAGCGCCGCTCGGGATCCAGCCGATGCGCCGCTCGATGGTGCAACTCAGGATCGACCCGCCCCCGCCCGAGACGCTACCGCTGACGCTGAGCTTCGACGAGGATTTCTATTTTCGTCCGCAAGGTGGCCGGCTGTGGCTTTCGCCGCACGACGAGACCCCGGACGTGGCGCGCGATGCCGCGCCCGAGGAGCTCGATATTGCCATGGCGATCGACCGGATGGAGCAGGCGGTGGATTGGAAGGTGCTGGGGCTGGAGCGGCGCTGGGCGGGGCTCAGGAGTTTCTCGCCTGACCGGCTGCCGGTGTTCGGCTTCGATGCGGCGCGCGATGGCCTGTTCTGGTTTGCCGGGCAGGGCGGCTTCGGCATCCAGACCGCGCCGGCTGCGGCCCGGCTCAGCGCGCAAGTGCTTCTGGGCCTGCCACGCGATGCGATGACGGCGGAGATCGACGCGGCCAGCTATGCGCCGACGCGGTTTGGCCCGTAGCGGCGCAATTCGGACTCCCACCTTTTTTGCCGCGTGTTAAACGACGTGCGGACCAGAAAATTTACCTAGGGAGTTGACGCAATGGCGCATCGTTTCGAAATCCGGAAAAACAAGGCTGGCGAGTTCGTCGCCTACTTCTGCCACAATTCGGAATCGATCTTCTGGACCGAGGGCTACAAGTCGAAGGCCAGCGCGAAGAACGCGATCGAATCCGTGCTCAAGAACGGCCCCGGCGCCGAAGTGGTGGACACCACCACCGAAGACTGAGGTCCTGATGGCGCAGCTCTCCCCGCATGGGGAGAGCTGTCAGGCCGCTAGCGCGGCGTTGCTGGCCAGCTTGTCGACCCGCTCGTTTTCCGGGTGGCCGTCATGGCCCTTCACCCACACCCATTCGATCTGGTGCGGACGCGTGGCCGCGATGAGCGCACGCCACAGGTCCTCGTTCTTGACCGGTTTGCCGTCGGCGGTCTTCCAGCCCTTTTTCTGCCAGCCGAACACCCACTTGGTGATGCCGTCGAGCACATATTTGCTGTCGGTGTGCAGCGTGACCTTGCAGGGTTGAGTCAACGCTTCGAGCCCGCGGATCGCGCCCATCAGTTCCATGCGGTTGTTGGTGGTGAGCTTTTCCGAGCCAGACAGCTCCTTCTCCACTTCGCCCATGCGCAGCAGCGCGCCCCAGCCGCCCTTGCCGGGATTGCCCTTGCACGCCCCGTCGGTGAAAATGGCCACATGCTTCACGCGAAGATCCCCGGATTGGCCTTGTAGAACCCCAGCCGCCGCGCCGGACCCATCGGGTCCTTAGGGGTAACCAGCGCATCAGTCGGCGTATTGAGCCAGTCCCACGCGCGGCTCATGGCAAAGCGCATCGCTGCGCCTTGCCCGAGCAGGGGGAGCGCGGCGCGTTCCTCAGCGCTCAGCGGTCGCACGCTTTCGTAGCCTTCGATCAGTGCCTCTGACACGTCTGGCCGGAACACATCGTGCTGGTCGAAGCACCAAGCGACGTGCGTGACGGCGAGGTCGTAGGCGATGATGTCGTTGCAGGCGAAGTAGAAGTCGATGAGGCCGGTGACCTTGTCGCCCAGCATCAGCACGTTGTCCGGAAACAAGTCCGCGTGGATGACGCCGGTCGGCAGCGCGGCGGGCCATTCCGCGGCCAGACGCGGCAGCTCGCTCGCCACGATTTGGGCCAGCTCCGGATTGATGCGCGCAAGGCCATCGGGCCCGCATGCCGCCGCCAGCCGCTGCCATTCGGCCACGCCCATGCCGTTGGCGCGGGTGGCGCGGAAATCCGCCGCGGCCAGATGCAGCCGTGCCAGCTCCGCGCCAACCGCGCGCGCCTGTCCGGCCGTTGGCTTGCTGACCGAAACGCCGGGGAGATATTCGATCAGTGCGAGCGCTTTTTCGCCCCCGGAACCAGCATTCTGCGCAGGCCGCATGACATAGAGGTTGCCCTCGCGGTCATGGATCGTGCGCGGCACCGGGCAGCCGCGCGCTGCAAGGTGATCGAGCAGCGAGAGGAAGTAGGGCAGGTCCTCCAGCTCGATGCGGAACTCGTACATGGTGAGGATGAAGCGTGCGCCGCGTCCATCACTGCCGGTGGTTTCCAGCAGCCAGTTGCTATTGGAGACGCCCTCGGCGATGCCCTTGGCCGAAACCAGCGTGCCGACATCGAAACGAGCGATCAGCGCGGACATCTCCTCCGCGCCGAGGTGGGTGTAGACAGCCATGGTGCGTGCGCCTCAGTCCGCGAGCTGGCGCGGCAGCTTGAACACCATGTTCTCGACCGTGGTGGTGATGGTCTCTTCCTCCACCGTGCGCCACTGGCACAAGGTATCGACCACTTCGCGCACCAGCACTTCGGGCGCAGAAGCCCCTGCCGTCAGCCCGAGCGTGTCGACTCCGGTGAGCCAGGTCGGATCTATCTCGCTCCCGCGCTGGATCAGGCGGGCGGGCGTGCCGGCCCGTTCTGCCACTTCGACGAGGCGCAGCGAATTGGAGCTGTTGGGCGCGCCGATCACCAGCAGCAGTTGGCAGCTCGCCGCGATCGACTTGACCGCAGCCTGCCGGTTCGACGTGGCGTAGCAGATGTCCTCGGCGCGCGGGCCATTGATATCGGGGAAGCGGGTCCGCAGCGCGGCGACAATCTCGCGAGTGTCGTCCACCGAAAGCGTCGTCTGCGTGAGGAAGGCGAGGCTGGTGTCTGCCGGAAAGTCGAGCGCCATAACGTCGTCCAGCGTCTCCACCAGCGTGATCGAACCTTCCGGGACCTGGCCCATCGTGCCGATCACTTCGGGATGCCCCTTGTGGCCGACGAACAGGATATGCCGCCCGGCTTCGACTTGCCGTTCGGCCTGGCGGTGGACCTTGCTGACCAGCGGGCAGGTGGCATCCAGCCAGTCAAGCCCGCGCTCCGTGGCGGCGGCAGGCACGATCTTGGGCACGCCGTGCGCGGAGAACACAACTGGAGCGCCATCGGGCACTTCGTCGAGTTCTTCGACGAAGACCGCGCCCTTGGCCTTCAGCCCATCAACGACGAAGCGGTTGTGCACGATCTCGTGCCGCACGAAAACGGGCTGGCCAAAGCGGTCGAGCGCGCGTTCGACGATCTCGATCGCGCGGTCCACGCCCGCGCAGAAACCGCGCGGTGCGGCGATCAGCAGCTTGAGCGGGGCGAGTGTGGCGGGCGAAGCGGGGGCAATGGTGGTCATCGCCATCGACCTTAGCAGGGGGGCGCGCGTGCGCAAACCCGCCATGAGGGGGGATGTGGCATTGCGCGGCGGGGGCACGGTGGCTAGAGCAGGCGCACGCACGCTGCCCAAGGATGCCTGAATGACCCCGTCTGCCTTCCGCCAATCCTCCATCCGATTTGTGGCCGCCATGGCCCTCGTCGGCGCGCTCGGGGCCTGCAAGGGCGGCGGCGGCGAGCTGGTTGTAGATGATAGCGTGGGCGTGACAGCGCTGCGCAGCCCTTGCCCATTGGTCGAAATTCCCGAAATGACGGGCGATATCACGATGATGTCCGCGCCGGGCCGCACCGATGCCGGCGCGATCGACGTGACCGCTGCGATCACGAATCTGCGCAGCACTTGCGATGATGCCAAGGGGCAGACCCAGCTCCACACCGAAGCGACGTTCGACGTTTATGCCCGCCGCACTGACACGCGCGGCGCGCGCCGGGTCGTGCTGCCGTATTTCTCTGCGGTGCTGCGCGGCGGCGGCGTGGTGATCGCCAAGCGGCTCGGTTCGGTGACGCTTGATTTCGCCGACGGACAGGAACGTGCGCAGGCGCAGGGCCGTGCCGCGTCGACTGTCGACCGCACCGAGGCGACGCTGCCCGCCAATGTCCGCAAGTTGCTCACCAAGAAGCGCCGTGCGGGCGAGGCCGATGCCGCCACCGACCCGCTGGCATTGCCCGAAGTGCGCGCGGCGCTCGCCAAGGCCAGCTTCGAGCTGGTGGTGGGCTTTCAGCTGACGGATGCGCAGCTGAAGTACAACGCCACGCGCTGAGGAACAGGACGCCGGGCATTCCCTCTTGCGCCAGCTTCGGCTAACGGCGCGGGATGACTGACACCACAACCGCAACGGCAACCGCCTCGGCAAACACTGCCGCTCTCCCCCTGTTCGCCGATTTCGCCGGGGTGATCGACCGTGCGCTCGATGCGCTGGTCGCCGCCGGGCATCTCCCGCAGGGCCTCGCGCGCAGCGGTGTGACCTGCGAACCCCCGCGCGAGGCGAGCCACGGCGACATTTCCACCAACGCCGCGATGGTGCTGGCCAAGCCCGCCGGCACCAATCCGCGTGCGCTTGCCGCGCTGCTGGTGGCCGAACTGGAGCGCGAGCCGCGCGTGGCGTCTGCCGAGATTGCCGGGCCCGGCTTCATCAACTTGCGGCTGGCGGACGCAGCATGGCTGGCCGAACTGGCGCTGATCGCGGCTTCGGGCGGGAACTATGGCCGGTCCACGATGGGCGGCGGCACGATGGTCAATGTCGAGTACGTCTCGGCCAATCCGACTGGCCCGATGCACATGGGCCATTGCCGCGGCGCGGTGGTAGGCGATGCGCTCGCCAGCCTGCTTGAATATGCCGGCCATCGGGTTACGCGCGAATACTACGTCAACGATGCCGGCGCGCAGGTCGATGTGCTCGCGCGCTCGGTCCACCTGCGCTACCACGAGGCGCTTGGCGAGGATGTCGGCGCGGTGCCGGAAGGGCTCTATCCGGGCGATTATCTGGTCCCCGTCGGCCAGGCGCTCGCCGCCGAGTTCGGCGACACCTATGTCAACGCGCCCGAAGCCGAATGGCTCGTGCCGCTGCGCACGCGCGCTGTGGCGGCGATGATGGACATGATCCGCGCCGACCTCGCGACGCTGGGCATTCACCATGATCTGTTTTCATCCGAAGCCGAACTGCAAGCCTCGGGCAAGGTCGATGCGGCCGAGAAATGGCTGCGCGATCATGACCTTGTCTATGATGGCGAACTGGAAGCGCCCAAGGGAAAGCTGCCGGACGATTGGGAGCCGGTAGCCCTGCCGCTGTTCCGCTCGACAAAGTTCGGCGATGACCAGGACCGGCCGATCAAGAAATCGAACGGTGCATGGACCTATTTCGGCGCCGACCTTGCCTACCATTTCCAGAAAGCACAGTCGGCTGACGCGCTCGTCGATATCTGGGGCGCGGACCATGCCGGTACGGTCAAGCGGATCAAGGCGGCGGTGGCGGCGCTGACCAGCGCCGATGGCGCTACGGCGAAGCCCTTCGAGGTCAAGCTGGTCCAGATGGTGGCGTTGATGAAGGGCGGCCAGCCGTTCAAGATGTCGAAGCGCGCGGGCAATTTCGTCACGCTTGCCGATGTCGTCGACATGGTCGGCAAGGACGTGGTGCGTTTCACCATGCTTACCCGCAAGCCCGATGCGCAGATGGACTTCGATTTCGACAAGGTGGTCGAAGCCTCGAAGGACAACCCGGTGTTCTATGTGCAGTATGCTCACGCCCGGATCTGCTCCACCTTGCGCAAGGGCGTGGCGGAAGGCTTTGCCCCGGCGCCCGACCATGTAGCCCTCCTCGGCGAGGAGGAACTGGCGCTGGTCAAGCTTGCCGCGCAGTTCCCGCGCGTGGTCGAAAGTGCGGCGAACGCGCGCGAGCCGCACCGGGTGGCATTTTTCCTCTATGACCTCTCGGCTGGTTTCCACGCCTACTGGAACGTGGGCAACGACCGGCCGGACAAGCGCTTCATTGTGGGACAGGATGCGGCACTGACATCGGCGCGCCTTTTCCTCGGCGTACAAATCGGGCAAGTGGTAAAGAACGGGCTGGCCCTATTGGGCGTTGAGGCAGCCGAGGAGCTTTGACGCAATGGTTATCAGCGTAGCGGATGGTGGTGACGACGACGGCGAAAATGGCCTGCCAATCAACCCGGCGACCTGGGGCGAGGCGGCGCATGAGGCTGCCGACGACACTCTTGGCGCAGCCCAACAGCATGTCGAGGCACTCGGCGATCACCTGGAGTCCGGCGCGGCCGCTGCGTTCGACAACGCGGCAGATCGCCTCGCGCTAGGCGACGAGGAGCGTCTGCCGTGGCTCGAAAGCGCCGACGACGTCGATTTCGATGAGCCCGCGCCCGACAACAGCCGGATGATCGGTTTCGGTGTGCTCGCGGTGCTGCTGCTTGCCGCGCTGGTTGGCGGGATCTACTGGATCTCGCATCGGGGCGGGGCGGCTGCAACTGCGGATGGCAGCGTGATCGCCGCCAGCACCGAACCCTACAAGGTTGCGCCCAAGGATCCGGGCGGCAAGACCTTCGAGGGCACCGGAGACGCGAGCTTCAAGGTGAGCGAGGGCGAAAAGCCCGTCGCCAACCTCGCCGGCAGCACAGCGCCAGCGTCGGCAGCTTCGGGCGCCGCGCCCAAGCCATCGGCTGCATCGGCAACGCCTGCAGCAGCAACGCCTGCAGGGGCAGCCCCCGCTGGGGCCTCATCGGGCGTCGGCGTGCAAGTGGGCGCGTTTTCCACCAATGCTGCTGCCGAAGCGGCATGGTCAAAGCTCACTGCCGCGCACGCGCCGCTGTCCGGCCTGTCGCACCGCGTGATCGAGGGCAAGGCCGACATGGCCACCGTGTTCCGCCTTCAGGCCGTAGCGGGCGACTTTGCCGCAGCCAATGCGCTTTGCTCCAAGCTGCAGGCAGGCGGCCTCAAGTGCCAGGTGAAGCGGTAAACTAGCCGCTTTTCCCCCGTGATCCACAGCCTCCGGCCTTGCGCCGGGGGCTGGATTGCGCAAACCCTTGCCTTATGCTCCCGGCGATCTTTGGGCTTTCGGGCCTCACTCTCAGCGATGACGAGCGCGCGTTCTTTCGCGATGCCGATCCGGCGGGCTACATCCTGTTTGGCCGCAACGTCGAAAGTCGCGCGCAGCTGCGCGCGCTGACCGATGAATTGCGCGCGCTGCATGGGCGGGATCGCACCTTCATCTGCATCGATCAGGAAGGCGGCCGCGTTGCGCGGATGAAGCCGCCGGTCTGGGCGGCCTATCCCCCCGGCGCGGCGTTCGACCGGCTGTATGAAACCGCACCGATCAGCGCGATCGAGGCCGCGCGCGCTCATGCCGAGGCGCTGGGCCTCGATCTTGCCGAAGCGGGGATCAGTGTCGATTGCCTGCCGCTGCTCGATGTGCGGCAACCGGGTGCGCACGATGTGATCGGCGACCGCGCGCTGGGACAAGAGCCGCTGCGGGTCGCAGCACTGGGCCGCGCCATGCTGGAAGGGCTGGCGCGCGCCGGGGTGGTGGGCGTGATCAAGCATATCCCGGGCCACGGCCGCGCCGGCGTGGATAGCCACAAGGAACTGCCCACCGTCACCGCAAGCGCCGAGGAACTGGAAACTGACCTCGCGCCGTTCCGCAGCCTTAGCGACAGCCTGATCGGCATGACGGCGCATGTGCGCTACACCGCATGGGACAGCGAGAATCCGGCGACGCTTTCCGCCACCGTGATCCGTGACGTGATCCGGGGCCGCATCGGCTTCGGCGGGCTGCTCCTCACCGACGATCTCGACATGCAGGCGCTGGGCGGTGCGGTACCGACCCGCGCGGCGCGCGCGCAGGCTGCGGGCTGCGACATTGCACTCAATTGCTGGGCCAAGATGGACGATATGGTGGGGATCGCCAACGCGCTTGCGCCGATGTCCGCCGAAACAGCCGCTCGGCTGGACCGCGCGCTCGCTCCGACTGGCGATTTCGCCGCGCCGGCTGATCTCGCACGGCAGGCCGAGCGTGCCACCACGCGCGACCGGCTGCTGGCGCTGGTGGGTTGATGGAGGAAGCGGCCCTCGCAGCGCCGCTGGCGGCCGACGACTGGGACAAGACGCCGCTCGATGTTCCGCCCGAGGCGGCAGAGACGCTGAACCTTGCCATCGATGGCTGGGAAGGGCCGCTCCACCTGCTGCTCGATCTGGCGCGGCGGCAAAAGGTGGACTTGCGCAAGATTTCGATCCTCGCGCTGGTCGATCAGTACCTCGCCTTCGTTGAAGGGGCGGGGGCGCAGCAGCTCGAACTCGCGGCGGACTACCTCGTCATGGCGGCGTGGCTCGCGTGGCTGAAGTCGTTGCTGCTGCTGCCGCGCGATCCTGAAGTGCAGCCCAGCCCCGAGGAGCTGGCGCTGCGCCTGCAATTGCGTCTTCAGCGGCTGGGCGCCATGCGCGAGGCGGGGGCGCGGCTGATGGCGCGTGACCGGCTGGGCCGCGATGTGTTTGCTCGCGGTGCGCCCGAAGGTTTGCGCGTCGACCGGCTGGTACGTTGGCAGTGCGATCTGTTCGCGCTGATGCAGGCCTATGGCGTGGTCCAGCATCGCGGCCGCCCTGTCGTCCATATGGTCCGCGCACGGCCAGTGATGACGCTGGAAGCCGCGATTGCCCGCGTCGAGCGCCTGATCGGCGCGGCGATCGACTGGACTGCACTTGCCAGCTTCCTGCCCGCGCAGGAGCCCGGCGCCGATCCGCGCCTTGCCCGTTCGGCGCTCGCCTCAAGCTTCGTCGCCGCGCTGGAACTCGCCAAGCAGGGCAAAGTGGAGATCGCGCAGGCGGCGACATTTGCGCCGCTGATGCTCAGGCGAGCGAGCGCATGAACGATCTGGAACGTGCGGTCGAAGCGGCGCTGTTCGCTGCCGAAGCACCGATGAGCGCAGAGGAGCTTTCGCGCCATCTCGGCGGCGCGGAGGTGGAGGCGGCGCTCGATGCGCTTGCGGCGCACTATGCCGGGCGCGGCGTGGAACTCGTGATGCGCGGGACAAGCTGGCATTTCCAGACCGCGCCCGATCTCGCGTATCTCCTCCGCCGCGAGCGCGAGGACGTGCGCCGCCTTTCGCGCGCGGCGACCGAAGCGCTGGCGATCATCGCCTATCACGAACCTGTCAGCCGTGCAGAGATCGAGGCGATCCGCGGTGTGCAGACCGCCAAGGGCACGCTCGATGTGCTGATGGAAGCGGGCTGGATCAAGGTGGCGGGCCGCCGCGAAGGTCCGGGCCGGCCGACGATTTACGCGACCACGCCCGCCTTCCTTGCGCACTTCGGCCTCGAATCGCGGCGCGACCTGCCGGGCATCGAGGAACTGCGCGCGGCGGGCCTGCTTGATCCGGTCGAGGCGATTTTTGCCGGGGAAGCGGACGAAGATCCCGACGAAGCGCCAAATCAGCAAGGCGGGGCTTGACGAATCTTCCGCAAGCTTGCTGGCAGTTTCGCTCAGGATGTCCTATCTGGAGGGACATAAAGGAGAATACCCATGGGCGCTCTGTCCCTTCCGCATCTGATCATTCTGGCGCTGGTTGTCTTGATCCTGTTCGGCCGTGGCCGTATTTCCGAGATGATGGGCGATTTCGGCAAGGGGATCAAAAGCTTCAAGCAGGGTATGAACGAGGGCACTGAAACCCCGCTCGTCCAGCCGCCCGCGCAGATCCAGCAGCAGCCGGTGCCGCCGGCCAGCCCTGCTGCCGCGCCTGTCGAGCAGCCCGGCACCACCGGCAACGCCTGATTCACCCCGCGCCACAGGCCTGAAACAATGTTCGGCATTGCGCCAGACGAGATGCTGCTCGTCGTGATTGTGGCGATCATCGTCATCGGTCCCAAGGACCTGCCGCTTGCCTTGCGCACGGCGGGCCGCTGGATCGGCAAGATGCGCCGCGTTTCCGGCCATTTCCGCACCGGCATCGAAACCATGATCCGCGAGGCGGAAATGGAGGAGATGGAGCGCAAGTGGAAAGAGCAGAACGCTGCAATCATGGCCGCGCACCCCGAAACGGGCATCGGGCCTGATGCTGCGACGGGGCAGACTGCCGACGCCGCGATCGATCAGAACGATCCGCCGCCGCTGATGCAGCCGCTGCCCGCACCGGCGGAGGCTGCTGTCGATCCCGAAATTGCCGCCGTCGCACCCACTGCCGCGCTGGCCCAGCCGGTCGGCGAAATGCTGCCGATCACCCAGCGTCCGTCCCGCGCGCGCGGACCTGCCGGGGGCGCGGCTTGATGGTCAGCGATATCGACGAAACGCAGGCACCGCTGCTCGATCATCTGCTCGAACTGCGCACGCGGCTGCTGCGCTGCGTCTACGCGATCGCGCTCGCCTTCGTGGTCTGCTTCTATTTCGCCAACCAGATCCTCGCGATCCTGGTGCAGCCGCTCGTCCACGCCTTCCCCGCGGGGCAGGGCAAGCTCATCTACACCAAGCTCTATTCGGCGTTTTTCGTCGACCTGAAGGTGTCGTTGTTCGCGGCGTTCCTCCTCAGCTTCCCGGTGATTGCGAACCAGCTCTGGGCGTTCATCGCGCCCGGGCTCTATGCGCGCGAGAAGAAGGCCTTCCTGCCGTTCCTGATCGCCACGCCGATCCTGTTCACGATGGGCGCCAGCCTTGCCTACTTCATCGTGATGCCGACGGCCTTTCGCTGGTTCATCGGCTTTCAGGGCGATCGCGGCGGGCTGAAGCTCGAAGCGCTGCCGGGGATCGAGGAATACCTCAACCTCGTGATGCAGTTCATTTTCGCGTTCGGGATCAGCTTTCTGCTGCCCGTTCTGCTGATGCTGCTGAACCGTGCCGGGATCGTGACGCGGGCGCAACTCGTGGCGGCGCGGCGCTATGTGATCGTGGGCATCACCGCGCTCGCGGCGGTCATCACCCCACCCGATGTGCTCAGCCAGCTGATGCTCGCGATCCCGCTGATGATCCTGTTCGAGGGCACGCTCGTCGTCATGCGCTTTGCCGAAAAGAAGGACGCCGAGGAAAAGGCGAAGATCGAAGCCGC
>CANCET010000082.1 GCA_947375105.1 Sphingomonadaceae bacterium
TCAGCAGTCCGCGCGCCGCCAGCGCATCATAGCGGCCCAGCGTTTCCCGGTCCGCCGCACAAGCCTCGGCGCGGCGGCCTGCAGCGTCGAGCGCTTCTCCCACCAGCGTGTGATCGAACGCCACGTCGCGCGAATGCAGCGGGCTGGGCGCGGCGGCCAGCAGCGCCTCGTCACCGGCGCGCACGCTGGCCAGCAGCGCCAGCGCGGCAGCGGTCTCGCCCGCCAACCCCAACGCCTGCGCCCGCGCATTGCGCACCACGCGCAGCCGCCGCACACCTTCGCGGTCCGCCGGATCGAGCCGCAGCGCCTCGCGCGCGGCAGCCTCGGACCCCGCCAGCACCGGCAGCGCCTCGTGCAACCGCTTCAGTTCGGTCAGCGTCGTGCCGAGGTTCCACGCCGCCACGCTTTCAGCGCCGGGCAGGAATGGATGCGCCGGATGCGCACTGCGCAGCGCCTGAATGTTCGCCAGCGCCGCCCGATAAAGCGGCAGCGCTTCCTCCGGCTTGCCCAAGTAGTAAAGCGCCTCTGCCTTGCTCGCGAGCAGGCGGCTGCGATCGAGGCTGTCGTCCCAACCGCCGCCCGGCGGCACCAACGCCAGCGCCGCATCAGCCAGCTGCGCCTCTTCGGCGAAACGCCCCTGCCAACCGCGCAGGTCCGCCAGCACCGCTGCCCGGCTGCGCCCCAGCATGGGATCGGGCGGAAGCGCGGCCATCAGCGCGTCGGCGGCTTCGGCATGCGCCTGCGCCGCCTTCATGTCGGCCTGCATGAACGCCGCCAGCCGCACGCGTTCGAACAGGACTTGCGCACGGAGCCGCCGCGCATCGACCGTCCTGAGCGGGGCCAGCAAGGCATCGGCGCGCGTCAGGTTGGCGTCGGCCCGCTGCGGCTGGCCCAGATTGGGCCGCCCCGCCCCCGCTTGGTGCCGCGCCAGCAGCATCAGGCCCTGCGCCGCTTCCACCCGCACCGCCTCCGATCCTTCCGCGCTCGCCGCCAGCCGGTCGAGGTAGCGCTGGGCCGCTTCCGCCGTCTCGGCGCGCAATGGCAGCGTGCCGGGCACGCTTTCGAGGCGCGGCAACAGCGTGCCGATCATGTAGTGCGCCGCCCCGCGCGCATCGGCAAAGCGTGCCTCGGCCTGCCGCCACGCGCGCAGCGTGACCACGCTGGTCCCCGCGAGCAGCAGAAATGCCGCGCTTGCCAGCACAAGGCCGCGCCGGTGCCGCCGCGCAAACCGCCCCGCGACATAGCCCCACGGAACGGGGCCCCAGTTTCGTTCGAGGCGCGCCCGCACCGGCAGGCTGGCGCGGTGCCGCCGCACATCGGACAGCAGCGCCGCCACATCGGGATAGCGGTCCTCAGGCTCCACCGCGAGCGCCTTGGCGGCAATCGCGGCGAGATCGCCCTTGAGCCACCCTTGCGGCAGCATCGAACCTGCAACCATCGGCCCGGTCCCGTCGGCCAGCCGCCCTGTCAGCATCTGCACGAACAGCATGCCGAGCGAGAACACGTCGCTCGCCACCGTCGGCGCAGCGCCCCCGGTGCGCTCGGGCGCGGCATAGCCCCGCGTCAGCGGCGAAGGCGCCGAAACGCCGCCGTCTCCGGTTGTTTCACTCACCAGCCGCGCAATCCCGAAATCGAGCAGATGAACCCGCCCGTCCGCGCTCATCAGGATATTGCTTGGCTTGAGGTCTGCATGGATCACCAGATTGCGGTGTGCGTGCGCCACCGCCTCGGCGATCTGCTCGAAGGCATCGAGCCGCGCCGCCTGCCCGGCTTGCGCAGCGCCCAGCGCCTCGGTCACCGGCAGTCCATCGATCAGGTCCATCGCCAGCCACGGCCGGTCCTCGTATTCCCCGCCATCGAGAATGCGCACGATGCCCGGATGCCGCAGGCGCGCCAGCATGCGCCGCTCCTCGGCAAAGCGCGCCAGCCCCGCTGCGCTGGCAAGGTCCGCGCGGATCAGCTTGATCGCCACGGCTTGCGCAAAGCGCCCATCGTCGCGCTCGGCACGCAGCACTTGCCCCATGCCGCCCCGCGCGATCTCGCCCGTCACACGGTACGGTCCGATCCGCTCGGCAACCACGTCGGTCAGGCCAAATGCGCGAGCAAAGCTGGTGGTCTGGAGGAACGGCGCGTCCCCGCCGTCCAGCGCGAGCAGTTGTTCCACCCGCGCCCGCAATGCGGCATCATCGCCGCACGCGCGATCGAGGAATGCGGCGCGCGCGCCCGCATCGTCCAGCGCAAGCGCTTCCTCGACGATGGCCAGCGCGCGAGTGTCCTGCGCGCTCACGTGGTCAGTCCTTGAGCTCGGCCGCAAGCCACAGCCGCGCCGCTTTCCAGCGCCGCTTCACCGTGCTTTCGGACTCCTCCCATAGCGCCGCGATTTCCGGTACGCTGAGCCCGGCGAAGAAACGCAGCTCCACCAGCCGTGCCAGCTCGGGCGAGGCCGCCTCCAGCCGCACCAGCGCGGCATCGAGCGCCTCGACGTCGATCGCCGCCTCGCCTTCGGCCGTCACCACAACTTCCGGCGCTTGGCGCTTGCGCGCGCGCCGCGCGCGGATTGCATCGATCATCGCCTGCCGCAGCACGCGCGCACCGGTCGCGAAAAAGTGCTGGCGGTCGGCAAAGCTCATGCGCTCCAGCTTCATCAGCCGCAGGGCCGCCTCGTTGACCAGTTCGGTCGGTTGCAGTGTCAGGTAAGGCGCATCGCGCCGCAGCAGCCGCGCCGCCGCCTGCCTGAGCTCGTCGTAAACCGAAGCGAGCAGCGCATCGCGGCCAGCGGAACTGGTCGGGGCCGAAAGGGCCGAAACCGCCTCGTCCTTGCCGGTCTGCTCCTCGCTCACCCCGCGCCGCTCCTTCCGTCACGAAGGAGTGAAGTGCGGGGGGCGCGATGGCAACCATGTTTTAGGCCGGATCGGCGCGCGGAGGGAAAGGGCCGCGCATCAGATCAACACGATGTCGGCAGCATCGAGCACGGGATTGCCCACCAGATGCGCAATCGCGACCCTGGCCCCCGCGCCGCTGCCGTCTGCGTCGTAATAGAGGACGCCGTTTGCCTGGTTGTAGATCAGGTGCTGATCGGGCGTGGTCGCAGCGGCTCCGGTGGTGAACTCGCTTGCCGCGATGGGGCCGGATACCGTCTGGATCGCGCCGAAATAATACCGCTCGATCTCGATGTGGTCGGTTCCATGGACAAAGTCGGTGATCGTGTCGAAGCCGCCATCCGCCGCCGAATTACCCGCAAAGCGGAACGCATCGGCACCGGCACCGCCCGTCATCGTATCGCGCCCGGCTCCGCCGGACAGCACATCGTTGCCGCCCCCGCCATAGAGGCGGTCCGCGCCCGCCATGCCCTCGACAAGATTCGCCGCGTTGTTGCCTGCGATGGTGTTGGCAAGCTCGTTGCCCCGGCCATCGATCGCTGCCGAACCGGCAAGCATCATGCGCTCAACTTGCGCCGACAGGGTGTAAGTCACCGTGGTCACGACCCGGTCATCGCCCTCGCCCGCCACTTCGCTGATCTGGTCACCGGCGGAATTGACATAGTACGTGTCGTTGCCCGTGCCGCCGATCAGAGTGTCCGCGCCCTTGCCGCCATAAAGCTGATCATTGCCGCCCATGCCATAAAACTGATAGCCGCTCGCCGCCGTGCCGCGCATGATATTGGCTTCATCGTTGCCGGTGGCATAATAGGCGCTGCCGGTTAGCACGACCTGCTCCAGCCCGGCCCCCATGACGGTGCTGTTGACAGAGACCCACGCGACATCGTTGCCGCCGCCCGAAGCCTCGATCACCTTGTCGCCAACATCGTCGATCATATAGCGGTCGTTGCCCGCGCCGCCGATCATCGTATCGGCCCCGGCGCGCCCGTCGAGCTGGTCGTTGCCCGCCCCGCCCGTCAATATGTTGACGCCGCGATCGCCGACAAGCACGTCGCCAAACGCCGATCCGGTCACGTTCTCGATGGCATTGAGGCGGTCGCCTGCCGCATCGCCGCCGCTCGCCTTATGCGCGGCCAGATTGATGCTGACCGCCGCGGAACTGCTGGCGTAAGTCACGGTATCGCTGCCATTGCCGCCGTAGAGCCGGTCTGCCCCGGCCCCGCCGATCAGCATGTCGTTGCCCTCGCCGCCGGCCACCAGATCGTCGCCCAGCCCGCCGTTCAGCGTATCGTCGCCGCGCCCGCCTTCGAGCCGGTCGTTGCCGCCTGCGCCGCCAAGCGTGTCGTTGCCGTCCCATCCGGTGATGAGGTCGTTGCCCGCCCCGCCAGTGTGACTATCTGCGCCGGTGGTGCCGCCGAACGTCTCGCCGGTGACCCCGGTGCCGAGCGAGAAGCGCTCGATCACGGTATCAAATAGCGGGTTTGCGGCGCCGTGGGTCGACGCATCTCGATAGGCCACATCAATGGTGCCGTCCGAGCGGACCGCCAGGTCGAAGATGGTGTTGTAGCGCCCGTTCACCGCAGCTTCGCTGTTGATGCGCTGCACTTCCACCGACAGCCCGTCAGCGGCGACCAATCCCAGATAGGCATCCGCCTGCCCATTGCCGCTAACCCCGTATATGCCATCGACATAGGCAATTGCGATGCGCCCGTCAGATAGCGCCTCGGCCTGAACGTACTTGGTGATGTTGCCCATGTCGGTGCTGCGGGTCATCAGCGTGATCGCGTCCGAAGAGGCATTGCCGGCCGCATCGAAATAACGCAGCTTGGTGTCCCAGCCATCGAAGCCATTGCCCGGCCCGCCATAACTGTTCTCCGACCAGATCACCGCAAACCCGCCGCCCGGAAGCGCCACGACATTGGCGGCAGTGCTCAGATCCAGCGTGTTCGCACCCGGGATTCCGCCCTGATTGCCGGTATAGATCGCCAGTTGCTCCACACGCACGGGCGTGCCTGCTGCTCCGCCGCCGCTCGAAACCTGCACGGTGATCGTGTCCTGCGGATGAAAACCGCCGCCCACTGCCTGATCCTGGCCGACCTGGATGCGGTCGAAATAGGCATAGACAACCTGCCCACCGGCCAGCGTCGCGCTATCGAGGATATACTGGTTGTCGGCGAGATGGTTGGTGGTCGCACCGTTCACCGAAACATCGGCGGAAGAGGCAACCAGCGAAGGCGCGAGCGCATGACCAGCCGCATCGTAGTAGCGAATGCGCACGTCGCTGCCCTCGCTCAGGTTATAAGTCTGCGCCGCGCCGCTCTGAGTGTAGTGCACGGCGATCTGCGTCGCGCTCGCCGCATCCGAGGTATAGGTCACCGCAAACCCGCCGTTCGCGGTCGCCGTCACGGTATAGCCGGTGCCCGAAAGCACATCGCCCTGTTCGCCCATCGGCTGGATATCCTTGCCAATGGGCTTGCCCGCCGCACTATAGAGCTGAAGCATCAGCCCACGCCCCAGACCGGCGTGGATCGTGCCGTATACGACCCAGCCTCCGCCCGTCAGGTGCTCGATGCCACCATAGCTGTAGTTGCCTTGGGTATAGTTCGGCGCGAGCGTGGCGCGCACGCCCTCGTCCGTAATGCGCGAGAGGAACTGGCCGCCCTCGGCTGCACGCACGAGGAGATCGCCTTTCGTACCTGCATCGAACTGCACGTCATAGCTGCCACCCAGGTCCAGGGCATTCATCCG
Source organism: Sphingomonadaceae bacterium (assembly GCA_947375105.1). Lineage (GTDB taxonomy): Bacteria > Pseudomonadota > Alphaproteobacteria > Sphingomonadales > Sphingomonadaceae > Novosphingobium. Next base: position 5,628 of record CANCET010000082.1, read on the forward strand.
CACCATCGTCATCGCAACCAGCTCCCTCGCTCGCGCGGGCCAATCCGGCCCGTTCACAAAGCAAAGGCGTCAGCCGCGCGCGAAACGGTTCACGCAAAGACAAAATATTTTGCGTGCGAGCCGCGCAAGGCGCGCTAGCGTGGGCGGCGATGACCCACCTGCACCTCAATCCGATCTACGCCGAAATGCCCGTCACCGTGTTCGAGCACATGTCGGGCCTCGCCCGCACGCTGGGCGCGATCAATCTCGGGCAGGGCTTTCCCGATACGCCGCCTCCGCCCGCGCTCACCGCCGCCGCGATGCGCGCGATGGAAACCCGTTCACAGCAATACCCTCCCAGCGTTGGTGTGCCCGAACTGCGCGACGCGGTTTGCGCCTTCTACGCCCGCACGCAGGGCCTCGCCCTTGCCCGCGAACAAGTCGTGGTCACCTCCGGCGCGACCGAGGCGATTGCTGCCGCGATCCTAGCCGTGGTGGGTGCGGGCGATGAAGTCCTGCTCTTCGCGCCGGCCTATGACGCCTATGCCCCGCTGGTGCGCCGCGCGGGCGGCGTGCCGGTGTTCATCCCCCTCAGCCCGCCCGCGTGGGGCTATGACGAAAGTGCGATCCGCGCCGCGATCACCCCGCGAACCCGCGCGCTCATCCTCAACGATCCGCTCAATCCCACCGGTTCGGTCGCGAGCGCAGAGGATCTCGCGCTTCTCGCCCGCGTAGCCTGCGAACACGATCTCGTCGCCATCTGCGATGAGGTGTGGGAGGCCGTGCGCTTCGATGGCCGCGTTCACCGCTCGCTCCTCGCTGAACCGAGCATGGCGCAGCGCACGATCAAGATCGGCTCGGCGGGCAAGATCTTCGGCGCGACGGGCTGGAAAGTCGGCTGGATGATCGGCGATGCGGCGCTCGCCGCCGTGCTCGCCAAGGCGCACCAGTTCCTTACCTTCACCACCCCGCCGATGCTGCAATGGGCCGCTGCCGAAGGGCTGACCGATCCGGCCATCACGGCTGCGCTCCACGCTGAATGGTCGGCTTCGCGCAAAGTCCTGATCGAGGGGCTGGCCTCAGCCGGATTCGCCGTGCTCGAAAGCGCGGCCACATGGTTCACCTGCATCGACCTTGCCGCCAGCGGCATCGCGCTCGATGATCGCACTTTCAGCGAACGCGCCGTGCGCGAGGCTGGTGTCGCCTCGATCCCGCTCTCCGCGCTGTGGGAAGGTGCGGGCGGCCCAACCACCATCGTGCGACTGTGCCACTGCAAGCCGCCCGCCATGCTGGAAGACGCTGTCGCACGCCTCAGCCAGTGGCGCGCCAGCCTCTGAAGCAAAAAGGCCCGCCGCGCGAACGAGCGCACGGCGGGCCAGCTTTCCTCCCCAGGAAAGTAACGTGTGGGGCGCGGGTGCCTTAACGGCCCATCGCGCTGCCAAGCCGGTGGTAGAGGTGCGAAAACTTCACCGATTCCGGCTGGTCCTCGATCACCTTGAGGTAGTGCAGCACCGCCTCGCGGATGAGCTTGAAATCTTCGGTGGAAAGGACCGCACGGGCCCGGGTCGGTTCAGCCATTGTCCTGCTCCTTGAAATCCCCCCTCCCGCGTGCGGGAGGGGTTGGGGGGTGGGTCTGCCGTCAGGCAGCAAACTGGTTCATGGTGTTGTGCGCGCCGCCAGCCTTCAGGGCAGCTTCACCGGCGAAGTATTCCTTGTGGTCGTCGCCAAGGTCGGACCCGGCCATGTTCTGGTGCTTCACGCAGGCAATGCCCTGGCGGATTTCCTCGCGCTGGACGTTCTTGACGTAGCCCAGCATGCCCGCATCGCCGAAGTATTCGCGTGCCAGGTTGTCAGTGCTCAGCGCCGCGGTATGATAGGTCGGCAGCGTGATCAGGTGGTGGAAGATTCCCGCCTCACGCGCCGAATCGCGCTGGAAGGTGCGGATGCGCTCGTCGGCTTCGTCCGCCAGCGCGGTGCCATCATAGTCCACGCTCATCAGCCGCGCCCGGTCATAGGCGCTCAGGTCGCGGCCTTCCGCGGCCCATGCGTCAAACACCTGCTGGCGGAAGTTCAGCGTCCAGTTGAAGCTGGGCGAGTTGTTGTAGACCAGCTTGGCATTGGGGATCACCTCGCGGATGCGGCGCACCATGCCGCCGATCTGGCCGATGTGGGGCTTCTCGGTCTCGATCCAGAGCAAGTCTGCGCCGTGCTGCAGGCTGGTGATGCCATCGAGCACGCAGCGGTCCTCGCCCGTGCCGGGGCGGAACTGGAAGAGGTTGGAAGGCAGGCGCCTGGGTGACATCAGCTTGCCGTCGCGAGTGATCAGCACCTGGCCGTGGCCGAGGTTGGCGGGATCGACTTCTTCGCAATCGAGGTAGCTGTTGTACTGGTCACCCAGATCGCCCGGCTCCTTCACGAACGCGATCTGCTTGGTCAGGCCAGCACCGAGGCTGTCGGTGCGCGCCACGATCACGCCGTCATCAACGCCGAGCTCCATGAAGGCGTAACGGACCGCGCGGATCTTCGCGAGGAAGTCCTCGTGCGGCACGGTCACCTTGCCGTCCTGATGGCCGCACTGCTTTTCGTCCGAGACCTGGTTCTCGATCTGGATGCAGCAGGCACCCGCCTCGATGAACTTCTTGGCGAGGAGATAGGTCGCCTCGGCATTGCCGAAGCCGGCGTCGATATCGGCAATGATCGGCACCACGTGCGTCTGGTACTCGTCGATCTTGTGCAGCAGGCGGTGCGTGTTGACCGCGTCCCCCGCAGCCTTGGCTGCATCGAGCTCGCGGAACAGCATGCCCAGTTCGCGCGCATCGGCCTGACGCAGGAACGTGTAGAGTTCCTCGATCAGTGCCGGAACGCTGGTCTTCTCGTGCATCGACTGATCGGGCAGCGGGCCGAACTCGCTGCGCAGCGCGGCCACCATCCAGCCCGAAAGGTAGAGATAGCGGCCCTTGGTCGTGCCGAAGTGCTTCTTGATGGAGATCATCTTCTGCTGGCCGATGAACCCATGCCAGCAGCCGAGCGACTGCGTGTACTTGGCCGGATCGGCATCATAAGCGGCCATGTCGGCGCGCATGATCTTGGCGGTGTACTTCGCGATGTCGAGCCCGGTCTGGAAGCGGTTCTGCAGACGCATGCGCGCGACCGAGGCGGCGTCGATCCCGTCCCAAGGCTGGCCATTGGGCGCGATCGCCTTGGCGGCTTCGTTGATGGTCTGCGAATAAGTCATGTGAGTCTCGCTTCCAGTTGGGGAGTACGCTTGATGGCTCCCGGCTAAACGCGCCGCGCCCACCGCGAAACCCGCAGCGCAGTCATGTTGTCAAACTTTACAGAATATGCTTGTAAAGTTGTACAGCCCTCACAGGACCACGCCGCCCCATGGAATCGCGCCCGCTCTACCTCGGCCCCCGCCTCAAGCGCCTGCGCCGCGAACTAGGCCTAACGCAGGCTGTCATGGCCGATGATCTGGCGATCTCGCCGAGCTATATCGCGCTGCTCGAACGCAACCAGCGCCCGCTCACCGCCGACCTACTGCTGCGCCTCGCCAAGGCCTACAAGCTCGATGTCAGCGAACTCGCCGCAGACGAGCGCGACGATTACGCCCGCCGCCTGGCCGATGTGCTGAGGGACCCCATCTTCGGCGAAATCGACCTCCCCGCACTCGAAGTGGCAGACGTTGCCACCAGCTACCCCGGCATCACCGAGGCCATGCTGCGCCTCCACAACGCCTATATGCGCGAACAGCAGGCCCTCGCATCGTTTCGCGGCAGCGGCGGCCCCGGCGAAGCCGATCCGCTCGCGGAAGCGCGCCGCTTCGTCGCGCAGCGCCGCAATTATTTCCCCGCGCTGGACAGCAAGGCGGAGGCGCTTGCCGAAGAGATCGAAAAGCTCGGCGGCCTGCAGGAAGGCGGCCTTGCCGAATACCTCCGCAGCCAGGGCCTGCGCGTTCGCCTGATGCCCGCAGACATCATGATGGATGCGCTGCGCCGCTATGATCGCCACGCCGAACAGCTTCTGATCGACGAAACGCTCGGGCCTCAGGCGCGCCGCTGGCAGATGGCGCTGCACATCGCCTACACGGCGCTGCGCGGCGAGATCGCGGCCTTGGTGCGCGGTGCCAGTTTCTCGAGCGAAACCGCAGCGCAGCTCGTCCGCCGCGCGCTTGCAGCCTATGGCGCTGCCGCGCTCATCATGCCCTACGACCGCTTCGCCCGCGCGGCAGAGGCCCGCGCCTACGATATCGAGGCACTTTCCGGGCAGTTCGGCGCCAGTTTCGAGCAAGTCGCCCACCGCCTCACCACGCTCAACCGCCCCGGGCAGGAACGGGTGCCCTTCTTCTTCATCCGCGTGGATGCGGCGGGAAATGTCTCCAAGCGACTCGACGGCGCAGGCTTCCCGTTTGCTGCGCATGGCGGCGGCTGCCCGCTATGGACCCTGCACGATTGCTTCCGCCGCCCGGGTGAAGTGCTCACCCAGTGGCTCGAACTTCCGAGCGGCGAGCGCTTCTTCAGCGTCGCGCGCAGCGTCACCTCGGGCGGCGGCGGCCACGGCAAACCCGCAATCCTGCGCGCCATCGCGCTGGGCTGCACGGCTGAACACGCGTCCAGACTGATCTACGCGCGCGGTGACCAGCCGCCGGCGACTCCCATCGGCGTCACCTGCCGCCTGTGCAACCGCGCCACCTGCACCGCCCGCGCCGAACCGCCGCTGGGCCGCGAAATCCTGCCGGACGACTACCGCAAGACACCCGAACCGTTCACTTTCGCGGAAAGCTAGGCCGCTTCCCGGTCCAGCCGCCGTGCCACCGGCAGCGCCGCCACGATCGCCAACGCGCAGATCACCCCGCCCACCGGCCCGATCAGCGTATAGGCGCCAAAGCCCTGCGCCATCGCCCCCGCCGCCAGCGAACCAAGGCTCTGTGCCAGCAGCCAGGTGCCCGATGTCATCACCGCGAGCCGCTCGCCTGCGGGCTGCGCATAGGCCAGCCGGATGAGCAGCGGATAGGTCAGGAACCAGCTGACCATGAACGCCACGAACGCCGCGCCAAACGCGGGCGCGCTGCCCACCGTGGTCAACAACGCGCACATCAGGCTGCACACGCCCAGCGCCGCCGCGAGCGGCCACGCGCGCGGCAGGCGTCCGATCACCAGCGCAAGGCCCGCATTGCCCACTGCGCTCACAAGCACCGCCGCGCTCTGGTAAAGCCCGAATTGGGTCGCCGGGATGCCGATGGCGTGTGCGGTGCGTTCGATGAACGGCCAGATCGCCAGCGATCCGAACGCGAACAGCGCCATCGCCGCCAGCACGCGAGCACCTTCGGCGCCAATCGGCACAGGCCCGGTCGCGGCCCCCTCCACCACGCCCCCTTTGCCGCCCGGAAGCAGCAGCGCGCAGAGGCCGAACAGCACTGAAATCCCCGCAAGGCCAAAGAACATGCCGGCCGACCCGTGGTCCCGCCCGATCATCGGCAGCACGATGGCGATGCCGCTGTAGAGCAGCGTCTGCACCGCAATGCCCACCGAGATCCACCGCGCCGGATTGCCCGTGCGCCCCGCCGCGAGGTTGAGCGCACTGTTCATCAGCCCGAAGCCCAGCCCGGTGCCAATCCGGCCCAGGAACAGCAGCGGATAAGCCCCCGTCAGAGCCGAGCCAGCCTGCGCCGCGATCACCACCGCGCTCGCGGCCATCGCCAGCACCCGCGCATCGAGCCCGCGCGCCCGCGGCGCCACCAGGAACATCGCCGCGGCATAACTCAGTGTTTCAGCCATGTTCCACGCGCCCATCGCAAACGGCGTGAAACCAAAGCGGTCCATCAGCGCGCCGACGAGGTACGTGGTGAAATTGTTGCCGATGTGCGCGGCTGCGGTTGCAGCGCCGATGCCGATCAAAATGGTCGCGAATCGAAGGGAATTGGCCTCCACGCGGGGCGAAGCAGAGCTCAGATCATGCATTTGCGATAGTTGGCACGCCGTTTGACAAGTGGCAATGAGGGCAAGAATGGCCAGTGGATTGCGCTTGTTGCAATCCGGCCCAGGCCATAACTTGAGATTATGAAAACGCTTCACTCTAGCTTTGCGATTGGTGGCCGCCGCCCGGCGGGCGCCCATGGTAAAGTGCAGGATTGGCGCCCGCCGCCGCGCATCTGATCCAGCTTTCTGCGATCACCCTTGCGACATGACGGGATAATCCTGATGAAACTTTCCGCTATGGAAGTGCGTCCCGACGCCCTCCTCACCACGTGGGCAGACGGTACGCCCACCACCTACCCCACGCTCTGGCTGCGCGACAATTGCCCCAGCGCATTTCACCCGCAGACCGAGGAACGCGTTCTCGATCTCCTCACGCTCGATACCGATCCGGTTCTGCTCAACGCCGAACAGGGCGCCGAAACCGTGATCCTGCACTATGCCGATGGGCACGTCAGCCACTTGCCGCTCGCCTTGCTCGAAGCGCATCGTCCCGGCAGCCCGGCCAGCGATCCTTCCGCGATCCCGCCCCGGTTGTGGCACGCGGATCTCACTCCCGGCGCCGTCCCCCGCCACTCCACCACGCAGATCCTTGCCACCTCGCACGGACTGCGGGCCTGGATGGAAGACACCGCCGCAACCGGGCTCAGCATTGTCGACGGGCTGGAAAACCGCATCGACGCCGGCGTCGATATCGCCTGCAAGATCGGGTTCCTGCGCGAGACCAATTTCGGCATGACCTTCGAAGTGGTGAGCAAGCCCGACCCCAACAATCTGGCCTACACCGCTGTCACTCTGCCACTGCACACCGATCTGCCCAACCAGGAAGTGCCGCCGGGCTTCCAGTTCCTCCACTGCCTCGCCAACGAGGCCGAGGGCGGCGGTTCCTTGTTTGCCGATGGCTTCGCGCTGGCGGAGGACTTGCGCATGGCGGATCCCGAATCCTTCCGCCTGCTCTGCGAAGTGCCGATCCCCTTCCGCTTTCACGACCGCGACGCCGATATCCGCACCCACGCCCCGGTCATCACGCTGGACCGCGCCGGCCGCGTCTGCGAAATCCGCTGGAACGCGCATATCGCCGCCACGTTCGACATGGCGCCGGAAATCATGCCCGCCTACTACCGGGCATACCGCGCGTTCATGGCGATGACCCGCGATCCCGCATACCAGCTCACCTTCAAGCTCAAGGCAGGCGAAATGATCGTGTTCGACAATCGCCGCGTGCTCCACGGGCGCGAGGCGTTCGATCCGGCCTCGGGCTTCCGGCACCTCCACGGCTGCTACGTCGATCGCGGCGAATTCAACTCGCGGCTGCGCCTGCTCGCGCGTATGACACACTGATCGCGCCAGCCGGCAGCGGGGCGCGTCACCCACGGGAGGCCCCCTGATGACGTCCACGCATCCGGTTGCATTGATCATCGGCATGGGGCCAGGGCTATCGGCAGCCCTGGCTCGCCGCTTCGCCGCAGCAGGCCATATCGTTGCCGGGTTTGCGCGCAATCCCGAAAAATCCGCCGCTCTCGCTGCCGATCTGGCGGCACAAGGTCAGCGGCTCGATCTGCACGCCGTCGATGCTGGAGATTTTGCTGCACTGGGTGCCGCGATCCGCGCAGTCGAGGCTGATCTGGGCCCGATCGATGTGCTGGTCTACAATGCCTACAGCGCCACCCCGGCACTGCCTTCGCAAATTCCGCTCGAAGGGCTTGTTGCGGATTTCCGCGTCAACGTCGGCGGCGCACTGGCGGCAGTACAGGCCGTCCTCCCCGCCATGAAAGCGCGCGGACGCGGCACGATCCTGCTCACCGGCGGCGGCCTCGCGCTCGATCCCACGCCGTGGCTTCCCGCCTCCTCGCTCGCCGTGGGCAAGGCGGGCATCCGCAATCTCGCGCAGTCGCTGCACAAGGAGATGGAGGGTACGCCGATCCGCGTCGGCACAGTGACCATCACCGGCAAGATCCTGCCCGGCACACCCCTTGCCCCCGATACCATTGCCGAACGCTTCTGGGATCTCCACGCCCTGCCCGCCCCCGCGCCGCTGGAAGTGATCCTCTAGGCCGCCACTTCCGCATTAGCCCCGGCATTTGGCCCGGCGCTTGCCCCCGCCCCCCCGTCCCGCTATCGGCGCGCTTCCTTTGTTGCCGCATGAAAGCCCGCCTGCCCGTGGCCAATCTGATCCCGCTTGCCGATATCGACCCCGCACTGA